>UQWV01000004.1 GCA_900544845.1 uncultured Collinsella sp. | reverse complement strand
TTGACGCGCTCGCGCGCGGCAAGCTCTTTGGCATGGCGTTTGAGGGCGCGTTCACAAGCCTTGATCACCTGCTGGCGCGGGTCCTCGCGATAATGCTCCACGAGGGCGGGAATCTCCTCAAACGTAGCGCTCGCCAACTCACCGGCAACCTGCGATGCCGAAACCGAGCTCGTCATGTTGGCCATACCAGGCCCTCCTTGCATGCAAATCAGATAAAAAGAAGGGCCACCCGAAGGTGACCCTTGTGTCCAAACGAGTGGACAGACGCTGCGATCTTCTTAGCGCTTCTCGGGGATGCGAGCAGCCTTGCCCACCTTGTCGCGGAGGTAGTACAGCTTGGCGCGACGGACGCGACCATGACGAACGACCTCGAGCTTGGCGATCTTGGGGCTGTGAAGCGGGAAGGTACGCTCAACACCGACACCGAAGGACATCTTGCGGACGGTGAAGGTCTCGCGGGCACCGGCGCCGGCCATGCGGATGACGTCGCCCTGGAAGACCTGGATGCGCTCGCGGTCGCCTTCCTTAATGCGGTAGTGAACCTTGACGTTGTCGGCGACGCGAACCTGAGGAATGTCCTCGCGGATCTGCTGACGCTCGATTGCGCGGATGTAATCCATGTGCAATTCCTTACTCTTCTAGAGGTGCCGTACCACCTTGGCCGGCACGTAGTTGAACAAACGTATTCGAGTATACACGCGCGGGTTTCTGCTGCAAGAACAATTTTTTACGCAGACAAAAAGACAAAACCCGCACATGATAACCGCCCGCTCGAGAATGAGACAGGCGGCATGAAGGGGGGCTACACTAGGCATCTAGACCCAAAACGTTACGCGGAGCGCTTCGCCTCGAGCTTGGCCTGGGCGGCCGCAAGACGTGCGAGGGGCACGCGATAGGGCGAGCAGGACACGTAGTCCACGTCGGCCACGTTGAACAGGCCCTTAATGGACTTGGGGTCGCCGCCGTGCTCGCCGCACACGCCAAAGTGCATGTCGGGGTTGGTGGCGCGACCCTTCTCGACGGCCATGCGCACCAGCTCCAGTACCGCCGCGTCGATGGTCTCGAAGGGGTTGTCCTTCAGGATCTTCTTATGCATGTACAGCGGGATGAACTTGGCCTCGGCGTCGTCGCGCGAGAAGCCAAAGGTCGTCTGGGTGAGGTCATTGGTGCCAAAGCAGAAGAAGTCGGCATGCTGGGCGATATCGTCGGCGACCATGCAGGCGCGTGGCAGCTCGAGCATCGTGCCCACGGGAATATTGAGCTCGACGCCTTCTTCGGCGGAAACCTCGGCGATCACGTGCTCGATGACCTCGCGGGTCTGGACATGCTCGGCCGTAATGGAAACGAGCGGGACCATAATCTCGGGGCGCGGATCGACGCCTTCCTTAATGAGGCGGGCGGCAGCCGTTGCGACGGCACGGACCTGCATGAGCGGCAGATCGCCAAAGACGACGGACAGGCGCACGCCGCGCAGGCCGAGCATCGGGTTGGACTCGACCATGCCGTCGATACGGCGCAGGCGGGCACGCAGGGCGGCAAGCTCTTCCTCGCTGGCACCGGCGGCCTCCTTCTTGGTGATGGCGACCTCGAGCTCGCGAGGATTATCCAGGAATTCATGAAGCGGCGGATCGAGCAGGCGAACGACCACATCGCGACTGGACATGGTCTTGAACATCGCCAGGAAGTCCTCGGTCTGAACCTTGAGCAGGTCGGCCAGGGCCTGCTGCTTCACGGCCTCATCATCGGACAGAATAAAGCTCTGGATGATGTTCTTACGGTCACCCAGGAACATGTGCTCGGTGCGGCATAGACCGATGGCCTCGGCACCAAACTCGAGGGCAAGCTCGGCATCCTCGGGATTGTCGGCGTTGACGCGCACATGGTTGGCATGACCACAGGTCTCGTCCAGGCGAATCTCGTCGGCCCAGGACAGGATGGTGTCCAGATCGCCGGTGAGCTCTGCAGAGACCAGGTCGACCGCGCCGTCGACGACGATACCCTGGGTGCCGTCGATGGAGATGACATCGCCCTCGCGCAGCACGCGGTCGCTGCCCTCGATGCGCACGACCTTCTCTGCCGCGTCAATGTGGAAGCGCTCAACGCCGCAAACGCAGGGCGTACCCATGCCGCGGGCGATAACGGCGGCATGGCTCGTCTTGCCACCGTGGCTGGTCAGGATGCCCTCGGCGGCGACCATGCCCTTCAGGTCGTCGGGGTTGGTCTCCCAGCGAACCAAAATGACTTTATGCCCCTCGGCGGAACGTGCAACGGCGTCATCGCTCGAGAACACGACCTCGCCCACGGCGGCACCGGGGCTGGCGTTCAGACCGCTGGCCAGCGCCTCGTACTTCTTGGAGGCGTCGAACTGCGGGTGCAGGAGCTGGTCGAGCTGTGCGGGGTCGATGCGGCTCACGGCCTCCTCACGGGTGATCAGGCCCTCCTCGACCATCTCGATGGCGATACGCAGGGCGGCGGTAGCGGTGCGCTTGCCCACGCGAGTCTGGAGCATCCAGAGCTTACCCTGCTCGATGGTGAACTCGATATCGCACATATCGCGATAGTGATCCTCGAGCGTCAGGAACACGCGCTCGAGCTCCTCACCTGCAGACTCGAGGCCCGGGGTGGTCTTGAGGTCGGCGATGGGCTCGGTGTTGCGGATGCCGGCGACAACGTCCTCGCCCTGGGCGTTCACCAGAAAGTCGCCGTAGAACTCCTTAGTGCCGTCGGCCGGGTTGCGCGTAAAGGCAACGCCGGTGGCGGAGGTCTCGCCCTTATTACCAAAAGCCATGGCCTGCACGTTGACGGCGGTACCGAGCTCGTCGGAGATAGCATGCTGCTTGCGGTAGATGCACGCACGCTCGTTCATCCAGCTGCCAAAGACGGCTTGGATGGCAAGGCGCAACTGGAGCTCCGGGTCGTGAGGGAAGACAGGCTTGCCATCGACAACCTCGAGCTCGGGATACAGGGCGGCCTCGACGTTCTCGGAGAAGAGGCCCTTGAAGGTCTCGACGAGCTCCTGCAGGTCCTCGGCCGAAAGCTCGGAATCGACGCGAACGCCGGCGACCAGGCGTGCCTGGGTCAGAGCGTTCTCGAACAGGTCGGCGTCGACGCCCATGACGACGTTGGAGAACATCTGGATAAACCGGCGGTAGCTATCCCAGGCAAAGCGCGGGTTTTGCGTCTGGGCGATAAGGCCCTGAACGGAATCGTCGTTAAGGCCCAGGTTGAGGACCGTGTCCATCATGCCGGGCATAGAGAACGGAGCGCCCGAGCGAACCGACACGAGCAGCGGGTCGGAGGCGTCGCCGAGCTTCTTGCCGCAGCGGGCCTCGAGGTCGGCCTCGGCGGCAACGATCTCATCGAGTGCGCCCTCGGGCCAGACGTTACCGGCACCGGAATACTCGACACAGGTCTGGCAAGTAATGGTAAAGCCACCGGGAACCGGCAGGCCGATGCGGCTCATCTCGGCAAGGTTTGCGCCTTTGCCGCCAAGCACGAAGTTCATGGACTTGTCGCCCTCGGTGACACAGGTGCCCTGGGCGTCGGTTCCAAAACGGTAAACCCTCTTGCAATCGCTCACGATACTTCCCCTTCCATGCGCTCTCGCGCACGACCGTGGTAACGAATCGGCCCACCGGATGTGGGCCGTGAGGGAACTATACGGCGGGTTTTGGACAGGCTTGAGCAGAGGGTGCGCGGTTTGGTAAACGTGCTAAAACCGGCGGTAAACGGTAGGTAAAGGTGGTTACCTTATGAAGATACCACTACAAGGAAAGTGCAGGTCGGATGCGATGTTTTTGCTAAATCGCTTTACCATTTATCAGCATTATTTCCAAGTATTCTCTTTGGTTAGCTAAAAGAGCCCCGTCCCAAATTAGCTACCCAAACAACCTTGTCCCAAGTGAGCTACTTTTGTTGAACGCGACGGGCGGCACGGCGGGCTCTTGCCTCTTGAATCTCTTCGAGGTGAGCAATGATCTCGGCAGCGCTTTCCTCGATGGCTTTGCCGTCGGTACGCACAACAAAGCAGCCTAAGCGCTTCATGAGGGCACGAGCTTCCTCAAGCTCGCCGCGCACGCTCTCGGGCTCGGCATAGGAGCCGGCAACGGCACGGGCGTAGTCATCGCCCAAGCGGCTATCGCGAATCTCGGAAATCACATCGACGGTCGAAATCAAGCCGAACAGGCGCATCGGGTCAACCTCGTAAATCGACTTGGGCGGCTCCATGCCATGCGCCAACGGAACATTGGCGACCTTGTAGCCCTGATAGGCTAAATACATCGACAGCGGCGTCTTGGATGTACGCGACACACCCAGCAGCACGATATCGGCACCCGACAGATCGTCACAACCACGACCGTCATCGTGCTCAACGAAATACTCCATGGCCTCGATACGATGGAAATACCGATCGTCGGTCTTGTGAATCACGCCCGCAACGCCTTTGGGCGGCACACCGATGAGCGACGACAATACGGCGAGCGTCGGACCGATCAGGTCGACCGAGCGAATGTGCAGCATGCCCAAATAATCGAGCACGCGGGCGCGAAGCGCCGGATCGACGATGGTGTGGAACACGGCGATATCGCGATGGTCGGCATCGACGCGCGGCCCCACAAATGACTTGACCTGCTCCACGGAGGTCACCTTAGGCAGGCGCAAAACGCGAAAAGCCCCTACATCAAATTGCCCGGACGCCGCAAGCACCACCTCACAAGCGGTATCGCCGAGCGAGTCGGAGATAACGATAACGGTGGGACGAGCGGTGACCGGGCAATCCATGCGGGGCTCCTTTTGCGCTTATGCGCAGGCTGGCTTACTTTTTGCGGGCAAGCTCACCGATGTTGGCAATGCCGGAGAAAACGGCCTCGAAGCGGTTGAGCAGCTTAAGGCGATTATCGCGAAGCTGCTCGTCTTTGTCCATGACCATGACCTCATCGAAGAAACGGTCGATGGGCGCGCGCAGGGCGGCGAGGGCGGCAAATGCGGCCGGGTAGTCCTCGACAGCAAGGGCGGCATCGACAGCGGTCTGAGCGGCCTCGGAGGCGTCGGCGAGCGCGAGCTCGACCTCGCCCATCAGGCTGCGGTCATACTCCGCACCAAGCTCAGGCTTGGAGATATGCGCGGCGCGGGCATAGGCGGTCGCCAGGTTGTCGAACGTCTCAGCGTCGTTCTTGCGGGCCTCGTCGAGGGCGGCGCAGCGGGCGAAGAAGACGGACGGGGCGATAATGTGCACCGCGGAGACGGCGGCAACGGTATCGGCCGGGATCTTTTCGTCGCGGGCCATGCTCACCAGGCGGCCATGGAAGAAGTCACGAACCTGCTGGGCGACCTCGGCGGCGTCGAACTCAATGCCCTGCTCGCTATAGAGCTCGAGCGCAAAGTCGATGAGCGACGTGGGATCGATCGGCAGACGGTCGCGCAGGATGTTGATGATACCGATAGCGGCACGACGCAGCGCGTAGGGATCGGAGGAGCCAGTCGGGGGCTCGCCGATGGCAAAGATACCGGCGATGGTATCAAGCTTGTCGGCGCAGGCCACGATGCAGCCAGCGGTGCCCTCAGGCAGCTCGTCACCGGCAAAACGGGGACGATAGTGATCGCGAATGGCGTGGGCGACCTCGTCGTTCTCCCCCATCGCGGTGGCGTAGTAACCGCCCATCACGCCCTGCTGACTCGTGAACTCGACGACGGCGTTGGACACCAGGTCGGCCTTGCACAGGTGCGCGGCGCGAGCAGCGTCGGCGGCAAGATGGGCGCCCAGATGAGCCTCGCGGGCAATAGCGAGCGCGAGCTGCTCGATGCGCTCGGACTTGGCGAGCACGCTGCCGAGCTTCTCCTGGAAGGCAACCTTGGCCAGACGCTCGCGGAACTCGTCGAGGGAGATCTTCAGGTCCTCCTCGTAGAAGAACTTAGCGTCGTCTAGACGGGCGCGCACGACGCGCTCGTTGCCGTCGATCACGCGCTCGGCATTCTCGGGCTTGCTGTTGGAGACGACCACGAACTCACGCGTGAGCTTGCCCTCGCCGTCATAGATCGGGAAGTAGCGCTGGTTGGTGAGCATGGACTCGCAGATAATCTCGTGCGGGACCTTGAGGAACTCCTCGTCGAAAGTACCGACGAGCACCGTCGGCCACTCGCAGAGGTTGATAACCTCCTCGAAAACCTTCTTAGGCGTATCGACATGGCAGCCGGGACGGGCAGCCTCGACCTCGGCGATACCGGCGAGAATCGCCTCGCGACGACGCTCAGCAGAGAGCACGCCGGCGTCCTCGAGCACCTGCTCGTAGACGGCGGGGCTGGCGACAACGTGGTCACCAGGGCCAAGTACGCGATGACCACGCGTGGTGTTGCCACTCGTCACGTCGGCAAACGACACGGGAACAACATCCTCGCCCAAAAGGCAGCAGATCCAACGGACCGGACGAACAAAGGTCGCGTGCTCGTGGCCCCAGCGCTGGCTGCGGTAGTTGGGCCACTGCAGGCCGGCAATAGTCTTCTCGCACAGAGCGGTCAGAATCGGCGTAGCCGGTGCGGAGGGAATGTTCTTCTCGGCGAACACATACTCGCGACCGTCAGTGTCCTCGCGTCGAACCAGGTCCTCGGCAGCCACACCGCACTTGCGGGCGAAGCCCTGGGCGGCCTTGGTGGCGTTGCCGTCGGCATCGAAGGCAATGTTTGCCGCGGGACCGCGCTTGACCTCATGGACCTCATCGGTCGCAGTGGCGACATCGGCCACGAGCGCAGCCAGACGACGCGGGCTCGAGATCACGCGGACCTCGCCATGGGCCAGACCGGCCTCGTCGAGGCCCTTGGCGATCATGGTGCCAAGCTGCTTGACGGCATTGTTCAACGGTGCGGAGGGCATTTCCTCCGTACCAATCTCAAACAGGAAATCCTTAGCGTCTGCCATGGCTTACGCCACCTCGCCTTCCTGGTCGGCATTCTCGTTGACTCCGGCGACCTCGGCCATGTAGGCCTCGCAGCACGCCTTGGCGACGGCGCGGACGCGCAGGATGTAGTTGGCACGCTCGACCGCGGATAGGGCACCGCGGGCATCGAGCAGGTTGAAGGCGTGGCTGCACTTCATGACACAGTCGTACGCCGGCAGCGGCAGCTTTCGCTCCAGGCAGGAATGGCACTCGGCCTCGTAGTCGTCAAACTTCTGACGCATCATCTCGACGTTGGCGACCTCAAAGTTATAAGCACTGAACTCGCGCTCATTCTCCAAGAACACGTCGCCGTAGGTCATGGGCGTGCCGTCGGGCAGGTAGCTCCACACCAGGTCGTAGACGGAGTTGACGCCCTGGGCATACATGGCGATACGCTCCAGGCCGTAGGTGATCTCGACGGGCACGGGGTCGACCTCGATGCCGCCCACCTGCTGGAAGTACGTAAACTGCGTGACCTCCATGCCGTTGAGCCAAACCTCCCAGCCAAGGCCCCAGGCGCCCAGGGTCGGGCTCTCCCAGTCGTCCTCGACAAAGCGGACGTCATGGTCGTTGGGGTCCAGGCCAATGGCGGCCAGCGAACCCAGGTAGAGCTCCTGGGCGTTGACCGGCGAGGGCTTGATGAGCACCTGGAACTGATAGTAGTGCTGCATGCGGTTGGGGTTCTCGCCGTAGCGGCCGTCGGCGGGACGGCGGCAAGGCTGCGCATAGCAGGTGCGCCACTCGGCGGGACCGAGCGAGCGCAGCGTGGTCGCGGTATGGAAGGTACCGGCACCGACCTCGGAGTCATAAGGCTGCATAATGACGCAGCCCTGCTCGCCCCAGTACTGCTGGAGGCGCAGGATGATGTCTTGGAAGGAAAGCGATGAAGCGTTCATGCCTCTAATATCCCCTCGTCGAAACGATTACACGGTTAGGTACTGTACTATAGCGGTTTTTAGTCGATAGCGCCGATGCGGTTGAGCGGCCAGTAGCGAACGAGTGCCACGGCCATTAAATCGGAGCGGTCGACCGGCCCAAAATAGCGAGAGTCGGCTGAGTTCTCTCGGTTGTCGCCCATCACCCACACACAGTCATCGGGGACGGTGTAGGGATAGCTCACCTGGGCGCCGGGCGCTTGGACCGAAAGCGGCCAGCTCATGCCCGTCGTATAACCCTCGTCAAGCGCTTGGCCGTCAACGACCACCTTGCCGTCCTGCAGGTCGACCGTCTGGCCGGCCGTGGCAATAACGCGCTTGACAAGAACATCATGCTCCGAGGTGCCATCGGGGTTGTGAAACACCACGATATCGCCCTGCTTGACGGGCTGACCGAGCTCGAGGCTCACCTTTTGCGCCAGGATCTGGTCACCAATCTCGATTGTGTCCTCCATAGAGCCGGTGGGGACCACAAAGGGCTCGACCACAAAGGTGCGGATCAGGAAGGTGGCCACAAGAGCGATCGCGATGACCGCGATCCACTCAAAAGCGCCCCTCAACGCGGAATGTTGCGTAGGAACCATACTCACTCCTCGCTCTGCGAATACGAAGCGTCAAGGATCTCCTGCGCGTATGCGCGCTCCTGGGGCGTAAGCCGTGCCGTCTCGATCAGGTCGGGACGCCAGCGGCAGGTGCGCTCGATGGCATTCTTACGGCGCCAGGCGTCAACCTTGGCATGGTCACCGCTCACGAGCACCGGCGGCACGCCCTCGCCGTTGAATTCAGCAGGGCGAGTGTACTGCGCATACTCGAGCAGGCCTCCGTCCTCGGCGGTCGAGAACGACTCGTCCACGTTGCTCATCTCGTCGCCCAGGGCGCCGGGGATGAGGCGTACGACGGCATCGGCAACGACCATGGCGGGTAGCTCGCCACCCGTAAGCACATAGTCGCCGATCGACAGACGCTCGTCGGCATACGCATACGCGCGCTCGTCGACGCCTTCGTAGCGACTGCACACAAACAGCAGGCGCTCGTTTTTGAGCAGGCGCTCGGCCACATGCTGCGTAAAAGGCTCGCCACAGGGGGTAAAGAACACCACAGTGGGCTTGGGACCCTCTGCGCTAATGGCTTCGATGGCCTCTGCGATAGGCTCGACCTTCATGAGCATGCCCTGCCCGCCGCCGTACGGCTCGTCATCGACGGTACGATGGCGGTCGTGCGTCCAGTCGCGCAGGTTATACGCCTTAAAATCAAAAAGGCCGGCCTTGCGGGCGCGGCCCAAGATCGACGTGGACATGACGGGCTCAAACATCTCGGGAAAGACCGAAAGGGTCTCGATCAGCATGTTTTCCTCCCTACTTGTCCATATCGATCAGGCCGTCCATAACGTGGACGGAAATTGTTCCTGTGTCGGGAAGATCGAGCACGACCTGCTCGATCACGGGAATCAGTACCTCGCCGTACCGATCACCCTCGACAACCCAAACATCGTTAGCGGGCGTCGACATAATCTCGACGATCGTGCCGAGCGAACCGAAGCGCTCGTCGACCACCTCGCGACCCATCAGGTCGGTATAGGCAGCGTCAAGCGAATCGAGCTCAAAGTCGTCACGATTTGCCAGCACGTAGCATCCCGTGATGCCCTCGGCGGCCGTCAAATCGTCAATGCCCTCAAACGAGACCAGATCGCCATCGCCCGTATCGGTGACGGATACGACCGTGCAAAAGCGGTCGCGCTTGAGCGCCGGCGGCGTCAGGGCGACGCGCATACCCGGCTCTAATACAGAAGGAAGCCCCCGCAGCGGCTGCGCGAGGACCTCCCCCTTCCTTCCGTGCGGCTTGACCACACGGGCGATGTTTTTGTACTGGGACCTCAAGGTCCTAGCCCAGAACCTCTACCTCGACAGCAGTGTCGAGGCGAGCGGCCAGTGCACGGGCGAGCGTGCGAATGGCCTTGATGGTACGGCCACGACGGCCGATGACCTTAGCGACGTCATCCTCGGCGACCGAAACCTCAATCGTAGAGGCGTCGTCACCATCGATGACCTCAAGGCTCACGGAATCCGGGTCGTCGACGATCTGAACAACGAGATATTCGACGAGATCGGCGATGCGATCTGAGAGCATTGCCTCACCCTCGAGCTGTGCAGCGTCAACCTCAGGCACGATTTACTCCTCGGCGCCCTCAGCGGCCTCAGCGGCAGCCTTAGCGGCCTCGGCCTCTTTGGCGAGCTGCTTCTTGGACTTCTTGACGACGGTCTCGGTCTTCTCGCCCTCGTTGGCGGCCTTGACCAGAGCGGCGACGGCGTCGGTGAGCTGAGCGCCCTTGGACTGCCAGTCGGCGATCTTCTCGAGGTCAAGGTTGATGGTCTTGGGGGCGGTCATCGGGTTGTAGCGGCCAACCTCCTCGATGATACGACCGTCACGCGGGGCGCGGGAATCGGCGACGACGACACGGTAGTACGGACGCTTCTTAGCGCCGTGACGAGCAAGGCGAATCTTGACTGCCAAAGGAAACTCCTCCAACCAAGCAGCTTTAGGCTGCAACTACAAACAAACAGTTGAACATAATACGCCATCGACGCGGGCAGGTGAAGTCCGTGAGACCAACTTCTTCGGTGTAGTCGAGGGCAAATCCATATCTTAGACAAGAATTCGGGATTTGCAAGCACATACACGCACCCCACATGAGCTGCGCGGTATACTCATGACATGGAAAGACGCGAACATACATACGGTTATGAGGATGCCATGGGCGTCACGCCGCCTCCCTGGACGGGTCCGGCGGTGGGTCTGATGGACCTTGATGCGTTTTTTGCGAGCGTGGAGATGCTCGATCATCCCGAATGGCGCGGAAAGCCGCTCATCGTGGGCGGAGACGCCGATTCGCGTGGCGTCGTGTCCACGTGTTCGTATGAGGCACGTCGCTTTGGCGTGCACTCCGCCATGCCCTCAGCCGAGGCACGGCGCTTGTGCCCGCAAGCCATTTGGACGCACGGGCACTTTGATCGCTACCGCGAGGTAAGCGCGCAGGTTATGGCGATTCTCGCCGACGAGACCCCGCGCGTTGAGCGCGTATCCATCGACGAAGCCTTCATCGATATCACACCGGGTCGCTTTGCGCCCGAAGACCCGCTGCTGGTTGCGCGGCGTATAAGCGATCGCGTGGCAGAGCTGGGAGTGACGTGCTCCATTGGCGTGGGCTGCAACAAGACGGTGGCCAAGATTGCAAGCGAGCGCGACAAGCCCTTTGGCCTGACCATTGTGCGCCCCGGCACGGAGCAGCGATTTTTGGCCGCGCTGCCGGTGTCTGCCATGAGCGGCATCGGGCGGTCGGCCGAGGAGCGGCTGCGCCGCATGCGCATCTATACGCTGGGTGAGCTTTCACGCGCGCCGGAGTCCACCCTGGCTGCAATCTTTGGCGTCAACGGCGAGCGTATGCGCCAACGTGCGCTGGGTCTCGAGGTTTCCGAGGTCACAAGTCTGGATGAGGAGCGCGAGATCAAATCAGTGAGCAATGAGCGCACCTTTGCCAAGGATTTGACCGAGCGCGGAGACATTGTGGCGGCGATTGCACTACTGGGCGAGTCTGTTGGGCGCCGCCTGCGCCGCCAGGGGCTGACGGGCGGCACCGTGACGCTCAAGCTCAAATACTCTTACGGCAGCGGACGCACGGCACAGCGCAGGCTTCCCCACCCTACCGACGATGAGAATATCTTTGTGGCAGTAGCACTCGAGCTGCTCGACAACATCTGGCAGGAAGGCATGCACGTGCGCCTGGCAGGCATCGGCATGAGCGACTTCAACCACCAGGGCGGTATCCAGACCGACCTGTTCTGCGAGGTCGACGACCGCGGAGCCCAGTCCAGCGACCGACGCGACCTCTCCGTCGCCATCGATGCCGTCCGAGACAAATTCGGCGACACCGCCCTATCCTTCGGCCGCCAATCCCGCTTCAACGATTAATTGCTTTTGGACAAAAGTAGTCTTTTTGGGACGGGGCTCTTTTAGCTACCCAGCTGATAGCGCGAACGATTTGACTGATTGACAGACGGGGTAGCTAATTTGGGACGGGGCTAAAAAGACTACTTTTGCGCATGATGAAAACTGCCTGCTTTTACACGGACAAAAGCAGTCTTTTTAACCCCGTCACAAAACAAAATATTTTGCCCCACCACAAAACGCCCTTCCTATACCCCCCACAACCCCCTTTTTTAACCCCCCCCCAAAAATACCCCCCCCCAAGCCAGCACATCCAAAAGTGGTCAAAATAGCCCCGTCCCAAATTGGCTACTTTTCGACTTTGACCTTTTGAATAGTGCAATGGCCAATGCCCGTGAGACGCACGATTTGCTTTATCGAAAAGCCCTCGCTCTTAAGCGCGCGAATGTAGTTATCGCACACGGTTTTAGGCAAAGATTTAAGGTGATGAGGCTCGTACGGCTTAAGTAGCGCCTGCGCAAACTCCAGCGCATCCGCGTCACTCACATGAGCGCCATCACGGAAGCAATAACGATTAGGTTCGCCAGAAGTACTAAAAGCAAAGAATCTTTGAGAGTCGCCAAGCAAGTTGAGCACGCAATCAGTCTTACAGATGCAAGGATGGCCCATATACTCACTAAAGCTGCTCCATCGATACAGTGAAGCAGTTCCAATCCGCGCCTTCGCGGGATTGTCGTGAATGTATCTCACGCAATTAAGCAACTGGTCATCATCGAGAATCGGCACGCTCTTAAATCGGTCTTGGAAAACCGGACCCTTCCGCCCCGTCTTGGCATTGAAGTACATGGCATATGCCGTCGTAATCGAATGCATGCAATCGCTTAGATGGACATGCTCGTCATCCAGTAGCAAATGGATATGGTTGTCCATAAGACACCAAGCAATAATATCGACATCGAACTTGCGACATTTAGAACCAAGCAGCCGAATTAAATACAGCCGGTCTTCAGTATCCTCAAATATAAGCTGATCGCCACAGCCCTTTTGGACGACATGGTAAAAGCCATACACAGAGATCTCTCGCGCGGTCCGAGTCATACGCATCTCCTCCTTTGCAGATAACAAATACGTTACCCGAGCTGAAGGCGAAAAAACCATGATGCGGGCGACAAATCACATCGTTCGGCGAACGGTATGTAGTAGCTAAAAAAGCCCCGTCCCAAATTAACTACTTTTGAGCAAAAGAAAGCCGGGCAGCTGCGGAAAGCCGCAACTGCCCGGCGAACGGTAGAGGGTAGCTAAAATAGCACCGGCCCCAAAAACCCTAGAGGAGGTCGAGGGGGAGCTGGGGGGCGTCGCCCCAGAGTTTCTCGAGGCGGTAGAAGTCGCGGGGCTCGGGGGTGAAGACGTGGACGACGACCGAACCGTAGTCCATGAGCATCCAGGTCTTCTGCTCGCGACCCTCGATGGAGAACGGGTGCTCGCCGCAAGCCTCGGCGACCTTCTCCTCGATCTCGTCGACGATCGAATCGACCTGACGGTTGTTTGTACCGGTGGCAAGCACAAAGTAGTCGCACACGTCGGAAAGCTCGGTCAGGTCGAGCACCTGAACGTCCTCGCCCTTCTTGTCGTAGGCGGCCTGCGCGGCGGCGCGGGCGACATCCTCGGCGGCGACACCGCTCGCGGACAGCGAGGCGGCAGTGCGGTCGGACGTGGCGGCGAAGCTCTTGTGCTCCACACCTTCAAGAATCTGCTCGTCGGTCATGGTCTCGTCGGCCATGGAATACCTCTTTCTAGACAGCCCGAGCTAGCGCAGCTGGGCGTAATGGTTGTAAATCGTAATAGCCGTGGGATAAAGATAACGCCCGGACTGGATCACATAGACCAGACCCTGCGCAAAACAGGAGAAGAACAACTCGTCGAGCGAGGACTTCCCCACCATCTTGCGCAGCGCATGGGCATAGTCACCGTGGCGGTTGGGTTCGATGGCATCGGCAACAAAGACCACCATATCGAGCGGCGTCATGTCGCAGGCACCCACGGTGTGACGGTCGACAGCCTGAAAGACCGCCGAAGACAGCTCGGGAAAGAGCTGCGGAAGCTCATAGGCGGCAACCGGGCCATGCAAGAGCGGCGTCGCGGCAGACGGAGAGCCGGCAATCTTAATGCCGTAATGCAGAGCGCGCGTGACCAGCTCGTCGTCGGAGAGCACTTTGTCCCAGTCGTGGATCAAGCCGGCGGCAGCGGCATCAAAGCGGTCAACGCCGTAGACCTCGGCCAGATGAAGTGCGGTCTCGGCAACACCCAGCGAATGCACATAGCGCTTGCGCTTATCCTTCATGCGAACATCGAGCAGCTCTTGAATGCGCTCGAGCAGCGCGCGCTCATCGCCCTCAAACTGATCCTCTACCGACAACGTAGACCCCCATCACTCAAAATCTTCTTGGCCCAAATCGGCATATAGCCTGCGTTTGCGAATGTAGCCGAGCACGGACTCGCTCGTAAGATAGCGCACGCTCATGCCGCGGGCAACTCGCTTACGAATGTTCGTCGAGCTGATCGCCAGCGCCGGAATCTGAATATAGCGCACGTCGAACGGCAGTCCCGACTCTTTAATTCGGGCACGCGCCGTATCGATATCAAAGCCCGGTCGCGTCGCAGCAATAAAGGTGGCAAGCTCAGCGATTCGTTCGGCATCATGCCAGGTCACAATATCGATAATCGCGTCGGCGCCCGTAATAAAGTAGAGCTTTACCTGCGGCGGGTAAAAGTCGCGAAGGGCATGAAGCGTATCGGCCGTGTAGGTTACGCCCGGACGGTCGATCTCGAACCGGCTCGCCAAAAAGGCCGGGTTCGCGGCGGTGGCGAGGACCGTCATGGCATAACGGTCCTCGGCAGGCGTAACCGGCTTGTCAAGCTTAAAGGCGGGAGAGCCCGCCGGCATAAAGAGCACAGCGTCCAAGTCGAGCGACTCGCGCGCCTGCTCGGCAGTCACCAGGTGCCCGTAATGAATCGGGTCGAATGTGCCGCCCATAATGCCAAGCCGAAACTCCTTGCCCTCTTTTATGGGAAGCTCGGGCAAACCGATTCCACCGCGCAGCGACATGGCTTACTCGCCCTCCGAGGTCTCGGCATCGTCCGCGGCATCCGCCGCATCGATAGCCTCGACGCCCTCATCCGCAGCATCGGCCACGTCAATGGCCTCAACGGCAACGTCCTCGCCAGCGTCCTCGAGCTCCTCGTACTCCGAGAAGTCCTCAGCGCCCTCAAAGTCAAAGGCGCGCTGGCAAATGCGGACCTCGTCGCCCGCACGGCAACCGGCCTTCTCGAGCGCGTCGTCAACACCCATACGCGCAAACTTATGCTGCAGGTAGATGACGGCTTCCTCGTTTTCCCAGTCGGTCTGGATGACCATGCGCTCGATGGCACGACCGACCACGCGGAAGGCGCCGGGCTCTTCCTGGACAATGCGGAACCGCTTCTCGCGCTGCAGACGGCGGCGCTCCCACTCCTCGTCGCGCAGATCGACCGGCTCATCAGAGACCGCCAGCTCGGCGCGAAGCTTAGCCACCTGCTCGCCTACGGCAAGCATCAGCGTATTGAGACCGGCACCCGTCACGGCGGACACGGCAAAGAACATATGGCCGTCGTCGAGTGCCGCACGCTTGAGGTCGGCAATCTTGTCGGCCGTGCCCGGCGCATCGCACTTGTTGGCAACGACGATCTGCGGACGCTCCGAAAGCTCGGCGCCATACTGCTCGAGCTCGCGGTTGATGATGCGATAGTCCTCAACCGGATCGCGATCCTCAAAACCGCCCGTCATGTCGACGACATGCATGATCAGGGCCGTACGCTCAATGTGGCGCAAGAACTGGTGACCCAGGCCCTTGCCCTCGCTCGCGCCCTCGATAAGACCGGGGACGTCGGCAACGACGTAAGAATATTCGCCGGCACGCACCATGCCCAGATTGGGCACGAGCGTGGTAAACGGGTAGTCGGCAATCTTGGGACGGGCGGCACTCATGCGCGCAATGAGCGATGACTTACCCACCGAGGGGAAGCCCACGAGCGCGGCGTCGGCCATGAGTTTCATCTCGAGCTCAATCCAGTGCTCCTCGGCCGGCTCGCCCAGCTGAGCGAACGCGGGCGCGCGGCGCACCGACGTCACAAAGTGGGTATTGCCCAGACCGCCGGCGCCACCGGGCGCCACGACAACGCGCTCGCCGTCGTGCACCAGGTCGGCAATCTCGAACATCGGGGTCTGCGTCTCGGGGTCGAGCTCACGCACCACGGTACCCATGGGGACCTTGAGAATCAGGTCCTCGCCGCTCTTACCGTTACGACGGGCACCCTGCCCGTGCGTGCCGCGCTCGGCGCGGAAGTGATGCTTAAAGCGGTAATCGATCAACGAAGACAGCTGAGCATCGGCCTGGATGACGACATTGCCGCCACGACCGCCGTCGCCGCCATCGGGGCCGCCCTTGGGGACAAATGCCTCGCGCCTAAACGACATGCATCCGGCTCCGCCGTCGCCGCCGCAAACGTTAATGCGGCTGATATCGGTGAACTGTGACAACAGAATCGCCTCCTACAAAAAGAGGGAGACCCTTGAATCCTAAAACTCAAGTGCCTCCCACATATGTGCTCTATGAAGGGTGAATTACGCGTTCGCGAGCGGGCGTACGCTGACCCTGTGCTTGATACCCTTGTGGAACTCAACGGTACCGTCGACCAGCGCGAACAGCGTGTCGTCCTTACCACGGCCAACGTTCTCACCCGGGTGGATGTGCGTGCCGTGCTGACGGACGAGAATCGTGCCCGTGGTTACCGTCTGGCCGGCATAGCGCTTCGTGCCAAGGCGCTGACCGCGGGAGTCACGGCCATTACGGGAGGAACCGAGTCCTTTTTTGTGTGCCATTGTGTATACCTACTCTTTCGTTACGAGTGTAATCTACTCGGCGACGGGAGCCTCGGCAACAGCCTCAGCCTCTGCCTTGACAGCCTTCTTGGCGCGGGAGGTAGCCTGAACCTTCACGATCTTCAGCTTGGTGAGCTGCTGACGGTGACCCTTCAGACGACGATAGCGCTTGCGCTTGTGGAACTTGAAGACCAGCTGCTTCTCGCCCTTGAACTGCTCAACGATCTGAGCGGTAACCTTGGCCTTGGCCAGCTTGTCGGGATCGGTGACGATCTTCTTACCATCGTTGAGGAAGATAACCGGCAGGGTGACCTTGTCGCCCTCATTGCCCTCGATCTTCTCGACGGTGATGACATCGTCGGTGGCGACCTTGTACTGCTTGCCGCCCGTGTTAACGATTGCGTACATGTTTACTTGCCCTTCATGCATCAGTTAGTGCAACAGCCGAATATAGTAGCAGGCGAAAATACCCCCGTCAACGAGTATGTGGAGCAAATCCACAAGTTCGCACAGGTATGGGGCTAACGAGTCGGCCCTCGTCGTCCTCGCATGCTTGATTCTGACGCTCGACATCGTAGGAGCAGATGGTCACGAGGTCTTGCATACCGGTGGAAACAATAGGTGCATCCACGCCCGGGGTCAAGCCCTGCAACAAAACATCAGCAGCGGAAAGCAAAATTTCCGGACGCATGGAGCCCTCGTTGTCGGCATGGGTGTCGAGCATGAGCACCAAATGGTCCAGGCGCTCCCCCGCCGTGAGCTCATAGCCAACGAGCGTGTGATCCAAATCCAAGCGCTTGCTCTTTTTTCCGCGCGCGTAGTCGATGCCATGGCCCGCGCGCAGCGTGTCGAGCGCACGACGCACCTCGTCGGCGCTTACGGGCGCCTCGGGATCCAAGTGCAGGTCGATGCGATACGACAGGCGCGTGAGCTGCGCCGTCAACGCCGGCGTGCGCACGTCGATGTACGCCGCCTCGATGGGCGCCAGATCGGCCGGAGACGCCGCAGCCAGGCGCCCAAACGCCTCGTCGAGCGCCACGAACTCTGTCATAAACAGGTCGTACCACTCGCAGGTCGACGACGTACCCACCGGTAGCGCCGAAGAGAAGCCCACGCGCATGTGCGGGGAGAAGCCCTGCGTGACGGCATAGGGAAGTCCCGCACGGCGCACGATGCGCTCAATGGTATGGATAACTTCGAGATGGCCCAGGTACTTAAGGCGATCGCG
Organism: uncultured Collinsella sp.; assembly: GCA_900544845.1. GTDB lineage: Bacteria > Actinomycetota > Coriobacteriia > Coriobacteriales > Coriobacteriaceae > Collinsella. The sequence goes on along the minus strand of UQWV01000004.1, from coordinate 35,564 downwards.
CTTGCCATAGCGAACACGAAGCCTAAAGAGCGTGGGGTTGTCGGTCAGGCGCTCACTCATGCGCGATCACCCATCAATACATTCTTGGCGTGGAGCGTGGGGCAGATCCCGCAGCCGGTGCACGACGTGCGGGTGCAGTCGGGAGTCGTGACGCCCTCGAGCGAGCGACGGTACTCGCGCTCGAGGAAGCCGCGCGTGCAGCCGGGGCTCACGTGCTCCCAAGGCAGGCGCCAGTCCAACTCGTAAGGCAGGTGTACGAGCTCGTTGAGGTCGATGCCGTTTTTGGCAGCAGCCTCCTTCCAGTTATCGAGCGAGAAATGCTCTACCCAGGCGTCAAAGCGAGAGCCCGAGCGCCAAGCATCGATGATGACGGGCGTCATGTCACGACCGGCGCGGGACAGCGCGGCCTCGATGAGCGAGGTCTCGGCATCGTGGTAATGCACACGGACGGCACGGTTGCGAACGCTCGTGATAAGCAGCTTCTGGCGACGCTTGACGTCGTCGTAGTCGAGCTGCGGGCACCACTGGAACGGCGTGGCAGCCTTGGGGATAAAGACCGAAACCGAGATGGACACCGAGATCGAGCCGCGACGAGCCTTGGGCACCACGGAACGACCGAGCTCCAGCACGTGATCGGCCAGATTGGCGATGGCCACGATATCCTCGTCGCGCTCGCCGGGAAGGCCCATCATAAAGTAGAGCTTCATGCGGTTCCAGCCGGCCTCGAAGGCCGCCTTGGCCGCACGGTCCAGGTCTTCCTCGGTCACGTTCTTGTTAATGATGTCGCGCATGCGCTGGCTGCCGGCCTCGGGCGCGAACGTCAGGCCGCCCTTCTTTTCGCCGGCGACCGACTCGGCCATATCCACGCCAAACGAATCCAGGCGCTGCGACGGAATAGACACGCGAATACCCGTATCCTCCAGGCGACGGTTGAGCCTGCCGAGCACGTCGCGAATGCAGGAGTGGTCGGTCGTGGAGAGCGAGGTCAGCGACACCTCGTCATAGCCGGTCTTTTCCAGACCCTGAATCACCGACGAGACGATCTGGTCGGCCGAGCGCTCGCGCACCGGGCGATACGTCATGCCGGCCTGACAAAAACGACAGCCGCGGGCGCAGCCGCGCAGGATCTCGATAGACAGGCGGTCGTGAACCAGCTGCGCGTAGGGCACGCACGACTGCGACAGCGGATTCGTGGCGCCGAAATCCTCGACGACGCGCTTGTAGACCACGGTCGGCGCATCCTTGCCTTCACGCGGCACGGTGTAGCCATGCGGCGAGCAGGGCTCGTCGTGACGAACCTCATAGAGCGACGGCACGTAGTTGCCGGCAATGGATGCAAGCTGCTCGACAATCTGCGCGCGCGGGACCCCTTCGTCACGCAGGCGGCGATGCAGCTGGCAGGTCTCGAGCAGCGATTCCTCGCCCTCACCGATAAGGATGGCATCGAAGAAGGCCGCGTACGGCTCGGGGTTGTACACCGAGGGGCCGCCGGCGATGATGATGGGGTCGTCTTCACCTCGGTCGGCCGCTAACAGCGGAATGCCAGCGAGGTCGAGTGCCTCGAGGAAGTTCGTCACCGCCATCTCGTGCGGCACATGCAGACCGACGATATCAAACGAAGCGACCGGCGCTGCGCCCTCGAGCGAGAGCAGCGGAATGCCTGCCTCGCGCATAGCGTCACCCATATCGGGCCACGGCACATAGCCACGCTCGCAGGAGATGCCCTCGGCCTGGTTAAGAATGTTGTAGAGGATGGCGATACCCTGGTTGGGCAAACCGACCTCGTACACATCCGGGTAGATCAGGCAGCAACGGTAATCGGCATCGGCCTTGGAAAGCGTGCCCCACTCGTGATCGATATAGCGACTCGGCTTCTCGACCTTGGCGAGCAACGGCTCAATTAAATGAAAACAATCTTGGTATGCAACGCGCAACGGAAAACCCCTAAGCAGCGAGATCTGATGCGTCCTGATAGGACGCCATAGGACGGGTAGCGCCCGCGACCGTGGTCACCAGATCGCGAACGCGGGAGAACGTGGCAGTAACCACCTCGTTGGCACGGCTGTAGTCGACATCGCGCTCGTAGAGCGAAACGAGCGCACGGCCCATGCCATAGGTGCCCGCGGCAGCAGTGAGCGCCTTGACGGCAAACCCAATATGCGGCGTCTGCTTGACGAGCGCGCGGGTGACCGCGCGGATCACAAGACCGCCGGCAAGCACGCCCGCGACCTCGTAGCCGCGCTCGGGCTTAATGCCGCGTCCAAAGACGGCAGCGAGCTCAAAGAGCATGCCCACCTGCGCCAGCGCCATAACGGGATAATCGGCGCCCGGCAAAAACACCAGCGCACCGGTCGCCATATTGGTGAGCGCGCACGAGGTGATGATACGATTGGCGGCCGCGATGCGCATGAAGGCGAAGTTCGCCGCAAAAGCCGTTTCCTTGTCGGTGCGATCGAGAATCCAGCGGGCAAGCGTCTCGAGCAGATACGTCTTATCGGTTGCCGCTACCACGCCGAGCATGGGCGTGGACTCCTCGATAAACGGCACCTCCACAGCAGACTCGGCAAGCACGCACACGGGCGCGCCGGCGATCACGAGCTCCTGCACGGCACTCTCCAAGCGGTCGGAACCACACGAGAGCACCAGCACCACATCGGTATCGGTCTTTGGAGCAATTCGCTCCTCCCCCAGACGCTCGACGCGCACAATGCCCGAGGTCGTCTGCGGCACAAAGGCGTCACGCACCGTCTCGGCCAGAAAGCGCGAGGCGGACGAATCCAGATAGACCGAGACGCGCACCGGCGTATCGGAATCCTTCTTAACGGACGCGCCCATCTTAAAAGCGCGGGTCAGCTTATCTACGGGAATTTTCATAGCAAACCCCTCCAGCGGTTACGCGGCGCCCGAACGATGCCGCCATATGGATTGTACGATACCCACCGTCAGCAGCTGAATCATCATCGAAGACGAACCGAAGCTAATAAACGGTAACGGAATACCGGTAATCGGCATCATGCCGATGCACATGCCGATGTTTTCGAAAGTCTGGAATGCCCACATGCCGACGATACCTACGCATGAGAGCCGCAAGAAGAGCGACTCACACTTAAAGGCGACGCGAATCGTCGAAAAGATCAGCAGCACGTAGAGGCACAGGAGCAAAAAGGAACCGCAAAAGCCAAAGGTCTCGGACAGGAAGGCGAAGACGAAGTCGGTGTGGAACTCAGGCAGAAAGCCGCCGGCCGACTGCGTCGCATGCCCCAGGCCCTTACCAAAGAAGCCGCCCGAGCCAACGGCGATAAGCGACTGCTGCAGGTTGTAGGCATCGTCCGAATCGGCATTATCGGGGTCGATAAAGACCGTCAGACGGTTCATCTGATACTGCTTGATGAGCACATCGTGGCCGAGCAACGAATCAAAGACCGAATCGAGCGCCAGGACGAGGGCCACCAGGCCCACGAGCAGGGCCAAGGTCGACAGCACCCATTCGCGGCGTGCACCGCTCATACAAATGACGATGGCGCCCGAAACCAGCACGACCAGGCCCGAGCCCAGGTCGCCCATGGCAACGACGGCCAAAAACGGAATGGACAGCATGCCGCAGAGCTTGACGTAGTCGCGAACGGTATCGATGCGACCGTTATACTGCGAGCCAAGCGTAGCAATAAAGAAGATGGTGATGAGCTTGGCAAGCTCAACCGGCTGGAATGTCAAGCCGATACCGGGAATCTTGATCCAGCCCGTCATGCCCAGACCGCCCGTATAGGACAGACCCGGAATCTTGGGCGAGAGGATCACGATCAGGTCGATGACGAGCAACGCCGTCGAGAAATTGGAAATACCGCGCAGATCGGTACGCCAGACCAGCACCGCCAGCACCGCACCGATGCCAATTCCCAGCAGATGGCGTGAGAACGAGGCATCGGCCTTAAACTGCGAAGCCGACCAGATGATGATGGCACCGTAGACAACGAGCGCCACAGTAGCCACGAGCACACCGATATGCACCTTTTGGCGAAACGCGCCGCGCGAGGCCGAAAGTTGCTTGTTGACACGGTCCAGGCTGCTGCGAGAGCCGGTCTTGGTTGAACGGAACAGATCCGCCGGAGAAAAATCCATCGCAACCTCCTATCGAACCGAAGAATCGCCCGAGGCCGAAGAGGTATCAGGCTCGTCATAAATCACGCCGAGCACGTCGCGCACGACATGCATCGCGGTATCTGAGCCGCCGCCGCCCTGCTCCAGAACAGTAGCGATGACATACTTGGGATCATCGGCCGGTGCATAGGCGCAGAACCACGCGTATTCGTCCTCGCCACTTTTCTCGCCCGTGCCCGACTTGCCGTATACCTGCGGCGTCAGGGTGCCAAAGTGAGCCGCCAGGGACGTCGATGCCGTGTAAATCACGTCGTGCATGCCGTTGCGAACAAGAGCCAAATCCGAATCACTGTTGATCTTGGCCTCCAGGCGCTTCTTCTTGCCCTTGCCGTTGTACTTATAGGCATCACCGTCGCCATCGCGCGACACGGCAGACAAAAACACGTGAGGCACGTACTGCTTGCCGCCGTTGGCAAGACCCATATAGGCGCACGCCATCTGCAGGGGCGTCACCAAGATGTCGCCCTGCCCGATGGCAATGTTGGTCATGTCGCCGGCATTCCACTTGCGGTCCTCGGCAGAGGCGTCAGTGAAGTACGACTCTTTCCACTCGGCATCGGGAATACGGCCCGCGCCCTCACTCGGCAGATCGATACCGCAGGTCTTGCCTAGACCCCAGCGACGAAAGACCTCCTGCAGGCCCTCGGAATGTTTCTCGTCATAAAAGAACGCCTTGCCCATGTCGTAGAAGACGGGGTCGCACGAGTTGGCGATACCCGACTGCAGCGTCATGGTGCCGTGGCCGGAATGCAGCCAGCAGTACTTGCCCCACGACTTGCCCAGACCCGTCCAATAACCCGTGCAGTTGGTCGTCTGCCCCGACGTGTAGGTTCCAAACTCAAGACCGGCCAGCGCCGAGAGCGGCTTGATGGTCGATGCCGACATGTACTGTCCGCTAATGGCGCGGTTGAGCAGCGGGTGCGAACCCTTGTCATCATTGAGCTCGGTCCACACGTCATTTGAGACGCCGCCGATAAAGACGGACGGATCGAACTTGGGCTCGCTCGCCATGCCCAGGATCTCGCCATTGTTGGGATCGAGACACACCACGGCGCCGTTGCCGGCATTGCTGTAGCCAGTGGTCTTGGCAAGCTCGATAGCGCTCGCCAGCGCCGTCTCACAGGCCTGTTGGATCTTAAGGTCGAGCGTGAGCTTAATGTCGGAGCCGGCCTTCGCGGGCACGGCGCCGGCCTGACCGGTCACATTGCCCGAGGCATCGACCTTGACGGTCTGCTCGCCACGAATACCCTGCAGCAGGTTTTCGTAGTAGCTCTCAACGCCCGCCTGGCCCACGATATCGCCCGACTGGTACGTAATCTTGCCAGCAGAAGCATCATCATCGCCAGAGGTTTTCTTATTCTGAGCCTCGAGCTGCTCGGAGGTAATGGTGCCGGTATAGCCCAAGATATGGCATGCCGTCTCGCCATATGGATACTGGCGCTCGGTACGCTCGGCAATCTTGACGCCCGGGAACTCGCCGGCATGCTCCTGAATATAGGCAACCGTGGAACGACGGACGTCCGTCGCGATGGTATGCAGGCTCTGAGCGCCCTCTGTATTGTCCTGAATATTGCGAAGGACCGCCACGTAAGGCATTCCAAGCACGTTGGCAAGATGGCGAACCAGAACCTCATCCTCGGCAAGGTCGCGGTAGGCCACGACAGCAAGTGAGGGACGGTTCTGGACAAGCGCCACGCCGTTGCGGTCGAGGATGCGGCCGCGCACAGCGGGTGTGGTAACGGTGCGAGTCTGATTACTATTGGCCTGCTTCTCGTAATAGTCCGACGAGACCATCTGCATGCCCCACAGCTTGACGGCAAGCGCCGCAAACATCGCGCCTACACCCGTGGTGAGGATGGAAAAGCGGCCCTTAAAGGCGGTCGCCGCGGTATTGCCCTCGCCCTCGGTGGCGCGCGGGGCCGTTCCATGCTGCGTATCGTAGGTAAAACGGGAATCGCCACGACGCATGATGACCAGCGCGACCACGATGGCCACAACCAGCACGATACCGGCGATAATAACCGTCAACTGGGAAGACATCTACGGGCCTCCCCTATTTGAGCTTGCGGGTCTTGGGCTTAAAGCGCATACCCGTCTGGCGTCCGCCACGTGCGGAGAATCCATAGCCGGACTGCGGCACGACGCCGGACATCAAAAACGGAATGGCAACCAAACCCGTCAGGATCGAGGACGGCAGCGCATGGCCGAAGATCGCCACGACAAAGCTCGTCTCCAAACCCATAAACAGCAAGACGATGCTGTAGATCACATTAATGACGAGCGCGAAGGCGCCCACAGTGATGCCGCGCGCACTCGGAGTACCGCCCGTCTGACCGACGGCGCTGTGCACCAGGGCAAAAGAACCCACGGTCAGCAGGAGCGACATAACGCCCACCGGCACGGCAGCAGACAGGTCATAGAACAAGCCGCTGCAAAAACCGCACACGACGGCACGGGTCGGGTCGCCCGAGAACACGCTTAGGCACACCAGGATAATCATGAAGTTGACGCGACCGCCCGCAATGGAGATCTGCGGTGCCAGGCCTGCCTGCAGCAGCACGCACACGATGGCAGCGATCACAAACGTGCGGGAGCTCATCCCCTGCTCGTGTAGATCCATGGACATGCCCCCTATTCGCTCGAGCCGGAATCGGTCGTCTCGGACGTGTCGGAACCGTCATCCGAGCTCTCGTCCTTCGTCTTGGTCGCAGCATCGCGCGACGTTCCCTGCGGCGTGCTGTTGGCCGTGTTCACGTCCTCATCCGAGGCCGACTGTTCGTCGGTCAGCGAGGTAATGACCAGCACTTCCTCGTTGTTCTCGGCCGTGGTCTGAGCGCGCACCACAATGGTGTAGTACACGTCGTTTGCCGATTTCTCAACCGACGAGACGGTGCCGAGCGGTAGACCCTTGGGGAACACACCGCCAATGCCCGAGGTTACGATGATGTCGCCAACCTTAACGTCGGAGTCGACGCTCACGTACTCAAGACGCAGCGTGCCGTCAGCCTGACCCTGCAGCATGCCCTGAGCGCGTGTGTCCTGCACCATAGCGGACACGCCGGAGTTCTCGTCGCCAATCAGGCGCACGGTCGACGTTTTGGCCGAAACCTCGATGATCTGACCGATAACACCGGCAGAACTCGTCACGGGCATGTTGATGGTAAGGCCGTCGGCAGAGCCCTTGTCGATGGTAACGGTCGAGGTCCAGGCATCGCCGGAGGCACCAACGATACGAGCTGCGGTCGATTTGAGGTTGTAGGTCGACTGCAGGCCGACCAGCCCCTCCAGACGCTCGGCGGTCTTTTGAGCCTCGGAGAGCTCAGCAACCTTAGAGGTCAGTTCCTCGTTTTGCTTCTTAAGCTCGTCAAGCGTGTCCTGCGACGCCGTAAGGTTAGAGAACACGTTGCCGATCGCATTGAAGGGAGCCGCCACGGCCGAACCCACAAAGCGCACCGGCGAGGTAATCGTCGTTACGCCCGAACGCACGGCATGAATCGGCCCGGCCTCACCCTCACGAATATAAAACGTGAGCAGCAACACCGAAATCAGGCTGAAAACAATCAACGGGCGCATACCCGTTGATTGTCGCTTGGTATTCAGATTTGTGGAGAAACCCGAAGATCGTGCCAAATGGAATCCACCTTTTGGAAATTAAGCATTGGTCTGGACGAAGCCGCCATCAAACGCATTGGCCTCGAGCACGCGGGCACAGCCGTTAACGACGTTATCGAGTGCCGTGGGGCTGACGTTGACCGAAACGCCGGTCTCATCACGCAGGCGCACGTCGAGACCGCGCAGCAGCGCGCCGCCACCGGTCAGCAATATGCCATAGTACATAAGGTCCGAGGCAAGATCGGGAGGCGTAGCGTCGAGCGCGTCCTTGACGGCCTTGGCCATCTCGTCGAGCGGCTTGTTGAGCGCGCGACGAATCTCCTCGCTCTCGATGCGCACGGTCTTAGGCAGACCGGTGATCACGTCGCGGCCGTTGACCTCGACGTCGAGCTCGTCCTTAAGCGGCACGGCGGAGCCGACCTTGATCTTGATGTCCTCTGCCGTACGCTCTCCGATGGCTAGGTTGTAGGCATCGCGAACGTGCGTGAGGATAGCCTGGTCGAACTCGTCGCCGGCAATACGGATGGACTGCGAGACGACGATGCCGCCCATGGCGATAACGGCAACCTCGGTGGTACCGCCGCCGATATCGATGACCATGGAGCCGGTGGGTTCCTCGACGGGCAGGTCGGCGCCGATAGCGGCAGCCATGGGCTCCTCGATCAGGTAGGCCTGACGAGCGCCAGCCTGGATCGTGGCCTCAAAGACGGCACGCTTCTCGACCGACGTGACGCCGGAGGGGACGCAGACGACAACGCGCGGACGCGGAGTCCACGGATAGCGCTTCTCGGAAGCCTTGTCGATAAAGTAGCGGAGCATGGCCTCGGTAACATCGAAGTCGGCGATGACGCCGTCCTTCAGAGGACGAACGGCCACGATGTTGCCGGGCGTACGGCCGAGCATGCGCTTTGCCTCGATACCGACCGCCAGGATGCGCTCGTCGTTCTTGTCGATGGCGACAACAGAGGGCTCGCGGATGACGATGCCCTTGCCGCGCACGGAGACAAGCGTATTTGCGGTGCCGAGGTCGATCGCAAGATCGCCCGCATAGCTACCGAAGAACATATCCATCAAAGAAAACAACGCAACTCCTGATGTGTTGGATGATTGCTGGAAAACTACTAGCTCATGATACTAGCGCAAGCCCGGCACCTCACTTGCGGTGAAGCACCGGGCAAAGCTAAATCCCATAAGGTCACTACTGGTTGTCAGCAGCCGAGAAATCCATATCGAGCGAGGAAACGGCCCAGCCGATATGGTTGTCGGAGCGCACGAATTTGACGGTGTACTCCTGCTCGCCGCCCTTGGACAGCGAAGCCTTAACCTTGGCGGTCGTCTCGGTCATGGACTGATCCATGCCCTCGACGGACACGGTGGCACCCTGCGGAATCGAGGAGATGATCATCGACTTAGCGTCCTCGGACAGGCTCGAGGCCAGGCAAGACTCGGCCTTTGCAGTGTCACCGTCGCCGGCAGCTTGGAACAGATCGGTAACGACAGACTCCTGAGACGGGAAGCCAAAGCCGCGCGTGTAGGCAAAGCCCAGACCGCCCGCAGCGATCAAAATGAGCAGAAGCAGCACGATGAAGACTTTGAGACCCGTGTGGCGATGGCGACGACGGACCTTGGCCTGCTTACGATCCTGACGGTCCTGCTGGACCATCTCGGACTCGGACAGCGTAAAGAAGCCGGTGTCCGAGGGATCGGGCATAAACTGACCGGTCGCGCCCGTAGGATCGAGCGGATCGACGGAAGGAGCGTCCATCGCGGGCGCCGGAGCCGTGGCCATAGCCGTCTGGGCAGACAGCGCGGCAAGCGAATCGTGCACGCGGGCAAGCTCATCGGCCTGCTCGGAGGTGAGCTGGTAGATGCCATCGGCAGTAGCGGCGTTAAAGGCGTCGAGTGCGTCGGAGGGACGGCCGGCGGCAGAAAGCGCCTGACCCATGCCGGCGTTGAGCGCACGCGTGTCGTCACGGGGACCGGCAAAGTCGATAGCCGTGCGGTAGGTCTCCACGGCATCCGCCGGACGGCCGAGCTTAATGAAGCAACGACCGAGCTCGCCGAGTGCGGCGGCAGGAGCCGGATTGGCGCCGTCGATGGCGGCCTGACGGAAGGCAGTACCCGCATTGGCATAGTCGCCCGACTGGAACAGCGCGTTACCCAGGCCCAGATAGGCCTTGAACGGCGTGGCATAGGAAGCATCCTGCGTAGCAGCAGAGAACGCCTGAGCGGCCGTCGTGTAGTCGCCCACGGCGGCGAGCGCCTTTCCGCGGTTGGTGAGCAGTGCGCCGCGCTTGCCGTAGGTACCGTCGTTGAGGGCGGCGGCATAGGCCTCGGCGGCCTCGGCATACATGCCGAGGTGCATCAAGGCGTTACCACGAAGGTGATCGGCCTCGCCCATAATCTCATCGGGAGTCTTTGCCGCCCCAAGCATCTGGGCTGCAGCGGAAAAATCACCCGCGCGGTAAGCGGCGCGGCCCTGTTGGATCAGCTGGCTATTCAAGGAAGTCCCCTTTACTCGTGAACGATCTCGACATGGACGATCTCGTCGCCGGCACGCAGCTGCGAAATCACATCGAGACCCTCGACCGTGGTGCCAAAGACGGTGTAACCGGAATCGAGGTTATGCTGGGCACCCAAGCAGAAGTAGAACTGCGAACCCGCGGAATCGGGATCCATGGAGCGTGCCATGGCAAGGGCGCCATCGACATGGCTGTTGCGCGGATTGGTGGCAAACTCGCCCTTGATGCAGTAGCCGGGGCCACCGGTACCGGGCATGCCGTCGGGGCCCTCAAGACCGGCAGCGACGTCGGCGCCGGACATATCGCGGGTATTGGGGTCACCGCCCTGAATGACAAAGCCGGGCACATAGCGATGGAACTTAAGGCCATCATAGAAACCCATCGTGGAAAGCTCGCAGAAGTTCGCGACATGAATGGGAGCGCCCTCGCCGTCAAACTTGACCTTGATGGTACCCTTCGACGTCTCGATAACGGCGCACTCGTCGCCGGCAAGCTGATACTCGGGCGTGTAGAGCTCTTTCTTAAAACCAAACATGTGGTTCCTTCCTCGTGCGTTTAAAGCATATTTGTACGAATTGTAGCAATAAGCATGCGCTTACATCAATTGCGCACGTAGGTTATGCCGACTATGGCGAACTAATTTTAGGAACGCTGCTGCGGCTTCCAGGAGCCCACGTTGGCGTCATACTGGTTCAGCGCGCTGTTGCCGCCCTGCGCGATGGGCGCCAGGATCTCGCTTTGGTGGGAACTCATCGACTCGCCATCGGGAATGGCCAGCGAGATGTCCCAACTCTGGCAGATCACGTCGACGCGCTCGTACATCCACTCGGCAAGCTGCTTTAAGTGGGCGATGTCATCCGCATAGACCGTATCGTCCTGATACTTAAGGTTGTTGAGCTCATCTTGCGTCTTTTTGATCTGGTCGCGCAGGGCGTAGGCACTCTGCGACAGCTCCTGACGGGTGGACAGCGGCGTTCGGAGATAGCCGTTGTTAAAGGAATCGATGACCTCGCCGATCTGGTCCTCGTCACCGTAGGACACGATGGTCTGATACAGACCGTCGAGCCTGGTATAGAGCTGATCATCGGTGAGCACGGTTTCTTCCTGGACCACCTCGGCAGAATCGTCCTGCTTGGTATCGTCCTCAGTCGCCTCGCCCTTTTGGCGCGTAGGGAAGGTCGTCTGCGCAGCCTGGCCAAACTGGTCATAGAGGCCAGGCATGACACCCATGGGATCGGTCGTCACGAACCAATAGGCACCGCCGCAAACGACGGCGAGGACCGCAATGATAATGAGCGGCTTGGGGATATGGCGCTTGTGCTTGTGATAGGCGTCCTCGTCGGGGTGCACCTTGCGCTTGGGTTTTTGAGCATCGTCATGCAGGGAAACGGGCGTGGGAATATCGACCTTGGGGATACCGAAATCCTTATCGAAAGCCGGCAGCACACAGGTCTCATTGGGGTCGGCGGCGTCCGAAAGCACCGCAGCGGCAGAGGCCGGCGCATGCGGCACCTCGGTATCGATCTGCTCTTGCGTTAGGCGCGGAAAGCCTGCCGTGCGGCCCGCAGCAAGGTCGGATGCGGCCGCGTCCTCGGAGAGGATACCCGGAGCGGGGCGTCCGCATTTGGGGCACGTACGATCATGCGGAGAAAGACGGGCACCGCAGCCCTCACAGAACACGAACTCGGTGTGCTCGGGACCATCGCCCGGACCCACATAGGCGTTGCAGTAGGGGCAGAACGAGGCGCCGTCCTCGATAGTCTTAAGGCAATGCGGGCAGATCACGGCATCCTCTTTTCGAAGCAATTCAAACAATCGAGGTTAGAGCATAACATCGCCACGGCCCCACAGGAACAAGGCACCAATTCAACATCGGCAGGGCGCGTAGCTACTTCTTCTTTTTGCTTGGCATCGAGACTTTGATGCCTTGGGCGGACTTGGTCACGCGAGAGCGCTTGGCTCCGGTACCCTTCTTTTTCTTGGGCTGGGCCTGAGCCACGCCCTCGAGTGCACGGGCCTCGGCCTCGCGAGCGGTGCGATCTTCGCGGCGCTGCGCCATGTCGGCGGCGACGCGCTTGGCAAAACGTTCGGCCGTCGAGCCCGTCGAGCTCACCTTGCCGCCACCGCGACCCAGGCGGACGCGCACACCGCGGCCAAAACCAGTTGCGGCACGACGACGACGCGGCTTGAGCGAATCCATCATCGTGGCGAGCTTAAAGAACACCGAGCAGGTAAAGACCACGATGACAGCCAAGATAACCATCTGGCCCATCGACAGGTTGGCAATAGACAGCAGCTCCGGGAATCCGATAACGCCCACCAGGATGCCGGCTACTACAAACACAAAAAGCACCACACGTAGGGGCGTGAGAGGCTGCGAGATGCGCCAGATCAGGCTGACGCTCGCCGCGCACGACGTAAGCAGGCACATCGTAGACAGCGTGAGCTGGCTAAAGCCAAACACGCGCGCCACAAAGATATCGAGCGCCGCAGCCAAAATGACCGCAATCGACGCCGGCAGTGCACGCTTGAGTACGTTCGTCAAAAACGCACCCTTCACGCGAGCATTGTTGGGCTCAAGGCCCAACACAAAGCCCGGCGCGCCGATGCAGAAAAAGTTGATGAGTGTCATCTGGATTGGCTCGAAGGGGTACGGCGGCAGCGCGATGCACAGCGCCGCCAGGCCCATCGAGAACAGCGTCTTGGTCAGGAACAGCGAGGCCGAACGCTGCAGGTTGTTGATGGAGCGACGGCCCTCGGCCACCACGGCGGGCATCGAGGCAAAGTCGTTGTCGACGAGTACGATCTCGGCCACGTTACGTGCGGCATCGGAGCCGGCCGCCATGGCCACGGAGCAGTCGGCCTCCTTGAGCGCCAGCACGTCGTTGACGCCGTCGCCCGTCATGGCCACGGTGTGCTCGCGGCGCTTGAGCGCCTGCACGAGCTCGCGCTTCTGCTGCGGGGTCACACGACCAAAGACATGGTAGCGGTCCACTGCGGCATCGAGCTTGGCCGGCGTATCGAGCGTCGTGGCGTCCACATAAGCGTCCGCCCCCGGCACGCCCACCACGCGCGCGATCGACGACACCGTACGCGGGTCGTCGCCACTGATCACGTTGAGGGTCACGCCCTGCTCGTTAAAGTAGCCAATAGTCTCGGCCGCCGAGGTACGAATCTCGTCGCGGATGGTCACAAAGCCCACGGGCTCGGCCTCGCCCACCATATCGCCATCGGGTGTAAAGCCGTCCACGCGCGCCACCACGAGCACGCGGCAGGTATCGGCAAGCTCGGCGACACGGTTCTCGACCTGGACGAACGCACGATCAGAGAGCACAAACTGCGCCGCACCCATCACATAGGAGCCCTGCGCAAACGACGCGCCGCTCCACTTTTTGGAGGACGAGAACGGAATGACCGACAGCGGCTCAGACACCTCGACCGGGCGATCGGCGTAATAGTTGAGCAGCGCCTGGCAGGTCTCGTTGGCATCGGCCGAAGTCGCACGCGCGACGTTAGCCAGCGCAAAATCGAGCACCGTGGTATCGACGGGAACGGCCGCCTCGTCCGAGCCGGCGTCTAGGCTCACGCCCTCAACCGGCAGCGGATACGTGCCCTCGACCTCCATACGGCCCGACGTGATGGTGCCCGTCTTGTCCAGGCACAGCACGTCGACGCGAGCGAGCGTCTCGATGCAGTAGAGCTGCTGTGCCAGCACCTTGCGGCGGGCCAGGCGCACCGTGGCGATGGCGAGCACCGACGAGGTCAGCAGCACCAGGCCTTGCGGGATCATGCCCAGCAGGGCACCCACCGTGGACAGCAGCGCCGACGAAGGCACATGACCAGCCAACAGCTCGGAGAAGCACCACGAAAGCGCGCTATCGCCCGGGGTTCCCGCGGCATCCCACAGCTCGCTCACACTCGAGGCAAACAACGCCAAACCGAGCGGGATCATGATGATGCTCGCAAAGCGCACGATGGCGTTAAGCGCGTTCATGATCTCGGAATTGACCTTTTTGACGTATTTGGCCTCGTTATTGATCTTAGCCACGTAGTTGTCGGCGCCGACATGGATCACGCGAGCGCGCAGCAGGCCCGAGTCGATAAAGCTGCCGCTCATGAGCTCGGAACCGGGCTGTTTCTTGATAAGGTCGCTCTCGCCCGTCAGCAGGCTCTCGTTCACGAGCGCTTCGCCGGAAACCACCACGGCGTCAGCGGGAATCTGGTCGCCGCGCCCCAGGCGGATGATGTCGTCGAGCACGATCTGGTCCAAGTCGAGCTCCACCTCGGCACCGTCGCGCACCGCGATGGCCTTCTTAGAGGTCAGCAGCGTGAGCTTATCGACCATCTTCTTGGACCGCATGGATTGAATGACGCCAATAGCGGTATTGAGGAACACCACAAACAGGAACGTCAGGTTCTTAAACGAACCGGTCAAAATGACCAGGAACGCCAAGATCACGTTGATCAAATTGAACAGCGTGCAGAGGTTCTCGATGATGAGCTCTTTGACCGACTTGGTCTTGAGCTCCATGTTGCGGTTGATCTTACCGGCGGCGATGCGCTCCTCGACCTCGGCGGTCGAGAGTCCGCGCTCGATATCCGTTGCTGCCATACCACGTCCCATCACGTCGCGTCGGTATAAGAAAAACCGCCCGGACCATGCGAGGTTCGGACGGTCTTACGTTCGATGGTGCCCCATGTTGGATTCGAACCAACGGCCTTCTGCTCCGGAGGCAGACGCTCTAATCCCCTGAGCTAATAGGGCCAACGTTTGGCATTATACCCAAGTGCACCACAGGCTATCAAAATAAAAGAAAAAGCTTTGCAATTCCGAGGAAGACGCGGCGCAACGGCCCACTTTAGAAGGCAAAAGCGAGTCAGATAGTATAAACTCTCATGCACTATATATACACGGCTCGCGATGCGGGCCGTTTTTGCAAAAGTTATCCATCGAGGTGAGAGGCACACCATGATTGCAATTTTAAAGCAGAGCGCCAGCGACGAGGCCGTAAGCCATATCGTCAGCTGGATTGAGAAAAAGGGCCTGAAGACCGATGTCTCGCGCGGCGAGAATGAGACGATTATCGGCCTGGTGGGCGATACGACCAAGATCGACCCGTTCCTGCTCGAGTCCATGGATGTCGTCGAGCGCGTGCAGCGCGTCTCCGAGCCGTTCAAGCGCGCCAACCGTAAGTTCCACCCCGAGGACTCCGTCATCGACTGCGGCCACGGCGTCAAGATCGGCGGCGATCAGTTCCAGGTCATCGCCGGCCCGTGCTCCGTCGAGGGCGAGAACCTCGTCCGCATCGCCCGCCGCGTGAAGGCCGCCGGTGCCACGATGCTGCGCGGCGGTGCCTACAAGCCCCGCACCTCCCCCTACGCCTACCAGGGCATGGGCCCCGCCGGCCTCGACCTGCTGTGCGAGGCGTCTGCCGAGCTCGACATGCCGATCGTCACCGAGATCATGGACCCACGCGACGTGCAGGTCTTCTTGGACAAGAAGATTGACGTCATGCAGATCGGCGCCCGCAACGCCCAGAACTTCCCCCTGCTCAAGGAGGTCGGCAAGACCAAGACTCCGGTCCTGCTCAAGCGCGGTATGTCCGGCACGATCGATGAGCTGCTCATGGCCGCCGAGTACATCATGAGCGAGGGCAACGACAACGTCATCCTGTGCGAGCGCGGCATCCGCACCTTCGAGACCCGTACCCGCAATACCTTCGACCTCAACGCCGTGCCGGTGCTGCACCACCTGTCGCACCTGCCCGTCGTCGCCGACCCCAGCCACGCCACCGGCTACACCCGCTACGTTGAGCCCATGGCGCTCGCCGCGACCGCCTGCGGCGCCAACGGTCTGGAGATCGAGGTCCACGACGAACCGAGCCGCGCCTGGTCCGACGGCGCCCAGGCCCTCACCCCCGATCAGTTCGACGACACCATGCGCCGCATCCGAGCCATCCGCGAGGTTGTCTGCCAAGAGACCATGGAGTAGCCCATGGGTACGGTGAGAAACGCACGCGTTAACCAGGGCGGCCCCAAATGCGCGGGCATCGTGGGCCTGGGCCTCATCGGCGGCAGCTTTGCCCGCGGCTATGCGCAGGCGGGCGTCCGCGTGCTGGCCTGGGACCCCGATGACGATGTCATGACGGCCGCTAGCATGGGCACTGTCGCCGGAGAGCTCAACGACAAGACACTCGGCGAGTGCGACATCATCGTCCTGGCTTGCTACCCCGAGGCATGCATCGAGTGGCTCGAGACGCACGCCAAGGCGCTCGCCGACGCCACCGACACCGACGCCATCATGGGTCCCGTGGTGATCGACACGGTGGGCGTCAAGGGCATCGTGTGCGAGCGCGCCTTTGAGCTTGCCCGCGAGCACGGCTTTTACTTTGTGGGCGCGCACCCCATGGCGGGCACGCAGTACTCGGGCTATGCGCACTCCCGCGCCGACCTGTTCCAGGGCGCGCCGCTCGTGCTCGTGCCGCCCGCGGTGGACGACGCACTTAAGCTGGAGCTTTTGGGCCAGGTGCGCGAGATGGTGCGCCCCTTGGGCTTTGGCAAGTTCAGCGTGACCAGCGCCGCCGAGCACGACCGCGTCATCGCCTTCACGAGCCAGCTTGCGCACGTGGTATCCAACGCCTACGTCAAGAGCCCCACTGCCCAGGTCCACCACGGCTTTTCGGCCGGTAGCTACCGCGATCTCACCCGTGTGGCGCACCTCAATCCTCAGATGTGGTCCGAGCTTATGATCGACGACGCCGATGCGCTCGCCTTCGAGATTGACCATCTGATCGAGTCGCTTGGCGCCTACAGCCGTGCGCTCAAGGACCGCGACCAGCGCTATCTGGAGAATCTCCTTGCCGAGGGCGACCGCATTAAGCGCGCGCTCGACGACGAGGCCTCCCACTAGACCACCTATCACGCCAGGTCGAAAGGACCGAAGCTTATGGCGATTACCATCGATATCGACACCGCACGCCCCTACCAGGTGCATGTTGGCACGTTTTTGCTGGAGCAGGCGGGACCGCTTGTGCGCGCCACTGCCGGCGGCACCAAGGCCGTCATCGTGACGGACACCAACGTGGGTCCGCTCTACCAGATGCCCGTCAAGCAGAGTCTGGAGGCATCAGGCTACGAGGTGAGCATCTGCACCTTCGAGGCCGGCGAGGCCCATAAGCGCGCCGAGACCTATGTTGCCATTTTGGAGTTTGTGGCCGAGCACGAGCTTTCGCGCTCCGACGTGATCGTGGCACTCGGCGGCGGCGTCGTGGGCGACGTGGCGGGCTTTGTGGCCGCCACCTACATGCGTGGCTGCAAGTTTGTGCAGATCCCCACGAGTCTGCTCGCAATGGTGGATTCGTCGGTGGGCGGCAAGACCGCCATCGACCTGGCTGCCGGCAAGAACCTGGCCGGCGCCTTTTGGCAGCCGAATGTGGTTATCGCCGACGTGGGGTGCCTGGCCACCCTTACGCCCGAGCAGTTCGCCGACGGCTGCGGCGAGGTCGTCAAGCACGCCGTGATCGCCGACCCAGAGCTTTTCGCCGAGCTGGAGAAGACCCCGCTCACGCTGGAGCTGCTCAACCGCGATGTAGCCCGCGTAGCGCTCATCATCGCCCGCAATATTGACATCAAGCGCGCCGTGGTCGTCGCCGACGAGCGCGAAACCAACCAGCGCAAGCTCCTCAACTTTGGACACAGCGCCGGACACGCCGTCGAGGCTTGCGAGCACTTTGAGCTCGGACACGGCAACTGCGTGTCGATCGGCATGGGCATCATCACGCGCGCCGCGGCCCTGCACGGCGTTTGCGATGCTGCACTGCCCGGCCGTATTGAGGAGCTCTGCGCCCGCCACGGCCTCAAGACCCGCTGCGACCTCAATGCCGATGCCGTCTTTGCCGAGGCGCTCCACGACAAGAAGCGCGCGGGCGACACCATCGACCTGGTGATTCCGCACGGCATTGGCCGCTGCAGCATCGACCGCACGCCGCTTTCCACTTTCCACGAACTCATTGCCGAGGGCCTCGGCCAGAAGGGAGACGCATCCGCATGCTAGCCCGCATCACCCCGTCCCCGCTTAAGGGCACCGTTCCCGCCATCGCGTCCAAGTCGATGGCGCACCGTCTCATCATCTGCGCTGCCCTTGCCAACGGAGAGACGCATGTGACCTGCAACACCACCTGCGCCGATATTGAGGCCACGGTCCGCTGCCTCACGGCGCTCGGCGCCCGCATCGAGACCGTCGAGGACGGCTTCCAGGTCCACCCCACCATGAAGAGCATTGAGTTCGGCCTGCTCAAGGCCCTTGCCGGCGGCACGCTCGACTGCGGCGAGAGCGGCTCCACGCTCCGCTTTATGCTGCCCGTCGCCTGCGCGCTGGGGGCAGAGGCAACCTTTGTGGGACAGGGCCGCCTAGGCGCACGCCCGCTGTCCCCGCTCTCGGACGAGATCATTGCCGCCGGCTGCGACCTACAGGGTCTGGGCGGTTTTCCGCTCAAGACAAGCGGACGCATGCGCCCGGGCACCTTTGTGCTGCCGGGCAACGTAAGCTCGCAGTATATCTCCGGCCTGCTGCTGGCAGCCCCGTTGCTCGCCCAGCCCTCCTGTGTGCAGGTGACTGGCCTCATTGAGAGCCGCCCCTACATCAACCTAACGATCCAGGCCATGAAGGCCTTTGGCGTTGAGGTCAACGTCGAGCGCATTCCGGCCAAGGACGGCCAGCCCGAGGTCACGAACTTCCGCGTGAGCAGCGGCTCGTACCGCACGCCCGGCAGCGTGGCCGTCGAGGGCGACTGGTCCAACGCTGCCTTTTGGCTGTGTGCCGGCGCTATCGGCACCGACCCCATCACCGTCGAGGGCGTGTCCCTGAGCTCCGCACAGGGCGACCGCAACGTGCTTGCCGCGCTTTCGCGCTTTGGCGCCCGCATCGTGCGCTCCACCAACGCCGCCACCGTGCAGTCCGACAAGCTCGCCGGCTTTGAGATGAGCGCCCACGACATTCCCGACCTGGTGCCCGTTATCTCGGCCGTGGCCTCGCTGGCACAGGGCCGCACCTTTATCCGCGATTGCGCCCGCCTGCGTATCAAGGAATCCGACCGCCTGGCCACCACCACCCGCGAGCTCACCGCGCTGGGCGCGCAGGTGCGTATTGCCGGCGACGACCTCATCATCAAGGGCGTCGATGCCTTTACCGGCGGCGAGGTCGATTCGCACAACGACCACCGCATCGCCATGATGGCCGCCATCGCCGCGAGCCGTGCCACCGGCGAGGTCGTGATCCACGGCGCCGAGGCCGTCAACAAGTCCTATCCCGATTTTTTCGACCACTACCGCCTGCTGGGCGGCAAGGTCACACTCGAGGAGGAATAGCATGTCCTCGACCTTTGGCAACGTCTTGCACTTAAGCATCTTCGGCCAATCGCACTCCCCCGCTATCGGCTGCTCGCTCGATGGCATCCCGGCGGGCATCGCCGTGGACCAGGAGAAGCTGCAGGCCTTCCTCGACCGTCGCGCCCCCGGCCGCGACGAGACCGCAACCAAACGCCGCGAGGCCGACGCAGCGCATATCATCGCCGGTGTGATCGATGGACATACCACCGGCGCGCCCATCGCCGCGATTATCGAGAACACCAACACGCGCTCCAATGATTACACCGAGCTGCGCCGCAAGCCCCGTCCCGGACATGCGGACTTCCCTGCGCGCGTGAAGTATCACAACATGCACGATGTCGCTGGTGGCGGGCATTTTTCCGGCCGCCTAACGGCCCCCTTATGCATCGCCGGCGGCATTGCGCTGCAGGCACTTGAGGCCCGCGGCATTCAGGTCATGGCGCACGTCGCGCAGATCGGCGGCATCTCCGACCTGCCGATGGACGATATGGTCTATCGCGAGGCCGACCACAAGGCAATCCTTACGAACGATCTGCCGTGCATTGACGCCGCCGCAGCCGGCCGCATGCGCGAGGAGATTCTTGCCGCGCGCGACGAGCTCGACAGCATCGGCGGCATCGTGGAGTGCGGCATTTACGGGCTTCCCGCGGGCATCGGCGACCCCATGTTCGACGGCATCGAGAACCGCATCGCGCAAATCGCGTTTGGCATTCCCGCCGTAAAGGGCGTGGAGTTTGGCATGGGCTTTGCCGTGGCCGCCATGCGCGGCAGCGAGAACAACGATCCGTATCGCATCGATGCCGAGACCGGCGAGATCGAGGTTGAGTCCAACAACGCCGGCGGCATCCTGGGCGGTATTTCGACCGGCGCGCCCGTCATGTGGCGCATGGCCGTAAAGCCAACGCCCTCGATTGGCCGCGAGCAGCAGACCGTAGACATGGACGCCATGGAAAATGCCGAGCTCTCGATCCACGGCCGCCACGATCCCTGCATCGTCCCCCGAGCCGTCCCCGTAGCCGAAGCAGCCGCCGCCCTCGCCATCTGGGACGCTCTCCTCGAGGACGCCGCCCAGCTCTAAAAATCTCTGGGGGCCAACTCCGGCCCCCACGCCCACCCAGTGATTTTTCTGGGACGGGGATTAAAAAATCATTGTGTACCTAATGATTTTTTAATCCCCGTCCCAGAAAAATCACCGACACGTGAAAGGGGTCCCTATGGACCTTGCCGATATTCGCCAGGCCATCGATGGCATCGACACCACGCTGCTCAACAGCTTTGTCGAGCGCATGGACATTGCCACCGAGGTCGCCAAATCCAAGATCGAGATGGGCAAGGCCGTCTTCGACCCCGCCCGCGAGCGCTCCAAGCTCAACAACCTCGCCAGCCGCGCGCCCGAGCGCTACGAGGCGCAGACCATCACCCTGTTCCGTCTCCTCATGAGCATGAGCAAGGCCGAGCAGCAGCGCTACATCAACGAGCTCAAGGGCATCACGGTGTCGCAAAAAGCCCATGCCACGGCCGCAGCCTTTGACACACCCTTCCCCCAGACAGCCACCGTCGCCTGCCAGGGTGTCGAAGGCGCCTACAGCCAGATCGCCGCGTGCAAACTCTTCGACGTGCCCGATATTGCGTTCTTCGAGACCTTCGAGGGCGTCATGCGCGCCGTGCGCGACGGCTTCTGCGAGTTTGGCGTGCTGCCCATCGAGAACTCCACCGCCGGCTCAGTCAACGCCGTCTACGACCTGCTCGCCCAGTTCGACTTCTATATCGTGCGCTCGCTACGACTCAAGATCGATCACAACTTACTCGTCAAACCCGGCACCAAGCTCGCCGACGTGCGCGAGGTCTACAGCCACGGCCAAGCCATTGCCCAGTGTGCCGGCTTTATCGAGTCCCACGACCTGCACGCCACCAAGTACCCCAACACGGCCATGTCGGCGGAGATGGTCGCCAACTCCGACCGCACCGAAGTTGCCGCCATCGCATCGCGCAGCTGCGCGGCACTCTACGGCCTGGAGGTGTTGGAGCCTAACATCCAAGACTCGGACAACAACTACACGCGCTTCGTCGTCATCAGCCGCGAGCCACGCGTCTATCCCGGTGCCAACCGTACCTCGCTCATGATCACCACGGCCAACGAGCCGGGCGCCCTCTATCGCGTGCTCGAGCGCTTCTACGCACTCAACATCAACCTCATCAAGCTCGAGAGCCGCCCCATCCCCGGTCGCGACTTTGAGTTTATGTTCTACTTTGACCTGGACTGTCCCTTTGGCAGCAAGGCCCTCGACGACCTGCTCGATTCGATCGACGACGTGTGCGAGAGCTTCACCTACTTTGGCAGCTACACGGAGGTGCTCTAGATGACCGATACCGCCGCAACCCGCCCCTACGGCGTGCTGGGCCGCGTGCTGGGCCACAGCTACACCCCGACCATCTACAAGGAGCTGGCGGGGCTTGAGTACGTGCGTTTTGAGCGCGAGCCCGAGGATCTTGAGGCTTTTATGACGGGCGACGAATGGGAGGGCACCAACGTGACCATCCCCTACAAGCGCGCCGTCATGGAATACCTGGACGAGCTGAGCCCGCTCGCCGAGCGCATGGGCAACGTCAACACCATCACGCGCCTGCCCGACGGCCGCCTGCACGGCGATAATACTGACTACTTCGGTTTCCAGTGCCTGGTCGAGGAGTTGGGCGTTGAGGTTGCCGGCAAGAAGGCCCTCGTGCTCGGTGCCACCGGCGGCGCCGGCACCACAGCAAGTATGGTGCTGGGAGACATGGGCGCCATCGTCGTACCTGTGGGTCGCACGAGCGAGGTCAATTACAGCAACATCGCTCAGCAGTCCGATGCAACGCTGCTCGTCAACTGCACGCCCGCCGGCATGTTCCCCCATTGCCCCGACGCGCCTTGCACGCTCGAAGGGCTCGATGCGCTCGAGGGCGTTATCGACATTGTCTACAACCCTGCCCGCACGGGTCTGATGCTCGAGGCCGAGCGCCGCGGCATCCCCTGCATCGGCGGCCTGCTGATGCTCGTGGCCCAAGCGGCACAGGCCGTCGAGCGCTATACCGGCCAGGTCACCCCGCGCAAGCGCATCCTGGATGTAACGGAGCGCCTGTCTCGCCGTGAGCAGAACATCGCCCTGATCGGCATGCCGGGTTCAGGCAAGACCCGCGTGGGTGAGCAGATCGCCCAGCTCACGGGCCGCGAGCACATCGACTTGGATCGCGCGCTCGAGGAGCGTCTGGGCATGCCCTGTGCCGACTTTATCGTCGAGCGCGGCGAGGCGGCCTTCCGCGAACAGGAGACGGCTACGCTGGCCGACATCTCCAAGCGCAGCGGCCTGGTGCTCTCCACCGGCGGCGGCGTGGTCACACGCGACGAGAACTACCCGCTGCTGCACCAGAATAGCCAGATCGTGATGCTCAACCGCAAGCTCGACGAGCTCGCCCACAAGGGACGCCCCATCACCGCGCGCGACGGCATCGATAAGCTGGCTGAACAGCGCATGCCACGCTACCGCGCCTGGGCCGACTACATCATCGACTCACGCGACTGCGCCGCCAACACGGCCCAAGCCCTCCTCGACGCCCTCCCGCCCGCTCTCTAACAAAAACCACCACAAAGGGGACAGGCACCTTTGTGGTGGTTTCTCGACTGCAAAGGAAGCAACCATGAAAGCACTCGTCATCAACGGTCCCAACCTCAACATGCTCGGCATTCGCGAGCCGGGCATCTATGGCAGCGACAACTACGACCGCTTAGTGCAGATCTGCCAGGAAGCGGGCGCCGCACAGGGCTTCGACGAGATCGAGGTTTTCCAGTCCAACCACGAGGGCAGCATCGTCGAGAAGATCCAGGAGGCCTACGGCAAGGTCGACGGCATCGTCATCAACCCGGCGGCTTACACGCACACGAGCGTCGCGATCCTCGACGCCCTTAAGGCCGTCGCCATACCTGCCGTCGAGGTGCACATCAGCGCCGTAGAGACGCGCGAGGACTTCCGCCAGGTGAGCTATGCACGCCTAGCCTGCTTCGCCACCATCACCGGCGAGGGCCTGCAGGGCTACGCACACGCGTTGGAGCTGCTGAGGGAGTATCTCGAAAAGTAGCCTCGCGAGCAAATCCATCAACGCGATTCACACGCAAATAATGCCAGCGCCGCCAGCAGCAACCTCGCTACTGGCGGCACTTTATTACTGGCATATAATCATTGCAGTCACACAACGTCTGGAGACGCGCATGTTAAGCATCCATCTGGGGGATTACCCCGGTTCCATCTACGATACCGAAACCTATTTTAGGAACTCATACTTGGACTCATGGTTCGAAGACCCTATGACCGCACAGATTATTAAAAGCGTGGACGGATCAGAGCTCATCGGTCCCCACAACATCGTAAGCAAACAGCTGGGCTCGATCACCCCACTCGAACTGTCCGGCGGCGTTAAGACGCTGCTGCTGGTGCGCAATCTCCCAAATATGGTGTTCAACGCATCCACCTGCGGAGACAACTGTGCCCGCTGGCTACTCAAGATCGGCAAAGAGCAGGATGTGCTGGTGACCTTATACCACATCATGAAATTCCCCTGGAAAAGCTTTAAAATCCGCATTGAAAACGATGGCCGTATCGTCAGAAACATGCAGGAGTTTGTCGGCGCCACGAATGACTTTTTGGATGTTGATGAGTAATGAAGGGAACGCATACCGTTGTCGTAGAGCGTGCAAAGGTCAAATACACACTCACGTTTAAGCGCAATATTTCCTTTATACGCGGCAACAGCGGCACGGGCAAAACGACGCTCATCTCGACGATTCGCGACTACAACGACCGAGGACCGGAAAGCGGCGTTGCACTCAGCTGCGACGTACCTTGCGAAACACTTTCCGGCAGACGCTGGGAGCGCGAGCTGTCGATCATCGAAGATTCAATCGTCTTTCTAGATGAGGGCAACGAGTTTATCTACTCAAAGGACTTCGCCAAAGCCGTAAACGGCTCGTCCAACTATTTTGTTCTGATATCTCGTCGCGATGCCAACGAGCTCCCCTACAGCGTTGATGAGATCCTGAAGTTAGTCAACACGACAAGTAAAACAATCAATGGCCGCAAGAGCGACAGGCGATTTTACTCGGTGACCAAACCGCTTTATACCCACACGGCAAACATGCTGTATCAGGACCTTAACGTAGGGTTCGACAATCCCGATGCCGTGATTGTCGAGGATAGCAAGTCTGGCTATCAATTCTACAGCGCCCTTTGCAACCGACTGGGAATCCCCTGCTATACCGCTACCGGCGTAGCAAACCTAAAACGAACGATTCACGAATGCCCCGAGCAAAACGTTCTTGCCATTGGAGACGGCGCAGCGTTTGGTCCCTACATCGAAAAGGTGCTCGGACAGCGCGTTTACAAGAACGTTCGCTTGTTCCTCCCGGAATCATTTGAGTGGACACTTCTGCAATCTGGCCTCATTCCCAGTAACGACATTCCAAAAATCCTCAAGGATCCTTCGAGCTATATCGAAAGCCGCAAGTACCTAAGTTGGGAGCGATTCTTCACCGACGTATTGATCAAGTACTCGACAGACACTCGCTACGCCTACAGAAAGGCACGGCTCAACGAGCAGTACCTAAAGCCGCAGGCGATGGATGCCGTATCGAAAGTCTTACCGGAGTGTTTGAGGACGAATTAGCAGATTCTTTAAATCATCAAGAAACCGGGGCTATGCACATGAGCTGAAGCCGCTGAAAGAAAGCCTACAACACGCCTGCTACACTAATCCTTGGAACAGAATTATCAGGTTTATTTGTCCCAAATCTTAAGTAACTGTTTGATTTTATACAAAGGAGCACATCCATGTCCCAGTACGATTACCTCGTCGTCGGCGCCGGCCTCTCTGGCGCCGTCTTCGCCAACGCCGCCAGGCGCGCCGGCAAGTCGGTCCTGGTCATCGACCGCCGCGACCACATCGCCGGCAACGTCTACACCGAGGACGTCGAGGGCATCCAGGTCCACCGCTACGGCGCCCACATCTTCCACACCTCCATGAGGGACGTCTGGGACTACGTCAACCGCTTCGCCGAGTTCAACAACTACGTCAACTCGCCGGTAGCCAACTTCCGCGGCAACATGTACAACATGCCCTTCAACATGAACACCTTCGCCAAGATGTGGCCGGGCGTCGTCACGCCGGCAGACGCCCGCGCCAAGATCGCCGAGCAGGTGGCCGCCGAGAACATCGGCGAGCCGGCAAACCTCGAGGAGCAGGCGCTGTCGCTCGTCGGCCGCGACATCTTCGAGACGCTCGTGAAGGGCTACACCGAGAAGCAGTGGGGCCGCGACTGCCGCGACCTGCCCGCGAGCATCATCAAGCGCCTCCCCTGCCGCTTCACCTACGACAACAACTACTTCAACGACCGCTACCAGGGCATCCCCGTGGGCGGCTACACCAAGATGGTCGCCAACATGCTTGAGGGCGTCGAGGTGCGCTGCGGCGTGGAGTACCAGGAGCTGGCCGCCTCCGAGCCCGATATCGCCGCCAGGACGATCTACTGCGGCCCCATCGACGCGTTCTACGACTTCAGGCTGGGCACGCTCGAGTACCGCAGCCTGCGCTTCGAGACCGAGACCCTCGACGAGGCCGACCACCAGGGCGTGGCCGTGGTCAACTACACCGAGCGCGAGGTCCCCTACACCCGCGTCATCGAGCACAAGCACTTCGAGTTCGGCACGCAGGACAGGACCGTCATCACGCGCGAGTACCCGGCGGACTGGAAGCCCGGCGACGAGCCCTACTACCCCATCAACGACGCCAGGAACGAGACCCTGTACAGGCAGTACGAGGAGCTGGCGGCGCAGGAGGGCGACGTGGTCTTCGCCGGACGCCTGGGCGGCTACAAGTACTACGACATGGACAAGGCTATCGCCGCCGCCTTCGAGCTCGTCCGCAACGAGCTGGGCGTGGAGCCGACGGAGGCGTAAAGGACAAGAGACCCAAAGTCACTACTAAATGACTCTATAGACTGGCGAAGAGGTTACGATTTCACTAGCCTGTTTCTACACTAAGAACGTAGCTTTATTTCAATTTGAAAATCAGCTATTTCTGTTCCCAATAACATTCACCAATTCATCTTCAAGCAGCTATAGCTAGCAAAGCATCGCTCGGATTGCTCGAAATGGTAATTCAATTGAAAGGAGTATTCTATGCTCAACATTATCAAACAATTTTTGCCAGCATCATCCAGATCGCTTCACGCTATGCATGACGACATTAATAGGCTGCAAGAAGAGCTAGATAGAATTTATCATCGCATTGAAGTCGCAGACAACGGCATCAATATGAACATCAACTACAAGTTCGACAATATGGCAATTCCAATTATTGAGTCGATTGCGCAGAACCTCGATGCCCATGACGAGCATATGAAAATGTTTGCGTGGGAAGAATATAAGCGACCGGAAGAAACTATCCAAGAGGCAAAGGAGCGTTTCTTTAAAGATCTCCCCAAAGCAACTGGCGGATTAAGACTTTTGCAGCTTGGATGCGGAAAACTGTTGGAGGAATTCAACACTCTCTGCAAAGAGAACGACATCAAGTATTGGATTAACTTCGGAACACTTATCGGAGCCATTAGACATCAAGGATTCATTCCCTGGGATGATGATACCGACCTTGGAATCATGCGCGATGATCTAAAAAAGCTATGCAACATCGTTGAAGATGACAACCGCTATAAAATTTCAATTGCTTACGACCGTTTTGCCCACT
The DNA here is from genome assembly GCA_900544845.1 of uncultured Collinsella sp. Classification (GTDB taxonomy): domain Bacteria; phylum Actinomycetota; class Coriobacteriia; order Coriobacteriales; family Coriobacteriaceae; genus Collinsella. Next base: position 8,115 of record UQWV01000004.1, on the reverse strand, counting down.
GTCGACAAGTTAGATTTCTTTATAATGATGAAAATATACCCTGTTTTCTGGATTTGTTTATTTATGACTGGGCCACGTCAACTGACAACAAATTCGCCGAAGAACAGCGAAAACTCCGTGTTCAAATGGTCGAAGAAATGGAGTCCGACAGAGCACTGGCATTCTGGAATGACGAGCCTTATTACTCAGGCGAGAACAATAGCCTGATTCAGAAGCATTACGACCGATGCCTCGAAAAGTCCAAAGCGGCCCGAATCATATGCGAAAAGGAGCACGCCAAGGGCATCATATGGGCTATCGATAACCTTGATGATGGAAAGCAGAAACAATGGGTCTACCCCATTGCAGATCTCTTCCCCACTAAAGCCATAGCGTTTGAGGGAACCCAGCTCGAGGAGCCGAATAACCCCGATTTATTCCTCTGGAGCCGCTATGGAGATATCTACGAGCTTCCAAATGACATTAACAGCCACTTCCAACACGTCAATCATAACGAGCTGGAAAATGGGTCCTCAAATCTTGCCATGAAACGCCTGCTTGATTAATGGTAAAAAATCGCCCCGTGTTTACCATGCAATACACGGGGCGATTTTATTGAGCAAGCTTGCCCTTTACCTCAGTAGTTGAAATTCCAGGAGTTCGATTCAAGTAGACAACATCGCAAATATCTTTCAATGATTCAAAGCGAGGGTCGCCAGCCCAATCGCCTCCCATGCACACAACATCAGCGTGATACATCTTTATATCCCGAGGCTTTTGATCCCAATTGTCTTCTGGAATTACTAAGTCAACATAACGCAGCGCTTCGAGCATCTCACGTCGTACATCATAGGAATAGAAGCTCTTTTTCCCTTTTAGAGCATTGAATTCATCAGTTGAGAGCCCAACGATAAGATAGTCGCCGAGCTTAGATGCCTGTTGAAGAAGGCGAATGTGGCCATAATGAAGCAGATCAAACGTTCCGTACGTAAGTACTCGTTTTAAGGAATGGTGATCGTCTGCACCAGATAAACCGGTCTCAAGAAGATCGGAATTTGCCTCAATACGAACAGACGAAAATGTGCCCATCAGCAACTCCATAAAAGAAGAGCCGTCGGTTTGACGGCTCGATAAATACAGGTGCTCCATGGCGGATTCGAACCGTCGACCTTGGGATTAGAAGTCCCCTGCTCTATCCGACTGAGCTAATGGAGCATAAAGCCATGTAAGCACGCCAATAGCGTGTCTACACAGCAAAACAAATTATAACCTACTTAAACTGGTCGTGGTATGCCTTGCACACCTCATCGACGGGACCATCCATGCGCAGGTCGCCTTTCTCGATCCAAACCGCACGCTGGCAAATGCGTTCAACCTGCTCCATGGAGTGAGAAACAAACAACACAGTTACATCACCGCTCTCAATAAAATGCTGAATACGACGCTCGCATTTCTGCTGGAAGAACACGTCGCCAACAGAAAGCGTCTCATCAACAATAAGGATATCGGGCTCGGTAATAGTAGCGATAGCAAAGGCAATACGAGCAACCATGCCCGAAGAGAAGTTCTTGAGCGGCATGTCGACAAAGTCTTTAAGCTCGGCGAACTCGATGATGTCATCGAAGCTCGCGTCAATAAACTCCTTGGTATAACCAAGCAGAGCGCCGTTAAGGTAGATATTCTCGCGTGCTGTAAGCTCGGGATCAAAGCCGGCGCCCAGCTCGATGAGCGGGGCGATGTTGCCGTGAACCTTAACCTCGCCCTCACTGGGCTCCAGAACGCCAGCAATAATCTTAAGCATCGTAGACTTGCCGGAACCGTTGGTACCAACCAGACCGACAACCTCGCCACGATGAACATTAAAGGAGATGTGCTTAAGCGCGCGGAACTCTTCAAAGAAGAGCTCGTGCTTTGCAAGCTTAATAAAGTATTCCTTGAGGTTCGTCAAAGACTCAGACGCCATATTGAAGATCATAGTGACGTCTTTAACCTCAACAGCAAGAGGCTGCTTGCTGTAATCAACCGTAGTCGCAGACATAACAGCGCTCCTTAAATATAGAGAATAAACTTGTGCTCGGTCTTATGGAACACGGCGTAACCAACAACTAAAGCGAAAACGGCCCAGCACACGCAAAATCCTAGCGTTAACATGGAAGGCGTCGTGTTAAACAAGAATATATCGCGCATGAACTGCAGGTAGTTGTACATGGGATTCACAACAACCAACACCTGAATCCAATGGGCCATCTGGCTAATGTAATCGGTGGTCCAGAAAATAGGCGTCAGATACATCCACGCGGTGATAACGACGGTCCACAGGTGCATAACATCACGGAAAAATACGGCAAGCGCCGAGAGCATCATGCCCAAGCCCATGCAAAAGCACATAAGCAAAAACAGGCAAACCGGCAGCAAGATTAAATGCCAGGTAGGAAGAACATGGAACCACAGCATAACCAGCGCGACGGCAACCAGAGAGAAGGCAAAGTTAACGAGCGAGAACAGCACCTTCTGAACCGGGAACACCCAGCGGTGAACCTTAACCTTTTTAAGCAAGGACGACGCCGCGATGATGGACATGAGTGCCTGGTTCGTCGACTCGGACATAACCGAGAACGTAATGTTGCCGACAATCAGGTACAGCGGATACATCTCGGGCGTTATGGAACCATTGCGGCTCTGACCAAAAATGGTCGAGAACACAATGGACATGACGACCATCATAAGAAGTGGATTGAGTACCGACCACGCAACACCCAAAACGCTGCGACGATACTTAATCTTAAAATCCTTAGTGACAAGCTGCCTCAGGATGTATTTGTCTTTTTCGAAATCATTTTTAGCGTGAGAGGCCGGCTTAGCCACCGCTTTCTGACTATCTACGCTGTCAGTCACGGACCATCTCCTTGTCTCGTAATTCATAACAGTGGAAAGTATAGCCTTCAAAGACGGCAACTAACCCAGCGATGCAAATCTGGAAAAGTACCCCATATCAAATACAGGCATCTGGCGACAGGTATACTAACAACCCGTAATAAGTTATGGGGGCATTCATCTTGGACTATACAAACACAGCGGTTATCATTCCCTGCTATAACGAGGCCGTCACCATAGGTAAAGTCATAGACGATTTCCACCGCGAACTCCCCGGAGCCACGGTCTACGTCTACGACAACAACTCAACCGATGGGACGTCCCAGATTGCCTTGGAGCACGGCGCCACGGTGCGACTCGAACCGCGCCAGGGAAAGGGCAACGTGTGCCGTCAGATGTTCCGCGACATCGACGCAGGTTGTTACCTCATGGTCGACGGCGACGACACGTATCCCGCCGAGGCAGCCCGAGCGCTCTGCGACCCTATCCTTGCGGGAGAGGCGGATATGACCGTGGGCGACCGCCTCTCCAACGGCACTTACACCGAGGAAAACAAGCGCGCCTTCCACGGTTTCGGGAACAACCTGGTCCGCGCCATGATCAAGTGGATCTACGGTTACAGCTTCGAAGACGTCATGACGGGGTACCGCGCCATGGGTCAGCCGTTCGTCAAGACGTTCCCCGTCCTGAGCGAGGGCTTCCAGATCGAGACCGAGCTCTCCATCCACGCCGTCGATCACCGTTGGCGAATTAAGGATGTCCCGGTGGAGTACCGGGACCGCCCCGCTGGTTCAGTGTCCAAGCTCGACACGGTCGGCGACGGCATCAAGGTCATCGCCATGATCGGCACGCTCTTCAAGGACTACCGACCGCTCAAATTCTTCAGCCTCATCGCCCTGATCTTCGCCGCCATCGGCCTCGCGCTCGGCATCCCCATCATCGTAGAGTATTTCCACACCGGGCTGGTTCCCCGCTTCCCAACTGCCATGCTCGCCGCGTGTTTCATGTTCCTGTGCGGCCTCAGCCTGGCAACGGGCTTCATCCTCGACTCGGTCGCCAAGGTCGAAAAGAAACAATGGGAGCTTCAGGTATACAAAACGCGCAATTCAATAGGTGAGTAGGCTTCAATGAACACTAATAAGCGCCTTACAAACTGGGATCTTCTAAGAGCCCTCTCAATGTTTTTAGTTGTTGTTGTTCACATCGCACCGCAACTGGGCAGTTTTCGCGGCATTAACGCTGGCGTGATAGTAGGCACAGGCGCCATTATTTGCGACCCGATATTCTTCTGCCTGTCGGGCTATTTCGCACTGAAACCTCTAAAGAAAAGCTACAAGGACTATCTCTTTGGAAAAGCCCTGTCGTTGCTGCTACCCATCTTTGTGTATGCTGGGCTTCTGTACACCTATAAAGTAGTGACTGGCTCACTTCAGGATACCAACTACATCCGATACACCAGTAGCCTTGTCCAAGGTGGCTGGTGGTTTGTTCCAGCGCTCATTCCATATATTATTATTGCGCCAGTATTGGCAAAAATGTTCGAAGCACTTGATGACCGTACCTGCAAAATTGCCCTGTTCGTAACCTTAGGAATCTACGCATGGGGCGGACTATCATGCGCAGCAAACTCTTTGCTCATAAACTCTCAGCATATAACCCTTGCAGCAGCCGTAAGCATGTTTCAGCGCATCATACCGCGATCGCTGCTTGGGGGAACGTATTTCACGTTCTTTTGCTTGGGGTATTTCGTTAAGCGTGTAACGCCATTATTAGACAGGCGGGAAACTAGGTTTATTAAGTCAATAGGTATTCTTTTTTTCATCTTCGATATTGTGAGCGCATATTTTGGTTTCGAAAGGTCCGATCCGAGTTTTAACTGGGTAATCGTGACCGTTGCAATATTTGTTGCGTTTAATGGCATCAAGCTACACTCGCAAACGTTCTCGAACATCATTGAGTGGACTGCAAAAAGATCCTATTCAATTTATCTCTTGCAATACGCAACGATTGAGCTTGCCACATCTGTTATCTATAAAGGCGTACTAGATGGCGGATATTCGACGCTTTCATGGCCACTTAGGATAGCCACATGGATATTGGCGACAGCGCTGGCCTACGGACTGGCGCTAGCGGTGGCATCGGTCGTGGACCCCTTCATCATTGGGCCCATCCAGGTAAAGCTTAAACAGTATCGTCAGAATACCGCATGCTAGGCCGTTTAACAGTGAACAGAGTTTCATAGCAACTTACATGATAAAAGGGTGGTTGGGAGTAACATCCCGACCACCCTCCTTTAGAGCTTCAATAGCCGCAATTCGCGAACAGCACCATTACCATAAAACGAATTATGAGCGAGATTTAAGCGCCTCAATCGCCTCGGAGACAGAAGGCGCATCCTCAAATAAGCCATCCTTCATGTCCTCCGTGGACGAAACGCCGCAGGCGGTAAGAAGAAAAGATTTAGCTCGATCGATCAGCATAAACACCGCCGCCTTATATCCCTTTAGTTGAGCGACAAATGAATATACACTGGATGCACCAAACGAAACAGGACCGTCTTGGGCAAGTAGCTGTTGATAGAACTTTAGGATTCTATCGCTCGCCAGCAACTGTCCAATATCATCAATCGACAAATACTTCGAAAGTACGCGCTGCAACCCTTGCAGCAATTCCTCTCGATCTGTCTGATTCTTGATATTAAGCAGATCGAACACGAGGAAATCCGCAACAAAAAGCAACATAGAGCGGCCCGACTCGCCTTCGAATCTCCCCTGCTTATCCCAATCCGCCATGATGCAATCAACAACCTGCAGATGCTTCTGAAGGCGCAGCTTCTCATCTTGTGCCATCAAACACATTGCCGAATCCTTGCGGGACAGACGGTAGTCATACAACGAGTCAGAAAGCAGCTTTGTGCGAGAAGATCTTCCTAGCGTGGCAAAGGAAAACACCTGGTCCTCGCCAAGGGTCAGACCAACAGGAAAATAGAGCCCATGATCGCGCAAGAAAGAAAGACGATAAGCTCCATTCCACGGAAAAGGCCTAGTCTTAGCATAAAAGACAAGCTTATCGCTGTAGCCGGAATAGACTTCATCGTCCAATGTTAAGGTCGATGTAAGCCACGGATTGGCGAGCTCAGCCGGGAAGGGATCAGCAGAAAACTTAAGGATATCGACCAGTTGCTCATCATCAAACGCCTTGCAAATGACCTCACAGGCGCTGGGCTTTAGCAGATCGTCGGCATCCACAAAGAGGATAATCTCACCGTGCGCCTTATCGATACCATAATTTCTAGCAGCAGAAACCCCTCGGTTTATTTCATGATAGATGACGAATCGGGAATCGCGAGAAGCATACAGGTCGAGCAGCTCGCTCGAACCATCAGTAGATCCGTCATCAACACAAATGACCTCGATATTGTTGTATGACTGAACCGCAATCGAATCGAGGGTATCCAGCAGATAGCCACCGACGTTATAAACAGGGACAACGATTGACAGCAACGGACAATATAAATCAGACATATTAACGGCGGAGCTTTCTCTTCATCATACGAGCTACCATAGAGAAGCCGCCAGCTGCAAAATATTCGCGAATCGTATTGAGCTTACCGGAGCCCGTAAGCGAATACTGGACCTTAAGAAGATCAGCGTTCTCGGCAAAATCCTTTACACGAGCAAACTCACCAGGATTAAAGCCGTAGCGGTCAAACGGAGCTTCGGCACAAATAATGTTATTCACCTGCAACTCTTCAGCCATTTCATTCGAAAAGACGCTAATAAAATCGCGACGAAGTTCAGGCGCCAGCCTGTTAAGGTTCCAATCGTAGTTATAGAACTTCACTTTGGCACGAATGGGATCAAGCGCCGGCTTAAGATCAGGGCGGTCCTCATTTAGGAAGCGCGACATCTCATGATGCTCATCGCAAACACAAAACACCTTGCCCGGATTGTTCACCGAAGAATGCTCATTATCCTGACGATAGTGCAGGAACGCTTTTCCCGAATACATAGCGCGCTGTGCACAGGCAAGGACCTTAAAAGTGAAGCTCGTGTCCTGGAAGGACGCTCCTGGAGTAGGAAGAAACGAGATGTTATTGGAAGACAGAAAGTCCTTACGATACAGTGCAGACCAAATGGAAGGCTTGGCCCAGAATGCGTCGGGCGCATCGATGGGCTTATGTACGCCCATGCCGATCAGCTCTTGACTCATCGCGGGAAAATAGACGTCATGACGATTAAGCCTTGAACTATCGCGAGACGACCAATAGAGCCAGAAATTGCATTTAAAAAGATCGAGCTCGTTGTCCTCGGCCTGCTGAACCATAAACTCAAGCGCATCGGCATCCAAGAAATCGTCGGACTCAAGAATAGAAATATACTTACCCTTGGCGATTTCAAGACCACGATTCATGGAGTCGCCGTAGCCGGAATTTGGCTTATCAATAACAACGAATCGGGGGTCTTCAGACGCAAATCCATTGATGATCTCCAAGGAAGAATCCGTAGAGCCATCGTTGATGCAGATGATTTCAATATCTTTGAGAGTCTGATTCTTCAGAGAGCTAAGGCACTCATCGAGATATTTCTCGACATTGCAAATAGGCACGAGCACCGAAACGAGCGGCTGGTTTTGCGACACAATGACTCCAATACAAGCATGACACATATGGTATGCAACTCAAATGAATCGATTATAACAAATGGCTCTGAACGAGACTGAATCCTCAAAGACCGCCACCTGCAAACAAGCAGACCGTAAGCTACACTCAATACTGGAAGTTAAAGACCTATTGAAACGTCCGCATTAACGGCGTGAATGGATTAGGTCTTTCAAATAATTACGACCCTCGATAAGGAGCATTCAGTGAAAAAAAGATATCCCGAGTTTGATGTCGCAAAAGCAATAGCACTTGCCGGCGTCATCATTGGCCACTCAACATATCTGGGGACACCAGATAGGCTTGCCTCTATTTTCTACTCATTTGATATGCCTCTCTTTTTTATTGTCAGCGGATTCTTTAGCAAGCCCGAGGCTAAACTCACACCCGACTACGTTAAAAAGAATGCCAAATCGCTTCTGATGCCTTATCTGATTACCTGTATAGGCGTAATTGGATGCTCGTTCTTAGGGGCAGTCTTAACAGGGAAAACTAACCCAATAGAGATGGCAAACCACTGGTTTATGGCAAGCCTCTACGGCTGTGGAGGTATCACGCCCGCAACCCCAGCATTCGTATCCGCTATCGGAGCCCTTTGGTAT
>UQWV01000003.1 GCA_900544845.1 uncultured Collinsella sp. | reverse complement strand
AAGCTTGTCGCCCGGTTTAAGAGCGCCATCCTCGATGCTTCGACGAATATCTGCAGCTATCGCCTCGTATTTGGGAACCAAGGAACCTCCTTTCCAACTTGATTGAGAATAAAAGAAAGTATAGTCAACACCTAAGTATCTCTATTGAGTTATTGAAAAGTTCGAGAAAGATAAAATTAAAAGTCGCCTCGCTTGTAAAAATAGAGCGTTTTAAATGATAAACATCTGAGTAGTGTCGTGTTGAAAAATGATCGGTCCGAGGACGGGGCCGAACCGATATAACACCCAGCGAACCGAATCTCGTACTCTGCGCTTCCCCAGATAAAACCTGCCAAAACAAACCTGTCCCTTTTTGGTAGGTTTTTGCCTTGGGAGCGGTACCATACAGGCAATGTTTAAACGAGAAAGGCGGGCTCCCATGGAACCTAAGCAGTATTACATCGGCATCGACGTCGGCGGTACCTCGGTCAAGGAGGGTCTGTTCGATGAGGACGGAAACCTGCTTGCCAAGGCCAGCGTGCCCACGCCTCCCATCGTTGACGCTGCGGGCTTTGCCGCGGTGACCGAGGCTATCGACCAGGTGGTCGCCAAGGCCCAGGTTCCGCGTGCCTTTGTGGCGGGCATTGGCTTGGCCGTTCCGTGCCCCATCCCGGCATCGGGCGATGCCAAGGTCAAGGCCAACATTGCCATTAACCTGCCCGAGCTCAAGATTGCCATCCAGGAGCACTGCCCCGACGCGGTCGTTAAGTACGAGAACGACGCCAACGCCGCTGCTATGGGCGAGGCCTGGCTCGGCTCTGCCAAGGGCGTACAGAACGTGGTGATGGTCACCATTGGTACCGGCGTGGGCGGCGGCGTTATCGTTAACGGCGACGTGGTATCGGGCGTTGTGGGCGCCGGCGGCGAGATTGGCCACATGTGCCTGAACCCGGCTGAGGAGCGCACCTGCGGCTGCGGCGGCCATGGCCATCTGGAGCAGTATTCCAGCGCCACCGGCGTGGTGAGCAACTACCTTGCCGAGTGCGAGAAGGCGGGCGTCGAGCCCATCGAGCTGACCGGCCCCTCCGATTCCAAGGACGTGTTCCAGGCCTGCCGCGAGGGCGACAAGCTCGCGCTGGCCGCGGCCGATACCATGGCCGACTATCTCGGCCGCGCACTGGCGCTTATTGCCAACGTGGTTGATCCCGAGATGTTCCTCATCGGCGGCGGCGCCTCCGCCTCGGCCGATGTCTACCTCGACAAGGTTCGCGAGCACTTTAAGCAGTACGCGCTTTCCGCCTCGCGCGAGACGCCCATTAAGGTCGCTTCGCTCGGAAACGACGCCGGCATCATCGGTGCTGCCTACGTAGCCCTGCGCGCTGCCGGTAAATAGCTGGTGCAAGGGGGACAGGTTACATTGCACCAACATGGTGCAAAAGGGACAGCCTTGGCCCCCGTGCCTGCGCCCCAAAATATGCCGTGGCCCTTCCGTCTGCGAAGGCTCGGCATCGGCGTGCTACCATAGCTACGTCCAAGTACACATATCAAGTGGAGGATATCCATGGCAAACGTTCTTGTCTTTGGTCACCAGAACCCCGATAACGACGCCATCATGAGCGCCGTCGTCCTGTCCCAGCTGCTCAACCAGGTTGAGTATGCCGGCAACACCTACGAGGCCTGCGCCCTTGGTCAGCTTCCGGCCGAGTCCGCCAAGCTGCTCGCCGACGCCGGCATCGCCGAGCCCCGCGTGATCGAGTCCGTCGAGGCTGGTCAGCTCGTCGTCCTCACCGACCACAACGAGTCTGCCCAGTCCGTCGCCGGCCTTAAGGACGCCACGGTCTTTGGCGTTGTCGATCATCACCGCATCGGCGACTTCGAGACCGCCGGCCCGCTGCACTACATCTGCCTGCCCTGGGGCTCCAGCTGCACCATCGTCACCAAGCTCGCCGGCGTGCTCGGCGTTGAGCTTTCCGACGTCCAGGCCAAGCTGCTGCTCTCGGCCATGATGACCGACACGCTCATGCTCAAGAGCCCCACCACCACCGATGTCGACCGCGCCGTCGCCGCCAAGCTCGGCGAGCAGGTGGGCGTCGACCCGGTCAAGTTTGGCATGGAGGTCTTCCTCACCCGTCCGTCCGGCTCCTTCACCGCAGCCGAGATGGTCGGCAACGACATCAAGATGTTCGAGCCTGCCGGCAAGAAGCTGCTCATCGGCCAGTACGAGACTGTCGACAAGAGCCGTGCGCTTGGCATGATCGACGAGATTCGCGAGGCCATGCGCGCCTACGCCGCCGAGAAGGGTGCCGACGGCATCGTCCTGTGCATCACCGACATCATGGAGGAGGGCTCGCAGGTCCTGCTCGAGGGCGAGACCGAGGCTGCTCAGAAGGGCCTGGGCATTGCCGACGAGCACGACGGCGTCTGGATGCCGGGCGTCCTCTCCCGTAAGAAGCAGGTCGCTGCCCCCATCATGGCCGCCTGCTAGGTTTAGTTGACCAAACGCCACGACCGGATCGCGGACGCCCCGCGCTCCGGTCGTTTTTTGTGCACGTCGCCGCGTCGTCTCTTGGACAGGCGTGCCCGTGCCGTTGAGCAAATAATGTTCAACCTGTGGTTCCGCTTTTCGGCCACGCTTGCGCGCTTGTCGTGCAGGGTAGGCTAGATGCAAGCGTAATACGTTAGAGCGCGGCGCCGCCACTTGGGCGGGCCGTGCTTTTTTAAGACGGGAGCTTTCCCGTGAAAGGAGCCGCCCATGGCAGCACCCGAGCAGCTGTTCAACGTCCGTGAGCGCAAGCGTTTTGAGCGCCACGACATTTGGGAGCGCATCACCGAGAACGGCACGATTTCCGCCGCCGTCATGGTCTTCGCCGCCATCGCCGCCGTCATTTGCGCCAACACCGATGCCTATGAGGCCATCCATCACTTTTTGGAGACCCCGCTGTATGTGGGTCTGGGCAACCTTACGGCCGGTCTCACCGTTGAGCTATTCGTCAACGACTTCCTCATGGCGATTTTCTTTTTGTTGGTGGGCATTGAGCTCAAGTACGAGATGACAGTTGGCGAGCTCAAAAACCCGCGCCAGGCTATGCTTCCCATGCTGGCGGCCGTGGGCGGCGTCGTCGTTCCCGCCTGCATCTATCTGATCTTTAACCATGCCGGCGCGCACAACGGCTGGGCCATTCCCATGGCAACCGATATTGCCTTTGCGCTGGGCGTGCTGTCGCTTTTGGGCAATCGCGTGCCCAACGGCGTGCGCGTGTTCTTCTCGACGCTCGCCATCGCCGACGACCTCATTTCCATCGCCGCCATCGCCATCTTCTACGGCCAGAGCCCCAATCCGTTTTGGTTGGGCGCCGCCGCGCTTGTGACCTGCGCGCTCGTGTGGCTCAACAAGACGCAGCATTACCGCCTTGCCCCGTATTCGGTACTGGGCCTGCTGCTGTGGTTCTGCATGTTCAAGAGCGGCGTGCATGCCACGCTTGCTGGCGTCATCCTGGCCTTCACCATTCCGGCCAAGTGCGGCGTCAAGCTCGATAGTCTGACCGACTGGCTGGGCGAGTGCCTGCCGTTGCTCGACGACCGCTACGACGACGAGGCGCACATCCTGGGCCAGCATGACTTTACCGTCTCGACCACCAGGGTCGAGCGCGTCATGCACCGCGTGACCCCGCCGCTCATCCGCATGGAGCGTCTGATCTCCACGCCGGTCAACTTCGTGATTCTGCCGATCTTTGCGTTCGTGAACGCACAGGTTCGCCTAGTGGGCGTGGACATGAGCACGCTGCTCACCGACCCGGTGACGCTCGGCGTGTACTTTGGCATGCTGCTGGGCAAGCCGATCGGCATCTTTGGCATGACGTTTGCCCTGGTTAAGTTTAGGGTCTGCGAGCTGCCGCACAATGTCAACTGGCACATGATTGCCGGTGTGGGCATTCTGGGCGGTATCGGCTTTACCATGTCGATCCTCATCAGTGGCCTTGCCTTCCCGACGGCTCAGTTTGAGGTCCTGGCCGCCAAGGCCGCCATCCTTGCCGGTTCGGTCACCGCTGCCGTGCTCGGCATGATCTACATGAGCGTGGTCTGCAAGCACCCCGCGCCCAAGAACGAGTAGGCGCGTAGAAACAGACGCCAGAGCCTGCTCGAGCGCGTGTAAAACGCGGTTTTGAGTGGTACTTGCCACCTGCCGGACACCCCAGTGGCCAAAAAACGCCGTTTGTGAGTACTGTCACAAACGGCGTTTCATTTTAGGCGCGAAAAATAATGTACAAATCTATTCTGTCTGTGCATTAACGATTGCGTGGCTGGACGAAAAATGCTGATGCATCCTTCCAAAACCGGACACAAAAGGCCAAGACTGGCCTTTTTAATTCAAAATCGCTGTTACTAAAAAAGTAACAGTACTCATATTTGCTATTTTTTGACCACAGGCCCCAATGACTAGGCTTATTCCACGGTGCCGTAGATGGCGCCCCAGCCGTGGGCGGCCAAGGCGGAGTTGAGCTGGTCGCAAAGTGACTGGCGGTCGTAATAGCCGGGCGGTAGCAGGTTGACGATTTCCATGAGATCGGGTGCCAGGTCCAAGATTTCGGCCTGTACGATCAGATCCAGGCGGTCGATGGCGTGGCGGTCGTAAAACAGTCCGTCGACTAGGCGCTGAAGGTCGCCGAATTCCTCGGCCTGGAACGATCCGTACTCCATAGTGCCTCCTTGGGCGCTTCATGCCGGCATGCGCGGCGATTCGTAATTCATTGCGATGGACTTAATCTATCACGGCTTCATAACGTTGCGACGGTGGCGGTCTATACTTAGAAGAATTGCAACGTACCGCTTCGTGAAAGGTCGCACCCATGCAGACGATCTACCAGAAGATGGAAACCACCGAACTCGATGCCGCCATCGAGGCGCTCAAAGCCGAGGTCGCCGAGGTCAAGGCCAAGGGCCTGGCGCTCGACATGGCCCGCGGCAAGCCGTCGCCCTCCCAGGTGGACATCTCTCGACCCATGCTCGATATCCTCAATGCCGATGCCGATCTGCACGACGGCAATGTCGACTGCTCCAACTACGGCTGCTTTGAGGGCATTCCCTCGGCACGCAAGCTGGCGGGGGAGTTCCTGGGTTGCCCCGCCGAGCAGACGCTCGTGCTGGGTTCGTCGAGCTTGCTGATCGAGCACGATATTGCCGGTATGTTCTGGCGTTGCGGCTCGTGCGGCAGCGAGCCCTGGGAGGCTTATGAGGCCGCGCACGACGGCAAGAAGGTCAAGTTCCTGTGCCCCGTTCCCGGCTACGACCGCCACTTTGGCATCACCGCCGATCTGGGTATCGAGAACGTCCCCGTCGCGATGACCGACAACGGCCCCGACATGGACGAGGTCGAGCGCCTGGTTGCCGCCGACGACTCCATCAAGGGTATCTGGTGCGTGCCCAAGTATTCCAACCCCACGGGCATTACCTTTAGCGAGGACACCGTGCGTCGCCTGGTCGAGATGCCCACGGCCGCGCCCGATTTCCGCATCTTCTGGGACAACGCCTACTGCGTGCACGACCTGTACGACGAGACCGACGAGCTCGCCAATATCTTCGACCTCGCTCGCGCGGCGGGCACCGAGGATCGCGTGGTGGCCTTCGCCTCGACGTCCAAGATCACCTTCCCGGGCGCCGGTATCGGCTTTATCGGTGCGAGCCCCGCGGTCATCGCCGAGTTCTCCAAGCGCCTGAAGGCCGGCCTCATCAGCGCCGACAAGCTCAACCAGCTGCGTCACGTGCGCTTCCTTCCCACCATCGAGGCGGTCAAGGAGCACATGAAAAAGCATGCCGAGTTCTTGCGCCCGCGCTTTGAGGCCGTCGAGCGCAAGCTCACCGAGGGCTTGGGCGACACGGGCTGCGCCACCTGGACGCATCCCCGCGGCGGCTACTTTGTAAGCTTCGATGGTCCCGAGGGCTCGGCCCAAAAGGTCGCCGCGCTCTGCGCCGACCTGGGCGTCAAGCTCACGCCGGCCGGTGCTACCTGGCCCTATGGCAAGGACCCGCGCGATACCAACATCCGCATCGCGCCGAGCTATCCCACGGTCGAGGACCTGGAGGCCGCGCTCGATGTGCTGGTGCTGGCCGTTAAGCTTGTCGCTGCCGAGCTCGCGCGTGCCGAGCGCGCCTAACGCGCGGCTTCCCGTACTATCCGCACCTTCGATACGTAAAGGAGCATATACATGGATTTGGGTATTTCCACCAACCCCACGCCAGAGCTCTACACCATTAAGGTAACCGGCGAGATCGATATCTCTAACGCCGATAGCCTGCGCAATGCCATCGACCTGGCGCTCGAGCAGCCCACTGAGTCCGTTGAGCTCGATTTTGCCCAGGTGAGCTACATCGATTCAACGGGCATTGGCGTGCTCGTGGGCGCCGCACACCACGCGGTCGACCACGGCAAGCGCTTTAGCTGCACCAATGTGCAGCCCCCGGTGATGCGCGTGGTTCAGCTGTTGGGTGTCGACCAGGAGATTTCGATCACCGCTGCATAATCTTTGCGCCCAAAAGGGCGTGCCGTTTGGCATATGTTTGTGATGCGCTCGGACGTTTTGGCGTCCGGGCGCTATACTTGACCGAATGAATAGACGAGTTCCGGCCGAATGGCGCGGTGCGGGCTCGACTCACATCGAGCCTTGGAGGTATGTGTGTTTGGTATTGGAGAGGGTGAGCTCGCGATCATCGTGGTCTTCGGCTTTTTGCTGTTTGGCCCGGATAAGCTCCCACAGATGGGCCGCACGATCGGCCGTGCCATCCGTCAGTTCCGCGAGACGCAGGAAAAGATGACGGCCGTTGTTCAGTCTGAGATTATCGATCCGGTAAGTGAGGCCGCTTCGGCACCGGTCAAGCCCAAGAAGACTGCCGTCGATGACGATTCCGATGCGGACAAGGATGCCGCCGAGACGGCAGCGCCCGCCAAGAAGGAGACCTTTGCCGAGCGCCGTGCCCGCCTTGCCGCCGAGAAGGCCGCGAGCGAGGCTGCCGCCGAGGGCGAGGGTGCTGCTGAGGAGTCCGAGGCCGAGGGCGCCGAGCCTGCCGCTGCCGCCGAGCCTGTCGTCGAGCCCGAGCCTGCTGCAGAGCCAGAGTCCGAGCCCGAGCCGGCAGAGCCCACGACGGCTGACCTCTACGCCCGTCGTCCCCGCAAGCGCAAGGCCGTCGTCGACCAGCTCGCTCGCGAGCTCGAGGCCGAGGACGAGGCTGCCACCGCCGACGCCTCGAAGGGAGGCGATGAGTAATGCCTATCGGACCTGCGCGCATGCCGCTCTTCGATCACCTGGGAGAGCTCCGTCGCCGCCTGACTATCGTGGTCGTGTCGGTGTTTGCCGCCGCCATCGTGCTGTATTTCGCCACGCCCGTGGTGCTCGACATCCTGGAAGACCCCATCCGCTCCTTTGTGCCGGACGGTAAGTTCTACATCACCACCACGCTCGGCGGCTTTGGCCTGCGCTTCTCGCTGGCCATCAAGATGGCCGTGGTCATGTGCACGCCCATGATCATCTGGCAGATTCTGGCATTTTTCCTGCCGGCACTGCGTCCCAACGAGCGCAAGTGGGTTGTGCCTACGGTGCTCGCCTCGACGGTGCTGTTCTTCCTGGGCGCAATCTTTTGCTACTTCATCATTATCCCGGCAGGCTTTGAGTGGCTCATCGGCGAGACCTCTGCCGTCGCAACCGCGCTGCCCGACCTGGAGAACTACGTCAACATGGAGCTGCTCTTTATGATCGGCTTTGGTGTGGCGTTTGAGCTGCCGCTCATCATCTTCTACCTGTCCGTCTTCCACATCGTGTCCTACGCGGCCTTCCGCGGCGCCTGGCGCTACGTGTACGTGGGCCTGCTTGTGGGCTCGGCTGTGATTACGCCCGACGGCTCGCCCGTTACGCTGGGCCTCATGTATGGTGCCCTGCTCTCGCTCTACGAGATTTCGCTCGCCATTGCCCGCGTGGTCATTACCGCGCGCGAGGGCAAGGAGGGCTTGTTTGTGAGCCGTCTGGACCTGTTCTCGGACGATGAGGACGACGAGGAGTAAATCGGTATGCACGAGGTTGGCATTGTCAACGGCATACTCGATACAGTGATTCGCGCGGCGCGTGGGGCGGGGGCCTCGCGCGCCGTTTTGGTAACGCTGCGTATCGGGGATATGACCGAAGTTGTGCGCGAGGCGCTCGACTTTGCGTGGGAGACATTTCGCGATGAGGACCCGCTCACGCGAGGCTGCGAGCTTGCCGTGGAGGAAGTCCATCCACAAAGCGAGTGTCTGGACTGCGGGGAGGTCTTTGAGCACGATCGCTTCCATTGCCGCTGTCCCCAATGTGGCGGCGCCAACGTGCGTCTGCTGCACGGCCGCGAGCTCGACATCGCAAGTATCGAAATCGAAACCCCCGACGATTAGCCCGCTAGCCATCTGGTGATGGGGTATAAAGGGGCCAAAGTAAGGAGTGCCGAGTATGGCTGAGAAAACGATTGATATCGCGTCGCCGATTCTGTCGCGCAACGAGCGCCTGGCAGATCAGCTGCGACAGCGATTTAAAGAGACAAACACCTATGTGATCAATGTGCTGTCGAGCCCCGGTTCGGGCAAGACCACCACGATCCTGGGCACCAACGAGCGCCTGCGCGACAAGGCTGGCCTGCGCTGTGCCGTCATCGAGGGCGATATTGCCTCGGATGTCGACGCCATCACCATGAAGGAAGCCGGCATGCCCGCCATCCAGATCAACACGGGTGGCCTGTGCCACCTCGAGGGCAACATGATCATGGAGGCCGTTGACGCGTTCGACCAGGCGGTGGGTCTTCAAAATATCGACGTCATCTTTATCGAAAACGTGGGCAACCTGGTCTGCCCGGTCGACTTTGACCTGGGCGAGAACCTGTCCATCATGATTCTCTCGGTGCCCGAGGGCGACGACAAGCCCATCAAGTACCCGGGCATCTTCCAGCACGCCGGCGCGCAGCTGCTCAATAAGGTCGACGTGGCCCCGGCTTTCGATTTTGACATGGATAGGTATACTAGGACACTCGATGACCTCAATCCGCAGGCGCCGCGGTTTGCCGTGAGCGCGCGCAAGGGCGAGGGCATGGATGCCTGGTGCGATTGGCTCATCGGGCAGATCGAGCAAGCAAGGGCGTAAATCGGCCGCCATACGGGCGGGCGTAGCCGCAGAGACACGAGATAGGAGCCTCTTTTGAAGCTCATCATCGCCGAGAAAAACGACGCCGCGCGTCAGATCGCCGAGCGTCTGTCCACGGGCAAACCCAAAAAGGACAAGGTGTACAACACCGCCATCTACCGTTTTGAGTGGAAGGGCGAGGAGTGTGTGACGATCGGTCTCGCCGGTCACATCCTTGCGCCCGATTTTTGCGACAGCGTGCTGTTCGATAAAAAGCTGGGTTGGTATTCGGTGACCGAGGACGGCGAGATGCTGCCGGCCGACATGCCCGATGGCCTGGCTCGTCCGCCCTACGACACCAAGCGTAAGCCGTTTCTTGCCGACGGTATCTCCATCAAGGGCTGGAAGCTCGAGAGCCTGCCCTACCTCACCTGGGCGCCCGTCATTAAGCTACCGGCCGAGAAGGAGCTCATTCGCTCGCTCAAGAACCTGGCTAAGAAGTCCGACAGTGTCATCATCGCCACGGACTTCGATCGCGAGGGCGAGCTGATCGGTTCGGACGCCCTCAACAAGGTGCGCGAGGTTGCGCCGGACTTGCCGGTCGCCCGCGCCCAGTACTCTTCGTTTACCAAGGCCGAGATCACGCAGGCCTTCGATAATCTCGTCTCGCTCGACCAGAATCTGGCCGACGCCGGCGAGAGCCGCCAGCACATCGACCTCATTTGGGGTGCGGTGCTCACGCGTTACCTGACGCTCGCCAAGTTTGGCGGCTTTGGTAACGTGCGCTCTGCCGGCCGCGTGCAGACGCCGACGCTTGCCCTGGTGGTCGAGCGCGAGCGCGAGCGCATGGCGTTTGCGCCCGAGGACTATTGGCAGATTCGCGGCATGGGTGCTGCGCAGGGCGCTGCCGAGGATGACCGCTTTAAGATTGCGCACAAGACGGCACGCTTTACCGACAAGGATGCTGCTGAGACGGCGTACGGCCATGTTGACGGCGTCGCGACGGCAACCGTCGCCGCGGTGACCAAGCGCTCGCGCAAGCAGCAGCCGCCCACGCCGTTTGCGACCACCTCGCTGCAGGCTGCCGCCGCAGCCGAGGGCATCTCGCCTGCGCGTACCATGCGCATCGCCGAGTCTCTCTACATGGCGGGCCTCATCAGCTACCCGCGTGTCGACAACACCGTGTATCCCGCGACGCTCGATTTGGGCGCCGTGGTGAGTGACCTGGCAAAGATCAACCCGGCGCTGGCGCCCGTGTGCAAAAAGGTACTCGCTGGTCCCATGAAGCCCACGCGCGGTAAAGTCGAGACCACCGACCACCCGCCTATCTACCCCACGGGCGAGGGCGATCCGTCCACGCTCGACGGCGGTCAGCGCAAGCTCTACGACCTCATCGCCCGCCGCTTCCTGGCGACGCTTATGGGTCCCGCGACCATCGAGAACACCAAGCTCGAGCTCGACGTGAACGGTGAGCCGTTCGTGGCTTCGGGCGATGTGCTCGTGACTCCGGGCTTCCGCGAGGCGTATCCGTATGGACTTAAGCGCGATGAGCAGATGCCGCCGCTGGAGCAGGGCGATACGGTCGACGTGTTCGACATTAAACTCGAGGCCAAGCAGACCGAGCCGCCCGCGCGCTACAGCCAGGGCAAGCTCGTGCAGGAGATGGAAAAGCGCGGCCTGGGTACCAAGTCTACGCGTGCGAGCATCATCGAGCGCCTGTATGCCGTGCGCTATCTCAAAAATGATCCCGTTGAGCCGAGCCAGCTGGGCATCGCCATCATCGACGCGCTGACGCAATTTGCCCCGCGCATCACGAGCCCCGATATGACCAGCGAGCTCGACGGCGACATGACCCGCGTCGAGCGCGGCGAGGACACCGAAGAGCATGTCGTGACGCACTCGCGCGCGCTGCTGGCCGGTGTGCTCGACGAGCTGCTCAAACATACGCAGGAGCTCGGCGACGCCATCAGCGACGCCGTCACGGCCGATGCGCGCGTGGGTGCCTGCCCCAAGTGCGGCAAGGATCTGGTTATGAAGACGAGCGCCAAGACCCGCGGTAGCTTTATCGGCTGCATGGGCTGGCCCGACTGCGACGTGACCTATCCGGTGCCGAGCGGCGTCAAGGTAAGCCCGCTCGAGGGCGAGGCGGCCGTGTGCCCCGAGTGCGGCGCGCCGCGCATTAAGTGCCAGCCGTTCCGCCAGAAGGCCTTCGAGATTTGCGTGAACCCCACGTGCCCCACCAACTACGAGCCTGACCTTAAGGTGGGCGAGTGCAAGGTGTGCGCCGAGGCCGGACGCCATGGCGACCTGATCGCGCACAAGAGCGAGAAGAGCGGCAAGCGCTTTATCCGCTGCACCAACTACGATGACTGCGGCGTGAGCTATCCTCTGCCGGCGCGCGGTAAGCTCGAGGCGACGGGTGAGACTTGCCCCGAATGCGGCGCCCCCATCGTGGTGGTCAACACGGCGCGCGGCCCGTGGCGCATCTGCGTGAACATGGACTGCCCGACCAAGGAGAAGAAGCCCGCCCGCGGTCGCAAGACCACGACCAAGGCGAGCACGGCCAAGAAGACGACGGCGGCCAAGAAGACGACGGCGGCAAAGAAGACTGCTGCCAAGAAGACGACCGCGAAGAAGTCGACTGCCAAGAAAGCAGCCGCCGACAAGTAGCGGCGCAGTCGAAACATTGCCCAAAACAAAAACGAGCGAGGACCTCAAAATCCTCGCTCGTTTTTTATCCGGCAGTTAGGGACGTTTCTTTTCTGCCGGCAGTTTAGGAACGTCCCTAACTGCCGGCTCGGGAACGACAAAGCGCTAGTTCACTTCGACGGGTTTGGCGCCGGGATAGCGCTCCTCAAAGTCTAGGCGGTACTTATTGTCATTGGTGCCCGCCACGTTGTCGCGCGACAGCGGCGCCACGATCTCATTCTTGTGGTCCGCAGGCTTGGCGTATTTCAGGCTGATCTCCCAGGCATCACAGATTGCGTCAATGCGGTGATTCAGGTCGTCGTACAGGGCAACGATGTCTTTCCAGGAGCTGTAGTTCTTGGAGCTCGTCGGGACGTCTAGGTCCTCGACGATGTCGTAATACTGCTCGATGGTGTCCTCCGTGCGCTCGGCGACGTCGGCGAGATTTTGACGGGTGGTTCGATCCTCTTCCAGATAGCTGCCGTTGAAGTTCTGTGCGCAGCCACGGACGTAGTTGTCGAGGTCTTCGAGCAAGTCGTAGTATTCGCTCAGTCGGCGGTAGAGGTTCTGCTCGGAGAGCGTTGCTTCGCCGCCATCCTCGTCGTCATCGTCATCATCGTCGTACAGGCTGTTGGGATCGCCGAGAGGCTTTAGGTCATCGTCATCGACGTCATGGTGCAGCTTAGCTACCTCGGCAGTCGTCTGCGTGGCGGCGTTGTCGAAAGGCTTGATCACAAAGAAAACGACCAGGGCGATGATGATCGCCACCAGCACAACGATAACGGCGATAAGCGGCCCGGTGCCGCTCTTTTTGGGAGCGGGGGTCTGTGGCGAAGCGGGCGCGTATGCGGGAGCCGGCTGCTGTTGGGGCGAGCCGCTCGCGACGGGTATGCGCTGCGTGGTCTCGACGGCCGCGGGGCCTGCGGCGGGGTCGGGGCGATAGGCGAGGGGGTCGTCCGCCTTGGCTTGCGGCGTATCGAGGGAACCGGTCTGCTCGAAAGCGGGCTGGCTATCGCTCGCGGCTGTTTGCTCAACGGGTGCACCGCACGAGGTGCAGAACTTGGCATTATCTGCAAGAAGCTTGCCGCACGAGGCGCAATACCGAGACATTGCCACTCCTTTCGCCACATTTCAATGCAATACGACGATTATACCCAGCGTCCAAAATTCTCCATCATAAGTTGCGGTGAAATAGGGACTGTTTGGCGGTCTCAGAGCTTCAATCAGTCCCTATTTCACCGCAACTTCGGGGATGCCTCGATGGCTAGGTTGGATTTGGGACGCGCCGAGCACTGGGGTATCATGGCTTGGTTGATATATCTGCATTTACGCGCCTTGTAGGAAGGGGCTGCGCCCATGGCTTTTGAGCCCGCTCAACATAGCTTTATCACGCTCGAGGGCGTCGATGGCGCCGGCAAGTCCACGCAGGCGCGCCTGCTTGCCCGCGCGCTCGAACTCGCTGGCTACCAGGTTGTGAGCCTGCGCGAGCCGGGCGGTACCGCCATCAGCGAAAAGATCCGTGCTCTGCTGCTCGACCCCGCCAATACGACGATGGGAGACACCTGCGAGTTGTTGCTCTACGAGGCCGCGCGCGCCCAGCTGGTGCACGAGGTCATCGCGCCTGCCCTTACTGACGGCAAGGTGGTCCTGTGCGACCGCTTCTACGATTCCACAACTTGCTATCAGGCGTTTGCCGATGGCCTCGATCGCCAGATAGTACGCGATGCCAACAACCTGGCCGTCGCGGGGACGCACCCGGCGCTCACGCTCGTCTATCACATCACGCCCGAGCAGGCGGCGCTGCGCATGGCAGCCCGTGGCGCGGCAGATCGCATGGAGGCTAAGGGCATGGCCTTCCAAGAGCGTGTCTACCAGGGATTTTGCGCCATCGCCGCCGAGGAACCAAACCGCGTAAAGCTCATCGACGCGACCGCGTCCATCGAGGACGTCTTCGCGCGGACGGTCGAGCAGGTTCGCGTCTACGGCCTCGACATTTCCCAGGACGCCGTCACCGCCGCGCTTGCCCAGGAGGCCGAGTAACATGGCCCCCGCTCAGACAAGCCTGCTGGCCAAGCTTGACACCCAAGAGCGCGTGCGCGACTTTTTGACCAATGCCGTCGCCAGCGGTCGCGCATCGCACGCCTACCTGTTTTTGGGCGCGCCCGGCGCGGGCAAGCTCGACGCCGCGTGGGCGCTCGCCCAAGCCTTCCTGTGCGAGCAGGATGGCTGCGGCTCATGCGATAGCTGCGTGCGCGTCGCCCGCCATACGCACCCCGACGTGCACTATTACACGCCCGAGAGCGCCACGGGCTACCTCATCGCCCAGACGCGCGAGCTACTCGACGACGTACCCCTGGCGCCCATCCGCGCCAAGGCCAAGGTCTACATCATTGACCGTGCCGAGCAGCTGCGCGCCAACACCGCCAACGCACTGCTCAAAACACTCGAGGAGCCGCCCGAGGGCGTTATGTTTATCTTGCTGGGCACCTCGGCAGACGTGATGTTGCCCACCATCGTGAGCCGCTGCCAGTGCGTGCCGTTTCGGCTGGTGTCACCCGCCGTCGCCGCGCACGCCGTGAGCCGTGCCACTGGTCAGGATATCGCGCGTTGTCGCATGGCCGTCGCCGTGGCGGGCAGCCCCACGCGCGGCATCGAGTTCCTTAAGAGTGCCGAGCGCCAGGACGCCCGCCGTCAGATGGTCCGTGCCATCGACTCACTCATTGCCGCCGACGAGGCCGACGTGCTCAGCCGCGCCAAGTCGCTCATCGTCGCCGTTAAGGCGCCGCTCGCCGAGGTCAAGTCCACGCAGGAAAAGGTGCTCGAGCAAAACGCCGACTACCTGTCGCGTGGAGCATTGAAGCAGCTTGAGGACCGCAATAAGCGCGAGCTCAATGCGCGCGAGCGTTCGGGTATCATGGAAGCGCTGGCGAGCGCGCGGACGCTCATGCGCGATGTGCTGCTGACACTTCAGGACGAGGCGGCCGACGTGGTGAACGAAGACGTGCGCGACACGATCGGTCGGCTTGCCGCTGCGACCAATGTTGCGGGTGCCACGCGGGCGCTCGAGGCAGTCGCGACCGCCGAGCGCAACATCGCCAGAAACGTTACTCCCCAGCTGGCCATCGAGGTCATGCTGTTCGATATCAGGAAGGCACTGAAATGCCGTTAGTCGTACCCGTTAAGTTTACCTACGCCTCGCGCGACCTGTGGTTCGATCCGCAGGATCTGGATATCCTCGAGGCCGATTATGCCATTTGCTCCACCGAGCGCGGAACCGAGATCGGCCTGGTCACGGCCGATCCCTTCGAGGTGCCGCAAGACGAGATCGGTCAGCCGCTCAAGCCCGTGCTGCGCGTGGCGAGCGACATCGACCTGCAGCTTGCCGACGACCTGGCCATCCAAGGCGACGAGGCGATGGTCGACTTTCGCCGTCTGGTCAAAGAGCTCGACCTCGAGATGAAGCCGGTGGGCGTCGAGTACCTGTTTGGCGGCGAGAAGGCCGTGTTCTACTTTGCGGCCGAGGAGCGCGTCGATTTTCGCCAGCTCGTCAAGGATCTGTCCTCGACGCTGCACATTCGCGTCGACATGCGCCAGATCGGCGTGCGCGACGAGACCCGCCTGGTGGGCGGCTATGCCCAGTGCGGACAGGAGCTCTGCTGCACGCGCTTTGGCGGACAGTTTGAGCCCGTCTCGATTCGCATGGCAAAAGAGCAGGACCTGCCGCTCAACTCGTCCAAGATCAGTGGCGTGTGCGGTCGCCTGATGTGCTGCCTGCGCTACGAGTTCGAGGCCTACAAGGACTTTAAGAGCCGAGCGCCCAAAAAGAAGACGCTCATCGATACGCCGCTCGGCAAGGCGCGTATTCAGGAGTATGACACGCCGCGTGAGCAGCTGGTGCTGCGCCTGGAGAACGGTAAAGTCTTTAAGGTCAACCTGGCCGATATGACGTGCTCGGAGGGCTGCAAAAAGAAGGCCGCCGAGCAGGGCTGCAGCTGCCGCCCCGACTGCGTGACGCGCGACGTGCTCGAGCGCATCGAGTCGCCCGAGATGCGCCTGGCGCTCATGGAGCTCGACCGCGAGAACGGCGTCGACGTGGGCGATGGCCTGTCGAGTGCCGACCGTCTGGCCGGCACGTCGATGCCCAAGCGCCGTCGTCGCGACGTCGATTCCGATGCCCGCGTTGCTCAGAGCCAGGGCGAGGGCCGTGGCCGCGGAAAGGGCCGCGGCAAGGCCGAGGCGCCCGAGGCCGAGGGGGCGGCCGATGGCCGTCGCCGCCGCAAGCGCGCGGGCTCGGGCGATGCTACCGAGGCTGCAACCGCGGGCAAGCACGCCTCTCGCGAGCGCGAGGTTCAGCAACCCCAGCAGCAGAATCGCGGCGGTGGCATGAACCCCACACGTCGCCGCCGCCGTCATCTGTCGAGCGAGGAGCGCGAGGACGCCTTCCGCGCCGCAGCTGCTCGCGAGGCCGGTGCCGCTTCCAAGGGCGCCTCGGCCTCCGATGTGCCTGTCGACAAGAGCGGCAAGTCACGTGGCGAGGAGGAGCGCGCGCCGCGTCCGCGCCGTCGCCATTCCTCGGGCGCGCAGCAGAAGCCCTCAGTGCCCTCCGTGGCCGATCAGGTCTCGGATGGCGAGGTCAAGGTTACGCGCCGTCGTCCCGGAGATGGCGGGGGAGTGGCTGCCAAGGCTTCGCGTGGCGCCGCTCGTGACGAGCGCGAGCCGCGCGGTGGCGAGGGCTCGGTCGACCAGGGTCAAAAGCGCCGTCGCCGTCGCCGTTCCCGCAAGCCGCGCCAGGATGGTGGCGAGGGCTCGACCCCGTCTTCGCCCGCACCACAACCGCCCGCCGGCGAATAACGCCCGCGAGCGGATTTAGCCCGCCTTGCCCCGAGCGCATCGGGGTATCATAGCGCCGAATCAACAACCCTCCCTGCGACCGAGCGTAGGGAGGGTTGTGTCTTGAAGAGCCATCTGAACATATTGAGCCGTCTGCAGGGTGCCGGTGCCCTACCGTTTGCGGACGAATTGCTACCGTTTGCCGATCGGGTGGCACACGAGGCGCTCGAGGCATTGTCGCCAACACGATGTGCCGGCTGCGAGCGCGCCGGTGCGCTTATTTGCCAAGACTGTCTGGCTGCGCTCACGCTCATCGACCCGTGTCATAGCTGCACCCGATGCGGCGCCCCGTTTGGGGATTTGCTGTGCACTGAGTGTTCGGTCGAGGGCACGTCCTCGGCAATGGCGGAGGCGCTCGACCGCTGCCTGGCGTGCGCCGTCTATGCGCATCCGCTGCCGCGCATCATTAAAGCGTACAAGGATGCGGGCGAGCGACGTCTGGCTCCGTATCTGGCGGAGCTGCTCTACGACACCGCCCTGCATGCCCAGGTCGTAGCGCCCGATCGCTACGGAGGTGTGCTGTCCGGTGCGGATGCGGTGGTGTTTGTGCCTGCGACGGCGGCAGCGTTTCGGCGGCGTGGTTTTGATCATATGGAGGCCATTGCGCGCCCATTTTGCGAGCTGTCGGGTGTTCCCTTGCTCGATGCTCTCGTCAAGTACGGGCATGGCGACCAGCGCGAACTCGGTCGTGAGGAGCGCCGCGAGCGTGCGCAAGACATGTACGAGACGGTTGAGGACGTGCGGGGCAAGCGCCTGCTGCTTATCGATGACGTTATCACCACGGGCGCGACGATGGCAGCGGCTTCGGCGGAACTCAAGCGCGCCGGCGCCGCAGCAGTCGATGGCCTCGCTATCGCACGCGTTTGGTAGGGGTGGTTTTGTGGCAGTAAAGATTGAGCGGTGCAACGAGCCGACAGACGAACAGCTAGCGGCTTCCGTAATCCTAACAGGCGCCTCGGCGCTACGCATGATGCGCGCCGAGCGCCGGCAGATGGGCTACATAAGCTGGAAGGACCTTGATCCCAAGGAGGAGTGCCGTGTGCTGCGCACGTCGTCGCCCTCGACCGAGGACATCTATCTTCCCGATTTGGTGCGGATTGGGGCCGCAAGCGGCGAGGTGCAAGAGGATTTGTGCTTGCTGGTAGGATCTGCAGCGCAGCGCCGCCGTATTCTTGGCGTGAGCTGGTCCGTATGCTCCGAGTTGCCCGCCGGCTCGATTCTAGAGGTGGAACCGGGGGTGTACAGTCTATCTCCCGAGGCCCTTTGCGTAGCCGTCGCGCGCGAGGTCGGCTGCATCCAGGCATTTGCCCTGGCCCAGGAGCTGTGCTCTAAGATTTCACTGAGTGACCGCGGGAAGTATCTGCCTCCCTACACCTCGCCTGTCGTGAACAAATTGGCAAAGGACAAAGACCAGCCGCCAGATGTCGGTTACTTTGAGGTCGAGTCCGTGCTGACACCCGATTGCCTGGTAGATTACCTCGCGGCATGCAAGGGGAATGTGGCCAAACAGCTGCTGCGCCTGTGTCCCTACCTGTCGGAAAATCTGCGCTCGCCCATGGAGTGCATCATGCTCGCTCTGTTTTCGCTTCCGTTTTCCTATGGCGGATTTGCCTGCGGTCCCTTTAAGACCGACTACAAGATCGAGTTCGATGACCGTGCGCAGGCAATCTCGGGGATGCCGCATGCAGTTTGCGATGCGTATCAGGAAGCAGCCCAGTTTGACCTGGAATACAACGGTGAGCTGGGCCATTCCTCCCGGAGGGGACGTATCCATGATGAAAAACGCAACACGGGCTTGATTACTATGGGAATCGAGGTCGCGACGGTCAATAACGAGATGCTCTGCGATATGGGGGCAATGGAGGCGCTCGCATGGCGCATGCACCAGCGTATGCGAAAGCGGTACCGGAATCGTGTCGATGCCCGCAGGAAAAAGCAAGAGGCGCTGCTTAACACGCTGCGGGCGTGTTTTGGGCTTAAACCCGCCTAACAATGCTCTGAAACAGGGGGTTGGATATATGCTCTGGCCAAAATATGGCAAATATGAGTACTGCTACAAATTCAGCAACAGCAAAATCAGGGATTTTGGGACTGGAAGATGGGGTAAATTAGAAAATTATTAAACAAATGTGGAATATCCTGGCATCAATCTGACGTTATAGAGCGTGAAAACAGCTTGCAGAGCCAAAAACTCCTGCTACTAAATTGGTAACAGTACTCATATTTGCTATTTTTTGGCCACGGCGCCCTAAGACGGGTGTGTTGGGGCTTTCCATAGGGGAGCGACGGGCTCAATCAGAGCACGTGCGGCCCGTCCTGACCTGCGAAATCTGTACTCGAGATGCGAATGACGCCCCTAACCTTAAACTTTAGCTTGAACTTAGTTATAATGCGCTTCGTTCCTACCAGGCTGTGGTTGCGGACGGACGAAATGCCCGTCCTAGTCCAAGACAGACGCGGTCAAAGGGATCCACGTAAGCGACCGCGTGCGCGCGGCGCGATCATGGCGCGTCCTAGATGTAAGCCGCACCGTCCGTTCTACTTTCTTTGGGGCAATACCGCCTCGCGGGCGAGCGGGTCAGTCGTGAAGGTGGCTGCGGCCTCCCGAGCAAACACCCCGGTGCGCAAGTGTGGGGTCAAATACCAGGTCAGCTGGTGGGAACAACCTGATATTCCGCGCAACGCACGGATTGTATACGACACAGAAGGCAGGGTAGTGGACATGGTGAGGGGCAGCTTGATGCACGCGGCTCGGTTAGGTGCTGGGACCGCAGCGGTCATCGCCGTTTTGGGCCTGAGCGGATGCGCGTTCAACCCGCTGTCTACGTTCACGACTCCCACGATCGACCAGATCGAGTACGAGACCGTCACGCCGGCGGTGTCGGACGATGCCCTGGTCACTCCCGGAACCCTGACGGTCGCCCTCGATACTTCCGATGCGCCGCAGGCAATGCAGGGCGCCGACGGCGAGCTTACGGGGTATGCGGTCGACGCTGCCCGCGCCCTCGCAAGCCGCATGGGCCTTAAGGTCGCCTTTGTCGATGCGTCCTCGGCAGGTTCCGCGCTCGGCGACAAAAAGGCTGATATCTTTATCGGCGAGATCAACTCCACAGACGGGGACGTTAGCTCGCTCGGCACCTGCCTGTACGATGCCGCTTCTGTGTTCGGTAAAACCAGCGATGGTGGGTCGCTAAGCGTTTCCACCGATACCCTTAACACGTCTACCCTGGGTGTCCAGATGTCCTCGGCCTCGCAGGAGGCGCTTGCTAAGCAGAGCATTACCGCCAACCAAAAGACCTACTCCAACATCAATGAGTGCTTTGAGGCGCTCGAGTCGGGCGAAGTCGATTACGTGATCTGTGATTCCACGGCCGGTGGTTACCTCGCGCGCCTGATGAGCCAGATCTCCTATGTCGGCACGCTCGAGACGCCCTCCACGCTTGGTGTCGCAGGCCTTAGCTCTAACGATGAGCTGTGCCGTGCCGTGAGCGATGCCCTCGATGGTATCACGGTCGATGGCACGCTCGAGGCAGTCCACTGCGTCTGGTACGGCCAGATGCCCTATGACCTTACCGCCAAGACCGTTTCGGGAGCCAATGTGCAGACATCCGACTCCACGTCCAACGAGACTGAGCCCTCCGATGACGACGCCTCCGATAACAACGGCGACAGCCCGTCGTCTAGCCAGGAAGGCGCCATCACCGACGATGACATCAACAAGCTCAATAGCTAGTTATTGGTAGGGGTGGCGTCTGCCATACATTGAACGAGGCGCTTCTTCATGGTTTCAACACGCATAGTCGGGTCTCCCCAATAGGGGAGCCCGGCTTTTCTATTATGGTAAAAACAGCAGGTAAAAGCTGATTTTCAGGAGAAAAACTAGCTTTGCCGTCGCCTTCCTATAGCGCACTTTGCCACAGAAAAGTGCGAGACTTCGGTATGCGGTATCAAGCAATCGTTATTCGGGTCTTTGGGAATCCGCGTGATTAAATGCACGGCAATGGGTACATAGCCAGTACAGTAAGTCCCCGAGGCAGATTGGAGCCACGTATGGATATCAAGGTTTCTGGACGCAAGACGACGGTAACCGATGCTCTGCGTGCGCATGTGGATGAGAAGATCGGCGAGGCGCTCAAGGTTTTCGATATCGAGCCCATGACGGTCGACGTCGTACTTCGCTATGAGAAGAACCCCTCGAACCCCAACCCGGCAATCGTCGAGGTTACGGTTCGCGCTCGCGGTTCGGTGATTCGCGTTGCCGAGCACGGTGCAGATATGTACGCCGCCATCGACCTCTCCGCCGATAAGGTCACCCGCCAGCTGCGCAAGTTCAAGACCAAGGTCGTGGACAACCGCCAGGGCGGTGCCAGCGCAGCGGATGTCGCACCGGTCGAGCGCGTCGAGGATCTGGCCGACCTGCTGCTGCCCGAGGAGGAGGACGACCTGCTCGTCCGTGAGAAGGTCATTGATGTCACCCCGATGACTGAGGAGCAGGCGCTGGTGCAGACCGATCTGCTCGGCCACGACTTCTACGTGTTCGAGAACGCGACGACTGGCCTCATCAATGTGGTGTATCACCGTAAGAATGGTGGATATGGCATCATCAAGCCCCGCATCGAAACACTTGACGAGTAGAATACGTTAACTTGCATGAGTTAACGGTTGGCGGCCATCCCATGCGGGTGGCCGCCTTTTTACGTAAGGAGTCGCTTTGATGGACAAGGCCGCATCCGCCGGTCATTCGAACCGTTGCCGCATCGTCGTCGATACCTGCTGCGACTTTAGCCCCGAGGTCGCTGCGAACCTCGATGTCGATATCCTGGGTTTCCCCTTCATTATCGATGGCGAAGAGCGCACGGACGACATCTGGTCGAGCATCACACCCAAGGAGTTCTACGACCGGATGCGCGCCGGTGCCCGCGTGTCCACCTCGGCTGTGTCGCTCGGTCGCTATATCGAGTTCTTTACCGAGTGCGCCAAAGAGGGCACGCCTACGGTCTACCTGTGCTTTACCTCGGCGCTGTCGTCGAGCTACAACTCCGCGTGCCAGGCGGCAGATACCGTGCGCGCCGAGTATCCCAACTTTGAGCTCTACGTTGTCGACAACGCTCTGCCCTGCGCGACCGGCGCGCTCTTGGCGCTCGAGGCCGTGCGTCAGCGTTCGGCGGGACTGACCGCCAAGCAGCTGGTCGATTGGGCAAATGAGGCAAAGACCTACGTCCACGGCTACTTTACGCTCGAGAGCTTCGACGCACTGGCTGCCGGCGGCCGCATTCCGCCCGCGGCGGCGCAGCTCACGGCAAAGCTCGATGTCAAGCCCGAGCTCTCCTACGACCTTGCCGGCTCGCTGTCGCTGATCGGCGTCAACCGCGGCCGCAAGAAGGCGCTCAAGTCCATCCTCAAGTCGTTCCGCGAGAACTACGTGCCCGACCGCACCATGCCCATCGCCATCATGACGGCCGATGCCGAGAAGGACGGCGACTGGCTCGAAGCCGCCATCCGCAAGGAGGAGGGCTGCGCCGACGTCACGATCATTCGCGGCTCCGTGGGTCCCACCATCGGCTCGCACGTGGGCCCCGGCATGGTGGGCTGCGCGTTTTGGGGTAAGAACCGCGCCGACAAGGCGTCGCTTTCCGACCGTATCGCCCGCCGCGTGCGCGGTCAGTAGGCAAGCGCTGCGTCCGTAATCGCCCTCGACTCACAGCCCAAACGCTGGCACCGAGTATTCAACCTGGTAACAACACCCAACCCAAAAGGAAAGGTTTCATGGCAAACAAGCTCTCCGTCGCATTTATCGGCACCGGAATCATGGGTGCTCCTATCGCCGGCCACATCCTGGATGCCGGCTATCCCGTCACGGTCAACAACCGCACCAAGTCCAAGGCTGCCGCGCTTATCGAGCGCGGTGCCGCCTGGGCCGATACGCCGGCCGATGCCGCGGCTAACGCCGATGTCGTCTTTACCATGGTGGGCTATCCCTCCGAGGTCGAGGAGCTCTACCTGGCGGGCGACGGCCTGCTCGCGTGCACTAAGCCCGGCGCGGTCCTGATCGACCTTACCACGAGCTCGCCCGAGCTGGCGCGCGACATTGCCGAGGCCGCCCAGGTTTCTGGCCGCATGGCGTTTGACTGCCCCGTCACCGGCGGCGAGTCGGGCGCTATCGCCGGTACGCTCACGGCTATCGTGGGTGCTACCGAGAACGACATCGCGCCGGTCCGCGACATCCTTGCCACCTTTGCGGCCAACATCTGCTGCTTCGATGGCGCCGGTAAGGGCCAGGCTGCCAAACTCGCCAACCAGGTGTCGCTGGGCGCCTGCATGGTCGGCATGGCAGACGCCATGGCATTTGCCGAGCTGAGCGGCCTTGACCTGGAGAAGACCCGCCAGATGATCCTGGGCGGTACCGGCAAGTCCGGCGCCATGGAGAGCCTGGCGCCCAAGGCGCTCGACGGCGACTACAAGCCCGGCTTTATGGTTGAGCACTTCATTAAGGACCTGCGCTTGGCACTCGCCTATGCCGACGACCGCGAGCTTGCGCTGCCCGGCGCCGACGTGGCCTTTACGCTCTACGACATGCTCGACGCCATCGGTGGTGCCAAGCTGGGCACCCAGGCCATCACGGTCCTCTATAAGGAGGAGGCCGACGCCATCGCCGCCGGTCTGGACTGGTCGCAGTATCGTCCCGAGGAGCATGGCGCTCACGAGGACGGCTGCGGTTGCGGCGAGCACGGCGACGACCATGAGTGCGGTTGTGGCCACCACCATGGCGAGGACCACGAGTGCTGCGGCGGCCACGGCCATGACGACGGCCATGAGTGCTGCTGCGGCCACCATCACGGGGAGTAGCGCCCATGAGCTGGACGTTCGTGGTACTAGCGCTGGTGCTCTTTCTCTTTGCGATCTACATTGGCTTTTTGTGCGGCCAGTGGGCGTGCGAAAAGCGCGTGATCACCAAGCGCGACTACTGGATTGCCAATTTTGCAGGAGCGGCGGCAGTCGTCCTACTGACCTGGGTGTTCTCGCTGTTCCCGCTGGTGCAGTTTGCGCCGATCGGCTGGCTCGGCGGCTTTATCGCCGGTCTTAAGATGAGCTTTGGCGAGTCCGTCGGTCCGTGGCGCAAGCACGACGAGGTCTTTAACGTCAACAAGGCTCATCGCGCCGCCGCCGACGCGGGCGACGCTGAGGAACGCCGCCGTGCGCGTCGCAATGGCGCGGCCGACCGACAGCTCATCTCGGTCACCGATGACAGCAAGGGTGCTGGCAAGCACGCTAAGAAATAGTAAGAAGAGGTAACTATGGCAGAAAACAAAGACGAACAGCTCACCGACGAGGAGCTGGCACAGCTTCAGCTGGCAGAGGAGAACGAGAACGCCGTCGACCGTCTGGTCAAGGAGCTCGGCTGCCCCACGCGCCGCATCCGCCAGTTTGCCGCCCGCGTGCTGCACCTGCTTGCCGAGCGCGATCCGCAGCGCGTCGTGCCCTGCGTGCCCGCGCTGATCGAGGCGCTCGACCGCCCCGAGGCGCAGACCCGCTGGGAGGCCCTCGATGCCCTGACGGCGCTCGCCACCACCTGCCCCGAGCAGCTGGGCGATGCCTTTGAGGGTGCCGAGACCGCGCTGTTCGACGAGATTTCCTCCACGCTGCGCTATGCCGCCTTCCGCCTGCTGTGCGTGTGGGGCGCCACGGGCGTCGAGCGTTCGCGCGAGGCTTGGCCCATCCTGGACGAGGCCATCCAGTGCTACCACGGCGACCTCGAGTATCGCGACATGCTCGGTTGCCTGTACGAGTTTGGCCAGGGCGAGATCGACGCCGAGGTCGCCGAGAAGCTCGCGTTGCGCCTTAAGTTCGATGCCGAGAACGGCAAGGGCAGCTATCTCAAAGCCCGTTCGAGCGAGATTTGCGAAATGCTTGTTAAACGCTTTGGCTTGGATCTCTCCAAAAAGAAGAAGCGTGCTAGCGTTAAAAAATCTGACGACGCCGAAAACGAGGAGTAACAGATTATGGCGCACGATGTAGTCCTGATTCCCGGTGACGGTATCGGTCCCGAGATTACGCAGGCCATGCGCCGCGTGGTCGAGGCCACCGGTGTCCAGATCAATTGGAATGTCCAGGAGGCCGGTGCCGGCGTCATGGACGAGTTTGGCACGCCACTGCCCCAACACGTGCTCGATGCGGTCGCCGAGACCAAGGTTGCCATCAAGGGCCCCATCACCACGCCGGTCGGCACGGGTTTCCGCAGCGTCAACGTGGCCCTGCGCAAACACTTTGACCTGTATGCCTGCGTGCGCCCCTGCCTGTCGCAGCCGGGCGACGGCTCGCGCTTCCGCGACGTCGACCTGGTCATCGTGCGCGAGAACACCGAGGACCTCTATGCCGGCATCGAGTTCGATGAGGGCGCTGCCGAGGTCGAGGAGCTCTCGCAGCTTGTCGAGCGCTCGGGTCAGAAGACCTTCGCCGCCGATTCCGCCATCTCAATTAAGCCGATCTCTATCGCCAAGAGCCGCCGCATTGTGGAGTACGCCTTTGAGTACGCCCGCCGCTGCGGCCGTAAAAAGGTGACGGCCGTGCACAAGGCCAACATCATGAAGGCGACCGACGGCTTGTTCCTGCGCGTTGCGCGCGAGGTGGCCGCCAACTATCCCGATATCGAGTTCAACGACAAGATCGTCGACGCCACCTGCATGGGCCTGGTCCAGAATCCCAACGACTTCGATGTCCTGGTGCTGCCCAACCTGTACGGCGATATCGCCAGCGACCTGTGCGCTGGCCTGGTGGGTGGCCTGGGTATGGCTCCGGGTTCCAACATCGGTGCCGATTGCGCCATCTTCGAGGCAACGCATGGCTCTGCGCCCGATATCGCGGGCCAGGATATCGCCAACCCCACGGCCGAGATTCTGTCCGCGGCTATGATGCTCGATCATCTGGGCGAGAACGATGCGGCCAATCGCATCCGCGCCGCCGTGTCCGCCACGCTCGACGAGGGCAAGCAGGTTACCGGCGACGTACGTCGTGCCCAGACCGGTTCTTTTGAGGGTGCGGTGGGTACGCAGGCCTTTGCCGATGCCGTTATCGCACATCTGGCCTAAGACATGCAGTCTGCAAACGCCTAAATAGTACTTAAGTGTTTGCGTATAACCTAAGAATCAATACGCCCGGCGCTCTGTCGGGCGTATTCTATTGAGGACTATGTTTCCTAACAAGGAGTAACTGATATGGGTCTGATTCAAAAGAAGGACGAGAAGGACGAGATCGACGGCATCCAGATCATCGAGCGCGGCGAAGGCCCCGACGGTGATGAGGACGAGAAGATCGACCTGGTCGCCGGCACGTCTGCCGAACATATTGCCGCCGGCACGACCGCCGAGGAGGAGGACGCTCGCCTGGAGGCAAAGATCGCCGCGGACGCCGCCGACGAGAATCTGATGCCCGAGGAGCAGGACGAGGACGACGACTCCGACGTGGACAACCACGCTTGCAAGCACAAGAAGACGATGATTGCCGCCTTTGTGGTCGCCGTCGTGATTGCCGCCGTGGTCGGCTTCTTTATCGGTAACGGTGGTTTTGGCGGCAAGGGCGTCGGCTCGGCGACCCTCACCGAGGACCAGCTCGATTCGACCGTGGCAAGCTATAGCTACAACGGCAAGAAGAGCGACATCACCGCGCGTGAGGCCATCGAGAGCCAGTACAGCCTCGACACCGTCAAGGGCGACGACGGCAACTACACCGCTCCGTCTGCCGACGTTATCCTGTCCTACGTGCGCAACCAGATTCTGCTGGACGCTGCCGAAGATGAGGGCATTACCGTCTCTTCCAAGGAAATGAAGCAGTACGCCGAGGATTCCATCGGCACCTCCGACTACAAGACCATGGCCAAGCAGTACGGCGTGTCCAAGGACCAGGCCAAGCAGATCGTCCGTCAGTCCGCGACGCTGCAGAAGCTCTATAAGAAGAAGGTTGGCGACGGCTCCGCAAGCATGCCGACCGCTCCGACCGAGCCTGCTGACGGCAACGAGGAGACCGCGAGCAAGGACTACGCCGACTACATCATCAACCTTGCCGGCGACGAGTGGGATAGCGAGAAGGGCACCTGGAAGGATGCCGACAGCACCTATGCCAAGGCCTTTGCCGATGACACCTTTACGGCCGATAGCGCCACCTACAAGCAGGCCATGACCGCCTACTATACTGCTTATCAGCAGTATTCCTCGCAGGCTTCGAGTGCCAGTTCCAAGTGGACCGAGTATGCTAACGGCCTCTACGCCAAGGCCAACATCAGCATCTACGGCCTGTTTGCGTAAGGTTTGCCTGCGCTATTGCGCGCTAACCGATCTACCTGATTAAGCCCGCTAGAACGACAACGTTCTAGCGGGCTTTTTGTAACCGAAACCACTAGGATAGGCCTCGTGATCGCGCAAATGCTTCATCGGGTTTCCCCGATTCATCTGGGAAAACAGCTGCAAACGATTACAAGTAACCGGTGAACGGTCGAAAACTACCGTTCACCGATAATCTCAAAACTGGTTCTAACTGGTATTAAGTCAAAAAGACCAATTCACATATCTTCACAATGACCTGCAATTTTTCAACACGCTATTTTTTGCCGCCCTGCGTTGTTTAGACACAAAAAAAGTTCCGATCTTTTGCCAAAGCGTTTCGAAACGGTTTCAAAACCGCAGGTAGAAGTGTTAACGAGCGGTAAACGGTCGATTTATCACCGTGAACGGTGCAAAAACGTTTTACCGTATGAATCAACGGAAGCGGCCTCTTCTGGGGTGATATAGTGACAACAACACGTCGCGTGGTTACTACCAGTTTAGAAACCACTGGTCTTCAAAGAACGCTTTCCAAGAAGCTTTAAGGGCAATTGCCCGCTGGCTTTCGAAAATCATCGGACTCAGATCGTACACACCTTCGGAAGGGAAATTTGAATGGTTGGCTTTATTCTTACCGGTCATGGACAGTTCGCACCCGGCCTTGCAAGCGCTATCGCTATGGTTGCCGGCGACCAGCCTGCTTTTACCGTCGTTCCTTTTGAGGGCGACCAGGCCGCATCCTACGGTGAGGATCTCCGCGCCGCTATTACCGCCATGCGCGAGGAGTGCGATGGCGTGCTCGTCTTTACCGACCTGCTTGGCGGCACCCCGTTCAACCAGTCGATGATGATTGCCCAGGATGTCGACAACGTCGAGGTTCTGACTGGCACCAACCTTCCCATGGTTATTGAGCTTCTGTTCCTCCGCGGCAATGCCACGCTCGCCGAGCTTGGCGAGCAGGCCGTGACCGTTGGCCAGACGGGCGTCACCGCCCAGACGGTCGCATCCGTTGCCGGCTCCGAGGAAGAGGATATCTTCGGCGACGAGGACGGCATCTAATGGCCGATTTCGGAGCCAACGTCCTGAGCTCCTCGGTCGCCCTTTTAGGCCTGCTTGTCATCATGGGCTTGATTTACACCATCTGGTCGCAAATCAACATGAAGAAGAAGCAGAAGTACTTCAAGGAGCTGCACACCGAGCTCAAGCCGGGTCAAGAGGTTCTTTTCGCCGGCGGTATCTACGGAACCGTCAAAGGCATCGAAGGCGAGAAGGTCCAGATCAAAGTCCGATCCGGAGCCGTCGTAGATGTTTCGCGTTACGCGATTCAGGAGATCAAGTAACTGTCGTCAGCAAATAACGAAAGGAAGCTGATCAACATGGCAGAACCCAACATTCTTCTTACCCGCATCGATAACCGACTGGTTCATGGTCAGGTTGCCACCCAGTGGAACTCCACCCTGGGCTCCAACCTCATCCTCGTCGCCAACGACGACGTGGCGTCCAACACCATGCGCCAGAACCTCATGAAGATGGCCGCTCCCGCCGGCGTCGCTACGCGTTTCTTCTCTCTGCAGAAGACCATCGACGTCATTGGCAAGGCGAGCCCGCGCCAGAAGATCTTCATCGTGGCCGAAACACCGGAAGACGTGCTTACGCTCGTCAAGGGCGGTGTGCCTATAAAGAAGGTAAACATCGGCAACATGCACATGTCGGAAGGAAAGCGCCAAGTCGCCACCTCCGTCGCAGTTAACGACGAGGATGTCGCTGCGTTTAAAGAGCTGCAGGAATTGGGGGTGGAGTTGGAGATCAGGCGCGTTCCGAGCACGCCTGTTGAGGACACGAGCAAGCTCTTCTCGTAATCCTCGTGATCCACGTTGTCAGGAGTGAAACCCTGACGTTCTGTACGTGAAATCCAAAGTGCGTACATACATTTTGAAAGGAGGAGCAAGATGGAATACTCGATCATCCAGATCGCTCTGGTCTTCGTCGTCACGTTCATCGCGGCAATCGACCAGTTTGACTTCCTCGAGTCTCTCTATCAGCCCATCGTCACCGGCGCCGTCATCGGTCTTATCCTTGGCGACCTCAACACCGGTCTTCTCGTGGGTGGTACCTATCAGCTCATGACGATCGGCAACATGCCGATCGGAGGCGCTCAGCCGCCTAACGCCGTCATCGGCGGCATCATGGCAGCCATTCTCGCTATCGCCACGGGCCTCGAGCCCAACGCGGCAGTCGGCCTCGCCATTCCGTTCGCTCTGCTTGGCCAGCTTGGCGTTACCCTGGTCTTCACGCTTATGTCCCCGCTTATGTCCACGGCCGATAACATGGCTCACAACGCGGACACCAAGGGCATCGAGCGCCTGAACTACTTCGCCATGGCTCTGCTCGGCCTGATCTTCGCTGTCGTCGTCACCCTGTTCTTCATCGCTGGCGCTACCATCGGTCAGACCATCGCTTCTGCCATCCCGACTTGGCTGCAGACCGGTCTCTCCGCTGCAGGCGGCATGATGCGCTTCGTCGGCTTCGCCGTCCTGCTCAAGGTTATGATGAACCGCGATATGTGGGGCTTCTTCCTCATGGGCTTTGGCCTCGCGCTCATCACCGTTGCCAACGATTCGCTGGCAACCCCTGCTCTGCTCATCCTCGCTCTCATCGGCTTCGGCATCGCTTTCTGGGACTTCCAGCAGCAGACCGAGCTGAAGGGTGCAGCTGTTTCTGACGGAGGTGACTTCGAAGATGGCATCTAATGAGTATGTGATCCCGGAGCACTACGAGGATCTCACTCCTGCTCCGCAGCTCGACCAGAAGACCCTCAACAAGATGGCTTGGCGCTCCTGCTTCCTGCAGGCATCGTTCAACTACGAGCGCATGCAGGCCGCTGGCTGGCTTTACTCCATCATTCCCGGTCTGGAGAAGATCCACACCAACAAGAACGACCTCGCGGCTTCCATGAGCCACAACTTGGAGTTCTTCAACACCCACCCGTTCCTCGTCACCTTTGTTATGGGCATCGTGCTTTCGCTCGAGCAGAACAAGGTTGACATCCCCACGATCCGCGCCGTCCGCGTCGCCGCAATGGGCCCGCTCGGTGGTATCGGTGACGCCCTGTTCTGGCTGACGCTCGTGCCTATCACGGCCGGCATCACCTCCAACATGGCCATCAACGGCAACGCCGCTGCACCGATCATCTTCCTGGTGATCTTCAACGTCGTCCAGTTCGCTCTGCGCTTCTGGCTCATGAACTGGTCCTACAAGCTTGGCACCAGCGCTATTGACGCTCTGACCGCCAACATGCAGGCCTTCACGCGTGCCGCTTCCATCATGGGCGTCTTCGTCGTCGGTTGCCTGGTCGTCACCATGGGTGGCACCCAGATCAACCTCCAGATCCCCAACGGCACCACCCGTGGTCTCTCCGCTACTACCGTGATCGTCTCCGAGAAGGAGGCCGAGAACTTCACCGGTATGGAGGGCATCGATACCGAGACCGCTGGGGCCGGTACCATCGCCATGACCGATAAGGACGGCAACGCCCTTACCGCTTCCGATGCCGACGGCAACGCTGTCGAGTGCGGCGTCACCGATCTGGGTAACGGCATGGAGTCCGTGACCTACGGCACCGTTACCGAGGATCCGGTCAACTTCTCTGTTGCCGACACCCTCAACACCATCGTCCCGAAGCTCGTCCCGCTTATGCTTACGCTGCTGCTTTACTACATGTTCGCTAAGCACAGCTGGACCCCGACCAAGGGCATTCTCCTGCTCTTCGTCCTTGGCATCCTGGGCGCTGGCCCGCTTGGTCTCTGGCCGAGCATCTGGTAAGGCTCTAGCTTGAGGGGTGTGTCCCTACGCGGCTCACACCCCGACCCCTTAAGCCATGTGTATGTTAAAAGCCGCGTGCTCGAAAGAGCGCGCGGCTTTTGTTTTCTTAATGATTCGGGTGTGGCAGACAGATAATGCATAACACCCTAGGTAGTTAGCCGAATTCGAGCAAAAGGGAGGATAGGATGGCGATCGGAGCGCGTAAGCAACCGCTGTACGATCAGTTGGTCGATATTCTGACCGAAAAGATTGACCATGAATA
Organism: uncultured Collinsella sp.; assembly: GCA_900544845.1. Classification (GTDB taxonomy): domain Bacteria; phylum Actinomycetota; class Coriobacteriia; order Coriobacteriales; family Coriobacteriaceae; genus Collinsella. The sequence continues at coordinate 30,776 of UQWV01000003.1, read as the reverse complement.
TCGCGCCGGTGACATGATTCCTTCCGAGCGCGAACTTTCGGAGCGCTATGGTCTCTCGCGCACTACGGTACGCCTGGCTCTGCAGGAACTGGAGCGTTTAGGACTGGTGGTTCGGCAGCACGGTCGCGGTACCTTTGTGACCGACCGTTCGGCAAAAGCAACCAATCTTATGCAGTCCTACAGCTTTACCGAGCAGATGCGCGCGATGGGTCGAGAACCCGAGACCACGATTCTCGAGTTTTGCGAGATGGAGGCCGATAAGAATCTGGCCGAGCATATGGGATTGCGCATCGGTGATCGCATTTTTAAGCTCAAGCGCCTTCGCTCTGCCGACAACATGCCCATGATGGTCGAACGCAGCTATCTACCGGTTCGTCAATTTCTGTCCCTAAAGCGACCGCTGCTGGAGCGTAAGCCGCTTTACGATGTGATTGAGCAGGACTTTCAGCAAAAGATTCGCGTGGCCGAAGAGGAGTTCTATGCGAGCATAGCCCGTCCCACCGATGCCCACCTTTTGGGAATTGTCGAGGGCTCGCCTGTGCTCGATTTGGTCAGGACTACGTATAACGAGTCAAACGAGGTAGTGGAGTACACACTCTCGGTTGCTCGTGCCGATCAGTTTAAATACAAGGTTTACCACCAGCGCAGTAACTAGTGCTCGCATCGTTTCCATATGGTGATTCTTTGCATTTAACTGGTTACTACCAGATAACCAACCGAAGTGTATAATTGCACGTCAGATGATTACTTCTAGAGAGAGGTATTAAAAATGTTCGAGAAGAGTGTCGAGGAGCTCACCGAGCTCGGCGCCCAGATCACCACGGCCGAGATTGCTCAGCAGCCCGAGCTTTGGCGTGATACGCTCAACATCTATCGCGAGAACAAGGAGGCCATCGAGGCCTTCCTGGCCGAGGCTCGCGCTATGGGCGAGGGCCGTCTGTCCGTTGTCTTCACCGGTGCCGGTACGTCCGACTACGTTGGCGATACCTGCGCCCCGTACCTGCGTCACGCTGGCAACACTGATCTCTACGACTTTAAGCCCATCGCCACGACCGACATCGTGAGCGCCCCGCGCGACTTCCTGCGCGCCGAGGATCCCACGCTCGTGGTTTCCTTTGCCCGCTCTGGCAACAGCCCCGAGAGCCTTGCCGCCGTTGCCGTTGCCAAGGAGCTCGTCCACAACGTCAAGTTCCTCAACATCACCTGCGCTCCCGAGGGCAAGCTCGCCGTCGAGTCTGCCGATGATCCCAACGCGCTGACGCTGCTCATTCCGCGCGCCAACGACAAGGGCTTCGCCATGACCGGTTCTTATTCCTGCATGACCCTGCTCTCTACCCTTATTTTCGACACTGCCTCTGATGAGCAGAAGGCCGAGTGGGTCGAGACGATTGCCAAGATGGGCGAGGAGGTCATCTCCCGTGAGCCCGAGATCGCCGATTACCTGGCTGGCGACTTCAACCGCGTGACCTACTTGGGTTCTGGCTCCTTCGGTGGCCTTGCCCAGGAGAGCCAGCTCAAGATCCTCGAGCTCGCTCACGGTCTGGTCGCTACTTCCTACGACACCTCCATGGGCTATCGTCATGGACCTAAGTCCTTCGTCGACGATAAGACGCTCGTCTTCGTGTTCGTCAATAACGACGCCTACACCCGTCAGTACGACATCGACATCCTCAACGAGATCGGTGGCGACGAGATCGCTCAGCACACCATCGCCGTTCAGCAGGAAGGTGCCACCGTCTATGAGGGTGAGTCCTTCACCTTTAAGGGCTACGAGGCGCTTCCCGAGGGCTACCTTGCTCTGCCGTTCGTGATGTTTGCCCAGGCTATCAGCCTGCTCAACTCCGTGCGCGTGGGCAACACGCCCGATACGCCGAGCCCCACCGGCACGGTCAACCGCGTGGTTAAGGGCGTGACGATTCACCCCTTCACCGCTTAATCGCGTCCCCCTGTAAGGGCGCCCGTCCGCTCATAACGGCGGGCGGGCGCTTTTTGTTTTACGTGAGCTGGGTATAAGCATCACCACAGTCAACTGCTTTAGAAGCGAGGAGTGCATATGAGCACGTACGCAATTAAGGCTGACAAGTTCTTCTTGCCGGCAGGCCCGCAACTGGGCGGCTATCTTATGGTCGAGGATGGCGTCTTTGGCGCCTGGCAGGCCGACGAGCCCTCTTGCGAGATTAAGGACTACACGGGATCGTGGATCGCACCGGGTATGGTCGATACTCACATCCATGGCTTCTACAACCACTCAACTACCGATAACGATCCCGAGGGCATCGATATCAGCTCGACCGAGCTCGCCCGTCGCGGTACCACCAGCTGGCTGCCCACGACGTTCACCGATGGCGTCGAGCAGATCAAGGACGCCTGCGCCGCCATCGCTCAGGCGGACGAGGGTCGCGGCCCCGACTTCTGCGGTGCCCGCATTCAGGGCATCTACCTGGAGGGCCCCTTCTTTACCATGAAGCACGTGGGCGCGCAGAACCCCGCTTACCTCATCGATCCCTCCGAGGAGGTCTTCGATCAGTGGCAGGAGGCTGCGGGTGGTCGCATCGTTAAGAGCGCCATGGCGGCCGAGCGCGACGGTGCCGCTGCTTATGCGGCTGCTCTGAACGCCAAGGGTGTGGTGACCAGCATCGGTCACTCCGATGCCACCTACGATGAGTGCATCGCCGCCATCAACGCCGGTGCCAGCTGCTTTACGCATACCTATAACGGTCAGCGCGGCCTGCATCACCGTGAGCCCGGTGTCGTGGGCGCTGCCATGTCCACGCCCGAGACCTACGCCGAGATCATCTGTGACGGCAAGCACGTAAACCCTGCCGCCATCAAGGCACTGCTGCAGGCAAAGGGCTGGCAGCACACGGTGCTCATCACCGACTGCCTGGGTTGCGGCGGCATGCCCGAGGGCAGCTACACCAGTGGTGGCATGGACGTCATCATGAAGGACAACCTGTGCTGGCTCGCTGACGGCAAGAGCATTGCCGGCTCGGTGCTCACGCTTGCCCAGGGTGTCAAGAACATCGTCGACTGGGGCATCGCCAGCGCCGATATCGCCATTCGCATGGCAACCGAGGTGCCGGCACGCTCCGCGCACATCGAGGATAAGTGCGGCAGCATCATGCCGGGTCGCGACGCCGACTTTGTCGTGTTCGACCATGAGCTCACCCTCGTCGAGACGTATGTTGGCGGCCAGAGCGTCGGCAACGCCTTTACCGAGTAACGATAGAAAAAGACGGCGGGCCCGAATCTGCTCGGACCCGCCGTATGGGTTAAACGCTCAAAAGCACCTTCACAGTTACAGCTTGTTAGCGATCTTCTTTGCCGTGCGCTTGACGCCGGCCACAAGACCTCCCGCAGGATGCTCCTTTTCGTAGGCTAGACGCTTCTCACGCTTGGCGTACTCTTCGACGATGATGTCGCCATACTCGTCTTCGATCTTGTCGAAGAAGTCGACGGCGCCCTTAATTTCCTCGGCGGTCGGGTGTCCCTTTTGGACACCGCCGGCGAGCTTGAACGGCCCCCACGTATCAAAACCGGGGCAGCCGTAGACACCCATAAAGATGGCCTGCTTCATGCGGCAGATGCCATCGATATCCTTGCCGTACCACTTGTTTTTGCCACCGTAGGTCATGAGGCCAAACACCTTGTCTTGCGGCTGCAGCACATTGGTGAGCACGCGTGCCATATCTTTGTCGATCTCGGAGTAATAGATGCCCGTGGCGACGCCGATTAGATGATATTCGTGCAGGTTGGGGTACTCGTTTTTGCCGAGTGACTTCACGTCGAGGGTATCGATCTCGGGGTGCGCCTCGACGATGGCGTCCACGAGCTTTTTCGTATTGCCGTGATGGCGCGAGGCGTAGAGGATGATGGTTCGCATAAGAAGGCCTTTCAGCTGTAATTGCATCAATGTCTGTATGGTACCCCGTTACATGGCGGGGATACCGGACGCATCGATGAACGTGCGGGTTTGTCCTTTGGTCAGGGCCGAGACGGGTTCTTGCGAGCAAAAAGCAGTTGTTCGAAAGGATGGATAATGGAATACGCTCTTTCCAACGATTCGATTTCTATCAAGGTTTCCACGGCCGGCGGCTCGTTTACCTCGATTGAGGCTGACGGACGCGAGTATTTGTGGCAGGGCGATCCCGCCGTGTGGTCCGGCCAGGCACCGATTTGCTTCCCGATTTGCGGAGGCTTGCGCGACAACAGCGCCATGACATTTGCCGGGCATCATGTAAAGCTCGCTCGCCACGGGTTTGCGCGCAAACAGGAGTGGAAGCTGTTGAGCCAAGGCGAGAACGAGCTGGCGATGTGCCTGGCTTCGGAGGATAACGCCGCATTGCTGAGTGATTATCCGTATCCGTTTAAGCTTGTCGCTCGTTATGCGCTCGAGGATACCGCCGTGCGCGTCTCCTATGAGGTGACCAACGAGGGAACCGAGGACATGCCGTTCTTTATCGGCGGTCATCCCGGCTTCAGGTGTCCGCTCGATGAGGGCGAGGCCTATACGGACTACGAGCTGCGCTTTGAGAAAGACGAGGCTGCGGAGCTTTGCACCGCCGTGCCCTCGACCGGATTGATTGACGTGGCAAACCGTTCCAAGAACCCCATGGTGGGAAAGACGCTGCCCCTGTCGCACGAGCTCTTCGATTTTGCGGAGACCATCTTTGACGTGCTCGAGAGCCGCCAGGTCACGCTTTCTAAGAAGGGGGAGGACAAGGGCGTTCGCCTGAGCTTCGAGGGCTTCCCGTATCTCATTGTGTGGAGTAAGCCCGAGGGCGATTTTGTGGCGGTTGAGCCTTGGGGCGGTCTCTCGACCTGCTCCGATGAGGACGACGTGCTTGAGCATAAGCGCGGCTGCCTTGTCGCCAAGCCCAAGGAGACCGTCGTCCGCTCGTTCACGATTGAGATTCTGTAATTCCGTTTTGTCGACTCGTATCGCGAGGCATAAGGAGCCTGCGAGATAAGGAGCTAAAAATGATCCTCACCGTTACGATGAACCCGTCTGTCGATACGCGCTATCAGCTCGATGAGCTCATTATCGACGACGTCAACCGCGTGACGCCCGAAAAGACCGCCGGCGGCAAGGGCCTCAACGTGGCCCGTGTGCTGGGTCAGCTGGGCGACGACGTTGTGGCAACCGGTTTGCTCGGCGGCCACATGGGCGCCTACATGGCTGAGCTCATGGATGCTAACGGTATTAACAACGACTTTGTGCCCATCAAGGGCGAGACTCGCATTTGCCTCAACATCCTCCACGCCGGCAACCAGACCGAGCTGCTCGAGAGTGGCCCGACAATTGCCCCCGAGGAACTCGATGCCTTTACCGCCAAGTTTACTGAGCTTGCGGGCAAGGCCGACGTTGTCACCATTTCGGGTTCTCTGCCCCGCGGTGTCGAGGCAGACTACTATGCCAAGATCACGGGCATTGCCGAGAACGCCGGCGCCAAGGTGCTGCTCGATACCTCGGGTGCTTCGCTCGAGGCCGCCCTTAAGTCCGAAATTAAGCCCGAGCTGGTCAAGCCTAACCTGACCGAGATCAACGGCCTTCTGGGCACGAGCTTTACCACCGACGATGTGGACGAGCTCCGCGCCGCGCTCGCCTCTGATGCCCGCTTCTCCGATATCCCCTGGGTCGTCGTGTCCATGGGCGCTGCCGGCTCCGTTGGCTTCCACAATGGCCGTGCGTTCCGCGCAAAGACGCCCGATATCCCTGCCGTTAACGCCACGGGCTCTGGTGACTCCACTATCGCTGGCTTCGCGCATGCCATTGCTGCTGGCGCAGACGACGAGACGGTGCTGCGTACCGCCAACACCTGCGGCAAGCTCAATGCCATGGATCCCATGACTGGCCATCTGGTCATGGACCGTTGGGACGAGGTCTACAACGGCGTTGTCGTGACCGAGCTGTAAGGGCTTGGGTGTCGGCCCCGGCATCGCTTGCTAGCTCATGTCGACGACAAGTGCGATAGCATTATGTCGGGGCGCGACGCCGACGTTGTCGTGTTCAATCCCGACCTTACCCTGGTCGAGACGTATGTGGGCGGCAACAGCGTCGGTAACGCGTTTATCGCGTAGCCGCCAAAGAAACGATCCGAGAGGGGATTTAGATGATTTACGGTGCATTGGGCGATATCGAGGAGTACCGCGGAATGCTCAAGGGCCTCGACGTGCTGATCGACTGGCTCGAGGAGAACGATCCGGCGCAGCTCGAGGTCGGCAGCCATCCGGTTCTGGGCGACAAGGTCTATGCGAACGTCATGGCTCCCACGACGCGTCCCGAGGCCGAGGCTCACTATGAGACGCATCAGCGCTATCACGACCTGCAGATCGACGTCGAGGGTCGCGAGGCCTTTAAGGTTGCCACGGGCAGCCTGACGCTGGTTCAGGAGTTTGACGAGAAGGACGACTACGATCTGGTCGATTCCGACGCCTCGATCGCCGGCGATCTTGCTGACGACAAGTTCGCGCTGTTTGTTGCCGGCGAGCCTCACATGCCCACGCTCGAGTTCCCGGGCGATGGCGCGCAGCCGGTCAAGAAGATCTGCTTTAAGCTGCTTGCAGACGCTTACTGGGAGGAGTAACGAACTGCTCGTGAGCTAGCGTGATTTCCCTTGGGGAACGCGTTTGAGCCCCGCTGATCGCGGTCCCCTTGGGGATTGCGGTTGGCGGGGCTTGTTGTTGAGTAGGGGAGTTGCCGACGGCGTTGTGCTTGGATTGGCGGATGCGCGCTCGAAATCGGCAACAAAAAAGCCGCCCGAAGGCGGCTATCTTGTGCAATGGAGCCAGCGACCGGGCTCGAACCGGTGACCCCCGCTTTACGAGAGCGGTGCTCTACCAACTGAGCTACGCTGGCGGCCATGTGATGACGCAACTGAGGCGTCAACGGCTGTCTATGATACGGGACATCGCACATCCGCGCAAGGGTTCTGACGGCTTTTCTCACTTTAAATGCACTAATATTGGAGACGTGATGTCTTGCTCTTACGGGTCTCAAAGAGAATGGGGCAGCCATGGCTCAACCCAAGATTCTTCTCACACGCATCGACGACCGGTTTATTTGCGGGCAAGACATTGAGCTGTGGAACGAGGCGACTGGTTCCAACCTTGTCCTAATCGTCAACGATGAGATCGCGGCGGATTCGCGCCAATGGGCACCCATGAGGGTGGCGGCGCCAGAAGGCGTTTGGACACGGTTTTTCTCGGTGCAAAGGACCATCGACATCATTCATACCGCGACGCTGCGCCAATGGATTCTCATCATGGTGGCGTCGCCCACGGATGCACTCGCGCTGGTTAAGGGTGGAGTGCCGATCACCAAGATCAGCATTGGCCATATGCAGGCAGGGGAGGGCAAGCGCCCCATAACGCCCGCAGTCGCCATAGACGATGCGGACATCGCTGCTCTCAGAGAGTTACAAAAGCTCGGAGTAGAACTGGAAATCCGCTACCTCCCCAGCTCTAATCCCGACCCCATCCAACGAGTCATTGGGGACGTTCTTAAATGACTAGTCAAACGGGACACCCTTGGCACTTGGGGACGTTCCTTTTGTGCCGGCACTTTAGGAACGTCCCCAAGTGCCGGCAGATTGGGACAGTCTTTCTTGCCAAACGTTAAAGACTGTCCCCAACGACTAGTCATTTAAGAACGTCCCCAATGACTAGGTAGCAAAACGCCCGTCGGCGGTGTGCCGGCGGGCGCTGCTGTGCGATATGTTGCGTTGTGGGCTTAGTGCCTCATAAAGTGGTACTCGATCACATTGCTGTAGGGGTGATCCGGGCCCACGATGCCCTGCGGGAACAGCGGCTGGTGCGGCGTGTCGGGGAACATCTCTGCCTCGAGGGCAAAGCCGGCGCCCCAGCCATAGTTGGCATCGTCCTTGGCGTGCTCGTCGCCCAGCCAGTTGCCGGTGTAGAGCTGCACGCCCGGGGCGGTGGTGTAGTAGTCCAGCTCACGACCGGTCCACATCTCCTCGACGTGCAGGGCGCGGCGCAGATTACGGCCGTACTGATAGCCATCGATGCACAGGCAGTGGTCGTAGCCGCGTGCCTGCTTAATCTGGGGATCGTCGGCCTCCATGCCAGGCGCGACGGGGCGCAGCTCACGGAAGTCAAACGGCGTACCCTCGACCGGAACGATTTCACCGGTGGGGATATTCTGCTCGTTAATGGGCAGGTAGTGGGCAGCGTTGGCAACAAAGAAGTGCTCGCAGTCCATGCCGGCGTTATGGCCGGCAAGGTTAAAGTACGTGTGGTTGGTCATGGACACGTAGGTGGCGCGGTCGCTCTCGCAGCCATATTCGATACGGAAGCGGCCGGTGCGCGTCACGGTAAACACGGCCGTAAAGGTGCGGTTGCCGGGCAGGCCCAGCTCACCGTCCTCAAGCGAGGTGGTCATGCGCACGGCATTGTGGACCTCGTCGAGCTCAACGTCCCATACGCGCTTGTGCAGGCCGTGTTCAAGATCGCTGTGCAGGTTGTTGACGCCTTCGTTGGCCGGCATATGCCAGTCCGTGCCGGCGATGGTGATCGTGGCATCCGCAGTGCGGTTGGCCACAGGTCCGATGGTCGCGCCAAAGCAGGCGGGGTTGTCAAAGTAATCCTCGAGCTTATCGAAGCCCAGCACTACATCGCGCACGTTGCCGGGAATGTCGGGCACATCGATACCCAGCACGGTGGCGCCATAGTCCATAATGCGAACGCAGATCTCGGGCCCGTTGAGGGTGTAACGATGAACGGGGGTACCGCACGGCGCGGTGCCGAAAAGCTCGGAAGTGATCATTTGGTTCCTAACATCGAGGTATTTCCGACAAACTGTAGCGCGAACAGGCGAGATTATCACTACACCCCACTAAAGCAGGGGGTATTTTTCTCAAAAAAGTGATGATTGGAGCTGCGCGGGCGTTCATTTTTGACGCGAACGAGTCTGATACAATTTGTTCGTTACTGTTTGAATGATATGCGCGCAAAGAACGGCGAGGATTCATCGTGATTAAGGCAGAGCGACAGGATAGGGTTCGTCAGCTGCTCGATGAGCAGGGCACGGTCTCGGTCAAGGAGATTTCGGATGCGTTAGGTGTCTCGGATATGACGATCCGCCGCGACCTCGAAGAACTTGCGAGCCTGGGCGAGATTGAACGCGTGCACGGAGGAGCCCGTAGTGCACAGGGCCGTCCCCACGCTATGTTGCGCCACGAGTATTCGCACAGCGAAAAGCGCACCAAGCATGCCGAGGAAAAGCTGCAGATCGCGCGCCGCGCCGTGGAGCTCATCGAGGAGGGCTCGACCATCTTTTTGGGCACGGGCACTACGGTGGAGCAGATGGCCTCGATGCTGCCGGCGTTTCGCCTGCGCATCGTGACTAATTCGCTTTCGGTGTTTAACCTGCTCGAGGCGCGCGAAGACTGCGACCTGTGCCTCGTGGGCGGTATGTACCGTCGCCGCACTGCCGCCTTTGTGGGCCCCACGGCCGAGGACACCTTGCGCGCACTGGGGATCGACGCAGCCTTTATCGGCGCAAACGGCATTCTGGACGGCGACGTGTCTACGTCTAACATGGAAGAGGGCCGCATCCAGCAGCTCGCCTTTAGCAAGGCCGATTCACGCTACCTCATCGCCGACTCCAGCAAGATCGGCAAGCGCGACTTCTACACCTTCTGCCGCCTGGACAGCCTGGACGCCGTGGTGTGCGAGCCGGGTATCGCCGCCGAGGACCGCACTGCCATCGAGGAGCACACGCGGGTCATCTGCTAGCTAATGCTACAGACGATACTTCTGCCCCTGCTGGCGCGGGGATTACCGCTTCACGTTGACGCGCAAATGTGCTCGGGCCAAGTATTCAGCTTGTGGGTTAGACCAGGCGGGCGTAGTCCTGTGACTGATGAAAGACGTGGGCGATATAGATTGTTTCGTGCTCAAACTTATAAAGGCACACGTAGTTGTTGACGGGAAACGATCGGTAATTACGTGCCGCCAGCTCTTGCATATGCGAGAGGGGACGTAGGAGCGGCTGCTCGCGAAGCAGATCAAGCTGATATTCAATCTCAGCGACAAAATTGCCTGCTGCACGCGGATTCTTGAGGATTTGGGCAAGGTATCCGACGATACTCTCGTACTCATATCGCGCGCTTTTGAGGATTACGACGTTATAGGTCATATTTGTCTCGTATCGCGGTCGCGAAGGAGTCGTAGTCGCTGTAGTCGCCTTGCGATATTTCGTCTTCTGCCAACATCATACGAGACAGCAGTTTTGCCTTGGCGATTTCTTCTTGCATGAGGCGATACTGGTCGCTGCTGATGCAGTGCATGGTCTCGTAGCCGTTCTTGGTTACGGTGACGTCGCGCTCAGACTCAACAAGTGCGGTGAATGTGGCAGTGTCCTTCATGTCTCGGACGGGCACACAAGCGGACATGGGTACCTCCTTTGCGTCGTGGCATAATTGTACCACGGCGTGTCCAAGCGACCGGTACCGTCGAATCGTCTCAATCTGTAACAGTTGGGATCGAAAAACTCGGCTAGATGTTACAGATTGAGATTAAAGGGATTGACCTGTGGCGTTTGTCTCGATCTGTAACAGTTAGACGGTTAAAAGTGGGCTACGTGTTACAGATTGAGATATTTCTGCTCGGGCGTTCTGTTTGTCTCGATTTGTAACGGTTAGGGCCGAAAATCCCTGCTAGATGTTACAGATTGAGACGAATGATCCGCTCGGGCCCACCAAAACAAAAAAGCCGCATGCGAACCCGTGGAGGGATTCGCATGCGGCCGACAGGGGGTATGCGGCAAAAGTTAGGCCATAAGCAGGCCGGTCTCCGCGACGTTCTTGTACCAGTACGCGCTTGCCTTGGGATAGCGCTTCTGGGTCTCGAAGTCGATGTAGAACAGGCCATAGCGCTTGTTATAGCCGTTGGTCCAGGAGAACTGGTCCTGCAGCGACCACACGAAGTAGCCGTCGACGTTTACGCCGCCGTCGATTGCCTTGAGGATCCATGCGAGATGTTGACGCATGTAGTCGATGCGAGGGGCGTCGTCGATAAAGCCGTCCTCGAAGTCGTCCTTATAGCCCATGCCGTTCTCGGTGATGTAGATCTTCTTGTAGTTGGGGTAATCGTTCTTAATGCGCAGCAGCAGGTCGTAGAGGCCCTCGGGATAGATAATCCAGTCCCAATCGGTGGTGGGTACGCCTTCGCGCACGCATGACTCGCCCACACCCTTGAGGAACCAGCGCGAGGATCCCTTGTCGCCGGTGCCATTGTGGTTGATGTCGTTTTCGCCCTCGGCAGCACGCAGGAACTGGCACTTGTAGGTGTTGACGCCCAGGCAATCGTTGTAGGGGAGCGCGGCGGTCAGCGCGGCGATGTCCTCGTCACGGACGTCGAGCTCGCCGCCGGCGATATGGGCCAGCTTGGTTGCGGCTTCCATGGTGTCGGCTGCATAGTGGCCGCGGAAAGTGGCGTCGAGCACCCAGCGGTTGTTGATGACATCGGCCATGCGAGCTGCCTCGCAGTCGGCAGCACTGTTGGGATCGAGGGGATACTTGGGCTCCAGGTTCTGGACAATGCCGATCTCGCCCTCAAAGCCGCCCTCATGGAAGGCGACGACAGCCTTGGCGTGGGCCACCATCATGTTGTGCATGAGCTGGAAAGCCTTGTCCAGGCGATACTTCTCGCCGTGCGGCCAGTTGCCGACGATAAAGCTGCCCTCGGCGGTCGCGGGAATCTCGTTAAAGGTAAACCAGTGCTTGACCTCGGTGAACTCGGCAAAGCAGAACTTGGCGTACTCGACAAAGGCGTCGATCGTCGTGCGCGTCAGGAAGCCCTCGCCGCCGTTCTGGTAAAAGGCCTCGGGCGTATCGAAGTGATCGAGCGTGACATAGGGGATAACGCCGGCTTTATTGCAGGTGGCAAAGAGCTCGTGATAGAAGGCAACACCCTCGGGGTTAATCTCACCAGTGCCGCTGGGGAAGATGCGGCTCCAAGCGATGGAGACACGGATACCGTTGATGCCGAAGCGCTGGCACAGGTCGATATCGACCGGGTACTTGTTGTAGAAATCGCTTGCGGGATCGGGGGAGAAGCGACCCTGAGCAGCCAGGAAATCGTCCCAGGGCACTTTGCCCTTGCCGTGCGTACGGGTCTCGCCCTCAACCTGGTAAGCAGCGGTGGCGCCGCCAAACACAAAGCCGTCGGGGAACTGCATGGGGTTGGTCATGAGTCATCCTTTCTGTGGGATACGAATAGGGAGAGGTGCCCGAACCGGGAATCCGGGCACCAACAGAGGGAGGAACTAGTCGAGGTTCTCGCGGAGCCACTTGATGGCGCCAGCGGGGTCGCGAGTAAGGTCGATATATTCCTTACCGCGGGGAGCGAGCAGCTTAATGCCCAGGCGATCGGTGTCGGCCTTCATGTCGTTGTAGTAGCTACGAACCTGCGGGGCGAGCACGATAACGTCGTATTGATCCATGATGGCAGTGTGCTGGCCATAGGCGCCTGCGGAGGAAGCGATGTTCTCTCCGGTCTGCGCAGCACCTTCCTTGATGGCGTTGGCGAGCATGGCAGAGGTGCCGGCGCCGGCGCACAGGACGAGGACCTTCAGGCCATCGACATCCTTCTTAGCGGATGCGTCGGAGGCGGGCTCGGGCTGATCGGCGACAGGCTTGCTGTCGGCGGCAGCGGCGGTCGGCTCGACGGAAGCGGCGGTCTGCTCGACAGCGGGCGCAGAGGTGCTGACGGTGATGGTGGCAGCACCATCGGACTCGAGACCCAGCTCGGCGGCGCGCTCGGCCTCCTGGTCGCAGAGCAGCTTATCGTATGCCTTCAAGAACGGCAGGTAGATGATGGCGTCCAGCAAGATGATGATCGCGACAAATACCAGGGCGATAAGCTGGAAGTTCGTGGTGATGAAGATGCCGATGGGGGCAGGGGTAGCCCAAGGCACCACGAAGGAGAAGCCGTTCATGCCCACGTTGTCGATAAAGAACTTGGCAACACTTACGTTGACGCAGCCGGCGGCAACAAAGGGGATGAGCATGTAGGGGTTAAGGATCATCGGCGCGCCAAAGAGCAGCGGTTCGTTGACGGCGAAGGCAACAGGAACGATCGAGGCCTTACCGACGGCTTTGAGCTGCTTGGACTTCATAAAGAGAATCAGCAGAAGCGGCACGATGAACGTGGCGCCGGTGCCGCCGAACTCACCCACGAGCGACATGTTAAAGGTGAGGGAGTGGGCGGGGTGGCCGCCGGCCAGCAGAACCTGCAGGTTCTCAGCCTGGTTGGCAAGACGGATGGGGTCGATGCCCGGCTGGACAATCGAAGGACCATGGACACCGATGAACCAGAAGAACGCGGTGGCTGCCTGGATAAGGATAAGGCCAGGATAGGTTTCTGCCGCAGTGAAGAGCGGGGAGAGCAGCTTGATGAGCAGCTCGGAGAACGGAACGCCCATGAGGTTGCGCACAACCACATCGATGATGCCGCAGATGATGACGGCGCCGCCAAAGGGGATGATGTCGCGGAAGTTCTGAGCGATGGCGCCCGGGACCTCCTTGGGCAGCTTAATGGTCAGATCGCGCGAGACGCAGAATTTGTAGACCCATACGGTGATGAACGCGGCGATATAGGCCGAGAACAGACCGCGTGTGCCCATGCTGGTGCAGTCGAAGACCGAAAGCTCGGAGCCGTTGAACTTGGTGGTGAACTGTGTGACTGCGAGCAGCAGCATGCTGCACTGGGCGGCCACCATGGTGGAACCGTCGTTGAGCACTTTGCCGGCGGGCATGCGACGGTTCATGGAAGCCGTGAAGTTCTTGGCGGTGGTGCCGGCGACCATGATGCCCATGACGCCCATGGTGAAGTTGTACAGCTTGTTGCACCAGTCGATGAGCGGCTGGGGCAGCGTGATGCCGACTACGCCAGGAAGGGTGGCGATCAACAGGAAGATCGAAGAGGTGAGGACAATGGGCATGCACCCAAGGAATCCGTCCTTGATGGCCTGGAGGTAGATGTTCCTCGAGATCTTCTCAAAGAACGGTTGATGCTTTTCGAGCATCTTTACGATGGCGTCCATAGAGCTCCTTTGCTACTTGATGCGCGATGCATGTGGATGGAACTGGTCGTCGATGGATGGTCAGGACTGCCCGGAAACCTTCCTGCTTAAGGAAGGCATTGTGAAATGACAACGTTGTCATTTCGTTAATGACAACGTAAGACATTTTTGGAAGAGCAACAAGGATTTACGGGTGAGCGGTCGATATTGTCCGGTAAACGGTTGATTTGTCAGTCGGGCAGGTAGTGTATGCTAGAACGCAAAAAACAAGCGATGCAAAACCGACTGGAGAAGTAGTGGCAACGATGGACAAGAAAAATGTCTCAATGAACGATGTGGCGATTGCCGCGGGTGTTTCTCTCAAGACGGTGTCGCGTGTGATCAACGAGCCCGATAGCGTGCGAGAGTCGACACGCGATAGGGTCCATGCTGCCATGGAAGCGCTTGGGTTCCGGGCGAACTTTGCCGCGCGTTCACTCAAGTTGGGCCGTTACGGGTGCATCGGCGTGGTGCTGTTCCACTTGTCGGGCGGCAACGTGGACATGATTGACGGTATCGCCGATGCCGCCGCAGAGCGAGGCTTTGCGCTCACGATGATTAAGAAGCGCGCGGGGGAGAAGATGACCCTTGCCGAAGCGGCGCGCAGGATGTCGCAGCTGCCTGTTGATGGCATGATCTTCAACCTGCGTCAGATGGTCGATGACTTTGATACCTTTGAGGCACCGAAGGACCTCAAGACGGTGATTATCACGCCGATGGAGCATCCTGCCTGCTCTACCGTTAGTGACGATCAAGAGGGTGGCGCGCGCATGGCGTGCGAGTACTTCTTGAATCGCGGACACAAGAATGTGTACTTCGTCTCTGGTAAGAAAGAGGCGCTGTCGAGCCAGTGTCGCATGAAAGGTTGGCGTGCGGCACTCGAGGCGCGTGGCATTGAGCCGCCCGAGCCTCTGCAAGGCGATTGGAATGCGGATAGTGGCTATGCCGCGGGCCTTGTGCTTGCCGATAAACCCGATTGCACGGCGGTCCTCGCGGCTAACGACTGCATGGCAAACGGCGTGATGATGGCTCTACGTGACAAAGGGCTCAGTGTGCCCGACGACGTGTCCGTGATCGGCTTCGACGATGAGCTCTACAAGACGATTCCCAACTCGATTCTGACGTCGGTGAAGTTTCGCCACCGCGAGCTGGGCGTCCGTGCGCTCAACGAGGTCGTCGCGGGCCTAGAAGCCCCGAGCTCCAGAAGCCGCACGCTTGTGTCGGGCGTGTTGGTCGAGCGTTCCAGCGTAAAGGACCTGCGGGCGTAGACGTGCTCGGCCTGTTCGTCTAAATCTGTAACAGCTTGGACCGAAAAACTCGGCTAGATGTTACAGATTGAGATGAACAGGAGGACGGGTGCGGTCTAAACAAAATGGCCCGCGCATCACACATCGATGCACGGGCCATTTATTGTCTGCGAGCGGCAGGTGGTGTCAGCGTCTTATGCCTCGAGGTTTTCCTCGATCCAGGCGACGGCACCCTTGGGATCCTTAGTGAGGTCGATGTACTGTTTGCCCTTGGGCGACAGCAGCGTGATGCCCAGGCGGTCGGTGTCGGCCTTCATCTCGTTGTAATAGGTGCGAACCTGCGGAGCCAGGACGATGACGTTGTACTGGTCCATGATGGCGTAGTGGCTGCCGTAGGCACCGGCGTTGGCGGTAATGTCGATGCCCAGCTCGTCGGCGCCTTCCTTAAGCGCGTTGGCGAGCAGTGCAGAGGTGCCGGCGCCAGCGCACAGAACCAGAACCCTCAGATCCTTGCCCTTAAGGGCGGACGGAGCTGCGGAGGCCTCGGTGGCAGAAGCGGTCTCGACAACAGGAGCCTCAACGGCGGGGGCGGCAGCGGTCTTGACGGCCTTGGTCTCCTCGGCCTCTTCTTCGGCCAGGGTCTCGGCCTCCTGCTTGCACAGGACGTTGTCGTAGGCCTTGCAGAACGGGTAGTAGATCAAGAAGTCAACGACCAGCAGGACGACAACCAGGACCAGAGAGATCGGCTGGAAGTTGGTGTCGATGAAGGTGCCGATCGGTCCGGGGAGTGCCCACGGCATGGCATAGATAAAGCCGTTCATGCCCAAAAAGTCGATGAAGAACTTACCAATGAGGACGTTGGCCACGGGGGCAAACAGGAACGGGATCAGGAAGTACGGGTTGAGGATGATGGGCGCGGCGAACAGCAGCGGCTCGTTGACGGCGAACATCACGGGTACGACAGAGGCTTTGCCGACGGCCTTGAGCTGCTTGGAGCGCATAAAGAGCAGGAAGATGATCGGGACAATGAACGTGGCGCCGGTGCCGCCGAGTTCGCCGATGTAGTTACCGAAGTTCTCGGTCAGGGCGAGGGCGGGGTGACCGCCGGCCTGCAGCGTGGCGAGGTTGGTGGTGATGTTGCCAAACAGCGCGGCGTTGAGGGCAGGCTTAACGACCGAGGGGCCGTGGATGCCCATGAACCAGAACAGCGGGATCATGAACCAGATGAGGGCGAGGCCGGCGTAGGAATCGGCAGCGGCGAACAGCGGGCTCACCAGCGTGGAGATGACGTTGGCAAACGGGACGGCCAAGCAGGTGCGGCAGATAACGTCGATGACGGCGACAAACAGGATGGAGAAGCTGAAGGCGAAGATGTCGCGGAAGTTCTGGGCGATGGCGCCGGGGACTTCTTTGGGCAGCTTGATGGTGATGTCTCGCTTAATGCAGAAGGCATAGATGTTGACCGTGGCAAATGCGGCGACAAAGGAGCTCAGCAGGCCCTTGGTGCCCATGTTGTCGGTAAAGAACACCGAGACATCGGCGCCGTCGATCTTGGCACTCGTCTGGGTAACGGCCAAGATGAGCATAGCGCACATGGCGGCGACCATGGTGCTCGTGGCGTTGATGGCCTTGCCGGCAGGCATGCGGCGGTTCTTGGAGCCGGTCAGCGCGCTTGCGGTGGTGCCGGCGACCATGATGCCCACGACGCCCATCGTGAAGTTGTAAACCTTGTTGCAGAAGTTCACGACGTCGACGTTCCACCAGTCGGGCAGCGTAAAGCCGCCGACCGTGGCGACAACGCCCGGCAGGGTTGAAATAAGCAGGAAGACAGAAGAAGACAGGATGATGGGCATTGCTGCCAAAAAGCCGTCTTTAATGGCCTGAAGGTAGATGTTCTTAGAGACCTTGTCGAAGTACGGCTGACCTTTCTCCAAGAACTTAACGATCGATTCCATAGTTCACGCTCCTCTTTGCATGAAATCTTAATGGCATGGACGTTGAAAACCTATATGGTCTCCCGCTTGCTAAAAGCCCGGGTGCAGGCGGGGTCGGTCCCAGGGGGAGAGAGGGGAGCGGCTGGGTTTGTATCGCATGGGGCCGCTCCCCCTCGGGGGAAAGCGAGGCGATGCACTACTGCGCGTCCGCCATAGTGTCGGCGAGCTCCTTGTACCAGAGTGCCGACTGCTTGATGTAGCGTTTTTGCGTGTCGAAGTCGATGTAGAACAGGCCGTAGCGCTTGTTATAGCCATTGGCCCACGAGAACTGGTCCTGCAGGCTCCAGATAAAGTAGCCCTGGACGTCGACGCCCTCGGCGCGCGCCTGGAGCACCTTCTCCATGTGCTGGTCGACAAAGTCGATGCGCTCGGGATCGGCGACGATGCCGAGCGCATCGGGCTCGGGGTCCTTGTGGCCCAGGCCATTTTCGGTGATATAGATGACGGGGAGGTTGGGATAGGTGGCGCTGATGTGCTTGAGCGTGTCGTAGAGGCCTTGCGGGTAGATGAGCCAATCCCAGTCGGTGGTGGGGATACCCGGCATATCGACCTGCTGCCCGACGCCCTTAAACTTAAAGCACGAGGTGCCCTTGTCTCCGGTGCCGTTAAAGCTGTTGGTTGACTCGCCATCGTAGGCGGCGATAAACGCCGACTGATAGTAGTTGAGGCCGAACATATCGTTGCGGGGCGCCGCCTTGGCGAGCTCCTCCATGTCGCTGTCCTCAACCGTAAGTGTGGCGTTGTTGGCACGCAGAATCTCGTTGATGAGTGAGAGGGTGCGCGCGGAGTAGTGACCCAGGAAGGCGCCGTCCATGATGAAGTCGGTGTAGAAGGCGTTGTACAGGTCGGCGGCGTGCTGGTCGGCGGGCGAGTCGGTGGCAGGATATGCCGGCGTCAGGACGTTGACCATGCCAATGCGTCCGCCCAGGTGCTCGGTCTCGTCAAGATCCTTATACAGGTTGACGGCGCGGGCGTGGGCAACGAGCTCGTTGTGCTGGCTCTGGATGCCGCTCGTCACATCAAAGTGATGGTTGGGCGGGAAGTTGCCTTGGATGTATTGGGAGTGCGAGAGGCTGATGAGCTCGTTGATGGTGAACCAATTCTTGACCTCGCGGAACTCGCGGAAGCAGAACTCGGCATAGCGCACATAGGCGTCGACGGTCTTGCGGTTGAGCCAGTCGCCCTGGTTGAACAGGGCGGCGGGGGAGTCAAAGTGATGCAGGGACACATAGGGCTCGACGCCATACTTTTTGCAGCAGGCGAACAGCTCGTGGTAGTGCTTAACGCCCTCGGCGAGGGGCTCGGCATCGTCGCCGTTGGGGAAGATGCGGGTCCAGGCGATGGACACACGAATGGCGTTGAGTCCATGCTCGGCAGAAAGGCGGATATCCTCCTCGTAGCGGTTGTAGAAATCACTGGCCGGGTCGGGCAAAAAGCGACCCTGGGCGACAAGGTAATCGTCCCACATGGTCTTACCCTTGCCTGCCACCTTCGTGGAACCTTCCGTTTGGTACGCGGCGGTTGCGGCGCCCCAAACAAAGCCCTTCGGCAGCTGCTGTACGCGGTTTAGCAAAGACATATGCATACACCCTCTCGTCTCGCTGTTCGATATTGTGCGTTTGCGCTCAGGAGGCTCCCTGGTTAGCGTTCAGCGGTGAAAAAGCCCGATAAACACTCTCTTAAAATGATTAGAACCAAAATGAGCACGTGAACATTTGACAATGAGCACGTTAACATCCGGCTGGGATGTATAGAAACAAAACAACTTCAAACAGCCGCGAACGGTTGTATTTGTTCGGTAAGCGGTTTTGATTGACAGAAGTTTTCATGTTGTGGTATATGGCTCGGGTATCATGAGCACGTTATCAATGTATGTACGATGCGCCATGGGCGCGGGGAATAGTTGGGAAGCAGGTTAGCGTGGAAGGCATGGATCAGCAGACAAGGAATGGTCGTTCGGCGAGCGCGGCAGAGGTTGCGGCGCTCGCTGGCGTGAGCCGCCAGACTGTGTCTCGCGTGGTCAACGGTATGCCCAACGTGACGGAAAAGACGCGCAAGCGTGTGCTGGCCGCCATGGAAGAGCTGGGCTTTCGTCCCAATTTTGCTGGAGCGGCGTTGCGCGGCGGGTCGTATCGTTCTATTGGCCTGTGCATGTACAACATCACACGTGTCGGTAACCTGGCGACGCTCGAGGGTATCATGCAAGCGGCGCGCGAGCACGATTTTGCCGTCACTATGATCGAGATGGGCGGCGACAAGCCCTATGCACTTGCCGATGCCTCGCGCCGCATGGTCGAGCGACCCGTCGACGGCATGATTCTCAACATGAACCGCATGGCTCCCGATTTTGAGGAGTTTGTTCCCCAGCCGGGAGTGCGAACGGTCATCCTGTCCATGTATGCGCATCCGCGCTGCACGACGATCGACTCCGACCAGTATGGTTCGTGCGAGCTGTTGACCAATTATCTGCTGGAACATGGTCACTCGAATATGCGGTTTGTGGCGGGTCCGGAAAACTCGATTTCCTCGCGTTTTCGTGAGGCCGGTTGGCGCGATACGCTGGGTCGTGCTCATGTCGATGCCGCTCCGATGCTGCGCGGCGATTGGAGTGCGGACAGTGGGTACGCCATGGGCGAGCGGATTGCGGCCGAGGTGCTTGCCGGCGGGTCGCAGGCGCCGACTGCCGTGCTTGCGGCAAATGACCAGATGGCGCTGGGCGTTATCGCCGCGCTCGAGAACGCTGGCCTGTCCGTGCCCGACGACGTGAGCGTGGTTGGTATCGACGACGCACTCGAGGGACTTGTTCCTCACAATCGGCTGACGACGCTGCGATTTGATTTGCGCGGTGTCGGTAAGCTTGCGTTTGAGGCGGCGATTGGAGAGAGCTCGTCTATCGAGGCGATTCATGTGCCGAGTACGCTGGTCGAACGCTCGACTGTTAGGGACATACGGGGTTAGGTCCTACTCCGTTTGTCTCGATTTGTAACAGGTAGACGGTCAAAAGCGGGCTACGTGTTACAGATTTAGATTCTTCGGAAAGAGTAATCCTGTTCGTCTCAATCTGTAACAGCTAGGACCAAAAAACTCGGCTAGATGTTACAGATCGAGACAAACGGCTCCCGACCAGCCCAAAAACAAAAAGACCGGGGGCGGCGCGCCGTGTGACGTGCCGCCCCCGGCTGAGAAATGGGGACAGGTTGTGTGAGCGGGCAACCCCGCCAGCCATTAGTCCAGACGACGGGTCTGCGCTACGTGCTTGTACCAGTATGCGCTTGCCTTGGGCGTTCGCTTCTGGGTTTCAAAGTCAACGTAGAAGAAGCCGTAACGCTTGTTGTAGCCATTGGTCCAGGAGAACTGATCCTGCAGGCTCCACAGGAAGTAACCGCCCACGTTGACACCCACCTCCATGGCCTTAAGCAGCCAGCGCAGGTGCTGCTCGATGTAGTCGATGCGCGGCTGGTCGTCCACAAAACCGTCCTTGTAGGGGTCCTTGTAGCCCATGCCGTTTTCGGTGATGAAGATCTGCTTGTAGTTGGGGTAGCGCTGCTTAATGTAGACGAGCAGATCGAACAGGCCCTCGGGATAGATGATCCAGTCCCAGTCGGTGGTAGGGATGCCGGGTTTGTTCACGTGCTCGCCAATGCCCTTAACGCGCCAGCGGCCGGTGCCCTTTTCGCCCGTGCCGTTGTGGTGCAGGTCGTTCTCGCCATCGTAAGCCTTCAAGAAGCGGCACTGGTAGTTGTTAACGCCCAGGTAGTCGTTGTAAAGCGCGGCTTCGCGCATAATCTTGAGGTCCTCGTCCAGGATTTCGATGGTGCCGCCCGAGACGGCGGCCAGGCGGTTGGCGCACTCGAGGGTGTCGGGTGCGTAGTCGCCGCGGAAGGTGGCGTCGAGCAAAAACTGGTTTTGCAGCACGTGCTCGTTGTTGGCGGCTTTGATGTCGGCGGGGTCGTTCTCGTTGAGCGGATACTTAAACTCCAGCGACTGAATGACGCCGATCTTGCCCTTAAAACCGCCGTTGTGGAAGGCCAGTACTGCCTTGGCGTGGGCGAGCATCATGTTGTGCTCGCACTGGAAGGCCTCGGCCAGATGCGCCTTGACGCCACCGGGGAAGGTGCCCTCGATGTAGGTGTTGGAGGCGTCGGCCCAGATCTCGTTAAAGGTGAACCAGTAGGTCACCTGGTCGGCGTACTCCTTAAAGCAGAAGGTGGCAAAGTCCACAAAGGCGTCGATGGTCTCGCGGTTGAGGAAGTCGCCCTTCTCAAAGAGGGGAAGCGGCGTATCGAAGTGATGCAGCGTGACAAACGGCTCAACGTGGTGCTTGTGGCACTCGGCGAAGAGATCGTGGTAGAACTGGACGCCCTCGGGGTTGATTTCGCCGGTGCCGTTGGGGAAGATGCGGCTCCAGGCGATGGAGAGACGAATGCCGTTGATGCCGAACTCCTCGCACAGCTCCAGGTCGACGGGGTACTGGTTGTAGAAGTCCGAAGCGGGATCGGGGGAGAAGCGCCCCTGGGCCTCCAGAAAGTCGTCCCAGGCAACCTTGCCCTTACCGTGAGTGCGGGTCTCGCCCTCTACCTGGTAGGCAGCGGTGGCGCCGCCAAAGACAAAGTCCTCGGGAAACTGCGCGGGCGGGTTGGTGACGCTAGCAGGATTAACGGACATGATGATCCAATCGTCTAAATCGAAGGGCCAGCCGGTCTTGGATGGTCGGCTGGCCCTGGGCGTTACTTACTTCGAAAGTTGCTCACTCACGAAGGCGAGAGACTTGTCGCCGTTCTGGGAGAGCTCGATGTACTGCTTGCCACGGCAGGCGACGCACTTGTTGCCCACGCGCTCACAGTCCTTCTGCAGGTCGGCCAGGTAGCTTGCGGCCTGCGGGGCCAGGACGACCAGGTCAAAGTCGGGGAGCATGTCCACGTGGTTGCCATAGGCCTCGGCAGCGGTCTCGAGGTTAATGCCGCGCTCCTTGGCGGCCTTGGCCAGCGCGTTGGCGAGCAGGCCCGAGGTTCCGCCGCCCTGGCAGAGCACGAGCACGCGCTTGCCGTTGAGGTCGCTGGCGGTCGTTGTCTCGGCAGCGGGTGCTGCGGAAGCGGCGGGGGAGTCGGCCTTCACGGCCTCGGCAGCAGCGCCGGCGGCAACGCTCTTGGCGTCAGCCTTGCCCTGGAAGGCATCGTTGAGCTTGGCGGCCTTCTCGGCGTTCTTGGCGGCGAGCTCCTCCTGGGAGATCTCGGCCTCCTCGGCGCACTTCTGGGCGTCATAGGCACGGAAGAACGGGTAGTACAGAACGAAGTCGACGACCAGGATAAGGGCGAGCATCACAAAAGCGAGCGGCTGGAAGCCCAGGCCCATGATGGTGCCGATGGGGCCGGGGACGGTCCAAGGCAGGGTGTACATAAAGCCGTTCATGCCCAAGAAGTCGATAAAGATCTTGAGGATCCAGATGTTGGCGATCGGGGCAAAGACAAACGGGACAAAGAAGACGGGGTTGAGCACGATGGGCGCGGCGAACAGCAGCGGCTCGTTGACGGCAAAGCAGACGGGGACGATGGCGGCCTTACCGACGGCGCGCATCTCCTGAGACTTGGCCAGGAAGCAGAACATAAAGACCAGGACGAGCGTGGCGCCGGTGCCGCCCATGCAGACGACGAAGTACTGGGCACCCTGGGTCAGGACAGCGGAAGCGTGCTGGCCGGCCTGGAACGCAGCCAGGTTGTCGGTCATGTTGGCAACGAGGGCGGCGGCGATGGCGGGCTCGACGATCGAGGGGCCGTGGACGCCGACGAACCAGAACAGGCTCATAGCGCCGTAGATCACAGCGAGGCCGATGTAGCCGTCGGCAGCGGTGAACAGGGGCTGGAACACCTGGATGACGCCCTGGGCAAAGCAGAAGCCAAAAGCAGCGCGGAAGGCGATGTCAAAGACCCAAAAGACGGTGATGCAGACGGAGAAGGGGATGATGTCCTTAAAGGTCTGCGAGATGTTGGGCGGAACCTGCTCGGGCATCTTGACGGTGATGTTGCGCTTAATGAAGAACTTGTAGATGATGCCGGTCACAAACGCAGCGATAAAGGCGGTCAGCAGGCCTTTGGAACCAAGGTAGGTGGTGTTGAAGCCGCTGGCAGCGTCCGTGGCGATCGTGTCGCTCGAAAGGAGCAAGAAGCCGATGATGGCCGCGCACATGCACGAGATGAAGTTGATCTGGTTGTTCTTGGGCAGATCGCGGTTCTGAGCGTCGGCGAAGTGCTTGGCCGTGGTGGCGGCACAGGCGATGGCCAGGATGCCCATGGAGTAGTTGTAGCACTTCCACAGGGCGTTGTTGATGTCATCGGGCCAGTAGAAACCCCAGATATTGGGAACCGAGGCTACCAGGCAGAAGATGGACGAGAAGATGATGATGGGGATGACGGAGATAAAACCGTCGCGGATCGCCTTGAGGTACTTGTTGCGGGCGATCGCGTTGAAAAAGGGCTGCCCCTTTTCGATGATGGCGATGAGTTGCTCCATGCAAAGCTCCTAAGAGTCGGTGGGTTGGCAACGATGGTAGCTTTTGACGTTTGGTTGCCAAAATGTTGACGTTGCCATTTTGCGACACAAAATAAGACGCGAACCGATGGCCCCTGTGCCTGTGGACCGTCGATTCCTTGCGCGTAAACGTTTGAGCCGCCCGGTGGCTCTGTGTTTGCACAATGGCAACGTTAACATTTGGGCGACAAAAGCCGTTCGGGGAAGCAAAAATGTCGGTGAACGGTAGGTTTTGGGTGGTGAGCGTATGGTGGGGGAGGCGTTGGATATACTTGAAGGCGTTAAAAATGACTGCGCAAGGTGCCACCAATGGCATCGTTGACATAGAAAGATCGACCTATGGCCGCTGTTAAAAAATCGGTATCCGTCAAAGACGTAGCGCGCCTCGCGGGCGTCTCGGAGCAGACGGTCTCGCGCACCGTGCACGATTCGCCCAGCGTGCGCCCCGAGACCAAGGAACGCGTGCGTGCCGCCATGCGCGAGCTGGGGTATCGCCCCAATTTTGCCGGTCGATCGCTGCGCCGCGGTAAGTTTAAGACCGTCGGCGTCGCCATGTTCAACATTACCGGCACCGGCAATCTCGACCGTATGGAGGGCTTTGCCGCCGCGGCCGATAAGCACGGCTATGCCATCACCCTCACTAAAGTAGACGGGCATCCGTATACCCTCGAGAGCGCATCGTCGCGCATGAGCGCACTGCCGGTGGATGGCATGGTTGTGATTATGAACCGCATGCCGGCGGACTTTGGAACCTTCGAGCCGCTGCCCGGCATGCAGACGGTGCTCGTTACGATGTTGGAGCACCCGCTCTGTTCAACGGTCGATAACGACCAGTTCGATTGTTCGCGCCAGGTGGTCGAGTACTTGCTGGGGCGGGGGCACAAAACCGTGCACTTTATCTCGTGTCCCGAGCGCTCGCTTTCGGGCATGCGGCGCGAGGAAGGCTGGCGCGAGACATTGCGTGCGCATGGCATTGAGCCCCCGCAGCTCGTGCGCGGCGATTGGACGGCACAGAGCGGGTATGCTGCCGGTCAGGCTCTGGCGGACGATCCGACCTGTACGGCCATTTATGCCTCCAACGATGCCATGGCATATGGCTGCATCCGTGGGCTCGAGTCGCGCGGGAAGCGCGTGCCCCAGGACGTGAGCGTGGTGGGTGTTGATGACAGTCTGGGCGACATCGTGCCCGATTGTCGCCTGACTACGGTGCGCTTTGACAACAAGCGCGTCGGCATGTGGGCGGTCGATAAGATCGCCGGTGCCGAGGGCGTTGAACCCGGTGTGGAGCACATGCTGTTTCCGGGCGTACTCGTCGAGGGCGATACGGTGCGCGATTGGCGCTAGGGCACGGGCCTGTTTGGGTTTCCGCTAATTGTGTTCGATATTGTTCAGATTGGTTTAAAAACCGTTCACGGGCGAAAAGTGACCGTTCATAGCTCGAAATCACGTTTTGCGCTGTTCTTTTTTGTTTGAATGTTAATGTTTCTGCCATACAGAACGCAGCGCGTATGCCCGGACGCGATGCTCTCCATTGGTTCATATGTGAAAGGAACGCAATATGGCAACCAAAGAAGAAATCTCGATGGTTGGATTCGAGATTGTCGCATACGCAGGTGACGCCCAGACCGATCTGCTTGCAGCGCTCGATGCTGCTCGCGAGGGTGACTTTGAGAAGGCCGAGCAGCTGCACAAGGATGCCAGCGATGCGCTCATCGGTGCCCACGACACGCAGACCAAGCTGCTTTCGCAGGAGGCCGGCGGTGGCGAGATGGAGATGACCTTCATCATGGCTCACGCTCAGGACACCCTCATGACCACTATGATCCTGGAGAAGCAGGCCCGCTTTACCATCGATGCCTACAAGCGCATCGCCGAGCTCGAGGCCAAGCTCGCCTAACGAGCCCTCACAACCAAGTCCCCTTCCATAAGCCCTGCCGCTATCCGCAGCAGGGCTTTTTCTGTCCTCCTCCAAGTTGCGGTGAAATAGGGACTGAATAGGGGCTGACGGGCGCAAAACAATCCCTATTCCACCGCAACTCATCCGGAGGTAGTCATTGGGGACAGTCTTGGTGCGCACCGTTGTCCTCCCGTTCGATTTTTGCTCGGTGGGTATACTTCCTTTCGCATTAAACGCCGGACTGAGGAGGTATCCAAATGCCGGATAACGGGTCAATACAAAAAAGAGGCGCACACGAGATGGCTCATGGGCGTCCTGTCCAGATAACCGAGCACACGACGGTAACCGAGCTGCAGCCCAGCCTGTCCGATGTCGTGTGCGCAAACAAAAAGCTGCAGATTGGCTTTATCGTTGCGCTCGTGGTCCTGGCGCTGCTGTCGGGCTTTGTAGCTCGTCCGCATTTCGCCGATACCAAAACTTGGGACTCCACCATCGAGGTCATCGATCAAAAGAAGGGTAATGTACTGGCGCTCACGACCTCGTGCGTGGCGCTGTCTGCGGGCATTACCGCGCTGCCGGGTGATACGGGAACGCCGGTTGCCGAACAGCTCGCGCAGCTTTCAGGAAACTTGGGTATCGTGCTTGCCGTGCTCTACCTCGAGAAATACCTGCTAACCATTTTCTGGTCGGTTGGCCTGGGCATCTTAATCCCGTTTGCGTTGGTGCTCTTTGCGGTGTCGCTCGGTATTCACGGGCGCTGGAGCACGAGCGCTGTCCTGCGCCGTGTGGCGACGCGCGTGCTGGTGGTTGCCGTGATCGGCATGGCGCTCGTGCCCGCGAGCGTATGGGTGTCGCAGAAGGTCGATGAAACGTATCGCGTAAGTATTGAGCAAGCTGAGCAAAAGGCTGCGGACGCTGCGGACGCGGCCGACACCACGGACAAGTCAGCCGAGACCAGCTCAAAATCGAACAAGAAAAAATCCGAGGCCACGGAGTCCAAAAACGTGCTCGAGCAGTTGACTGATGGGGCATCGAGCCTTGTTACGTCGGTGACCGGCGGCGCCAAGCAGATGACCGATGAGATTGTGCGGCAGGTGACCGATCTGATTGAAGGCGTCATCGTGATGATCGTGACCTCGTGCGTTATCCCGCTGCTGGTGCTCGTGGCGTTCCTGTGGCTGGGACACGTGCTGCTGGGGATCGATATTTCCGGCCCGGCGAACTATTTGACGGGCCGCTTTCTGAGTGCTCCGTCCAAGCACGCCAAAAAGGGTGGGCAGTCCGAGTAGCTAAAACAGCTGTATATACCGGGGAATACCGCCGAAGGGCGGCCGAGACACGTTCTTGGCCGCCCTTTTGTTTGTTGAACACATGGTCGCTACGTCCGCGCCCGGCTCAAACGGTCAGCAATCATCCGTGAACGATATTTGTTCAAAAAAGAACAAAGATAAACAAATAGTTGTTGCAGTTACTGTTCGAATGTGTTCAAATAAACATGAACAGTGAAGAACCGCACATTCAGATGCCCGGACCTGAACGCGATTCAACACTTCCAAACAGAAACTACGCACCTGCGTATCTCTCAAGGAGGATGTCATGAGGGTTGTAATCGCTTCCGATGCCGACGGTATGTCGATGAAGGAGTCCATCAAGGAGATGCTCATCGCCGACGGTCACGAGGTCGTCGACTATTCCGAGACCCCTGCCGCGGACTTTGTCGATTCCGCGACCGCCGTTGCCAAGGACCTGCTGGAGCACAAGGATTCCCAGGGCTTCGCATTCGATAAGTACGGCGTCGGCTCCTATATGGCCGCCGTCAAGATCAAGGGCATGGTCGTCGCCAACATTTCCGACGAGCGTTCCGCTTACATGACCCGCGAGCACAACGGCTCGCGCATGGTCACCATGGGCCCGGGCGTTGTGGGCACCGAGGTCGCTAAGAAGATCGCCCGTGAGTTCCTGCGTGCCCAGTACGCCGGCGGCCGTCACCAGATCCGTGTCGACATGCTCAACAAGATGGCCTAACGAGAGCCACCGAGAACTCGAACTTCTACCTCAACTTGTGAATTCAGACGAAAGGACGTTCTGATGAAGAAGACCATCGCAATCGGTTGCGACCATATCGTTACGGACGAGAAGATCTATCTGGCCGACCGCCTGGAGCAGGCTGGCTACAAGGTGCTCGACTGCGGCACCTACAGCCACACCCGTACGCACTATCCCATCTACGGCAAGGCCGTGGGCGAGGCTGTTGCCAGCGGCAAGGCCGACTTTGGCGTGGCCCTGTGCGGCACCGGCATCGGCATCACCAACGCCGTCAACAAGGTCCCCGGCGCCCGCTGCGCCCTGGTCCGCGACATGACCTCTGCCCTGTATGCCCGTCGCGAGCTCAACGCCAACATCGTGGGCTTTGGCGGCAAGATCACCGGCGAGTTCCTGATGGCCGATATCATGCTTGCCTTCCTGGAGGAGCCCTACGAGAAGACTCCCGAGCACGACGCCCTGATCGCCAAGATCGATGCCTGCAACAAGGCCGACGCCGAGGCTCAGGCTGACCCGCACTTCTTTGACGAGTTCCTCGAGAAGTGGGACCGCGGCGAGTATCACGACTAAGGGGTTCCGGCGTTCTACCGAACGCCGGACCGGCCGACGCTGCGAAGCCATCTGGCGGGCAATCTGCCGTTCAGCTTCGGCGGCATGACCAGAAGGTCAATGCCGCCTCGCTTCACGGCACCTTGCCTCGCCAGCTGACTTCTCGCTGACGTTGGGGGTACCTGTGGGGTTACCGCTGTTGTTGCGAAGCTTTCTGGTTCAGTAAGCTGCTCCGATAACACGTTTGCTTGCTGAGCTTGTGGGCTTCGTTTTGGCGGGACCCGGTATTCTGCAGCTTTTCAATTGACGGCTCGCGTTTCTGTGAGGGGGCGCGGGCCGGTTTTCTATCAGCCCTATTGACTTGGCGGGCTGTCGTAAGAAAGGGAAGGCTCCTATGGAGTTTGTTCTTGATAACGGTTCTATCCGCGTGGCACTGAGCACGGCTGGCGGATCGTTCACCTCAATTGTGGCCGACGGTCGCGAGTATCTGTGGCAGGGTGACCCGGCGGTCTGGTCGGGCCAGGCACCCATTTGTTTCCCGATCTGCGGTGGCCTTCGTGACGGTCACGCAATGACCATGGGCGGTCGCGAGGTAAAGCTCGCCCGCCACGGCTTTGCGCGCAAACAGGAGTGGAAGCTTGAGGAGCAGAGCGACAACATGGTTGCGCTGAGCTTAAGCTCTGCCGACCATGCTGAGTTGCTCGAGCAGTACCCGTATCCGTTTAAGATCGTTGCTCGTTACACGATCGATTCGGAAAAGGTGGCCGTGTCGTACGAGGTGACCAATGAGGGCACCGAGGACATGCCGTTCTTTGTGGGCGGTCACCCTGGCTTTAAGTGCCCGCTTGACGAGGGCGAGTCCTACGACGACTACGAGCTCCGTTTTGAGCAGCGCGAGGCCGCCGAGCTCTGTACTGCCGTTCCCTCGACGGGCCTGATTGATGTTGAGCATCGCAGCAAGAACCCGATGGTTGGCCATGACCTGCCGCTGACCCACGAACTCTTTGACTTCGCAGAGACCATCTTTGACGTGCTCGAGAGCCACGTGGTTACGTTGACCAAGAAAACCGAGGACAAGGGCGTGCGCCTGACGTTCCCCGATATGCCATACCTGATTGTGTGGAGCAAGCCCGAGGGCGACTTTGTGGCCGTGGAACCGTGGGGCGGCCTGTCCACCTGCTCCGACGAGGACGATATTCTGGAGCACAAGCGCGGCTGCCTGGTGGCCAAGCCGGGAGAGACCGTCACCCGCGGCTTTGAGATCGAGATCCTTTAACGAGCTATCGTATGTTTGGGGCGGGTTATGCCGCCCCGGAAACAGGAGTTCAACATGATTCTGACCGTTACCATGAACCCGTCGATTGATACGCGCTATCAGCTCGACAAGTTGATCATAGACGATGTTAACCGTGTGACGCCCGAAAAGACCGCTGGCGGCAAGGGCCTCAACGTGAGTCGAGTGCTGCTGCAGCTGGGCGACGACGTGCTCGCGACCGGTCTGCTCGGCGGCCACATGGGTGCCTATATGGCCGAACTTATGGATGCCGATGGCGTCAAGAACGACTTTGTGCCCATCGCCGGTGAGACGCGCATTTGCCTGAATATTCTGCACGAGGGCAATCAGACCGAGCTGCTGGAGAGCGGCCCGCAGATCGCCCCGGCCGAGCTCGAGGCCTTTACGGCCAAGTTTGCCGAGCTTGCAGCGAAAGCGGACGTTGTGACGCTTTCGGGCTCGCTGCCGCGTGGTGTCGATGCCGGCTACTATGCCGAGCTCGTCAAGATTGCCGAGGAGGCGGGCGCCAAGGTGCTGCTCGACACCTCGGGTGCATCGTTGGAAGCCGCGCTGGAGTCCGACGCTAAGCCTGAGCTCGTAAAGCCCAACCTGACCGAGATCAACGGCCTGCTGGGTACGTCCTTTACGACCGATGATGTCGATGCCCTGCGCGAGGCGCTCGCCGCCGATGACCGCTTTGCCGGTATTCCCTGGGTTGTCGTTTCGATGGGCGCTGCCGGTTCGGTGGGCTTCCATGAGGGTCGTGCGTTCCGCGCCAAGACGCCTGCGATTGCGGCTGTGAACGCGACGGGTTCCGGCGACTCGACCATCGCCGGCTTTGCGCATGCCATTGCTGCCGGCGCCGACGACGTCACGGTGCTCAAGACCGCCAATACCTGCGGCAAGCTTAACGCCATGGATCCCAAGACCGGCCACCTGGTCATGGACCGCTGGGACGAGATCTACAACAGTGTTGAAGTAACGGAGCTGTAGGGTTACGCGGTTTTACCAAACCGCGCAACCAGCCGACGCTGCACCTCAGGTTCCGCCGTTCTGCCGAACGGCGGACCGGCCGACGCTGCAAACCCGCCAGAGCGGCAATCTGCCTTTCAACTTCGGCGGCATGACCAGAAGGTCAATGCCGCCTTGTTTCAAGGCACCT
>UQWV01000002.1 GCA_900544845.1 uncultured Collinsella sp. | reverse complement strand
GCCTGGGGTCCCTCATATACGGCCCTCCCGTCTCCTGCGCCCCTCCCGGAACTGTCCACATCAGTGTAGCCAATCCAGTTCTGGGCCGACTTCCTGGAGGACAGGACCGTGGTGGACGGCAGGAGGGTCTACACCCACGAGAGGCTGAGGCGGGCGCGCTCGTCGCTGTCGTCGCTGGTGTCGGCGGGGACGCTGTTCACCTACCTCGACCCCGCCCTAGCCAAGGCCGGCCCGCTGCCGTCGACCAACAACATGATCGAGGGAGGGGTGAACTCGCAGCTGAGGGCCGTCCTGCGCAACCACCGGGGGCTGACGTCGGTCAAGCGCGTGAAGGCGGTGTTCTGGTGGTGCCACGCGCACTCGGGGGACGCGAGGACGGCGCGCGAGAAGCTCGCCGCGATGCCGACCGACGCGGACATCGACTTCCTGTTCAGCGTCTACTCCGCCTCGCCGTCGCGCGAGGACGGAGGGCCGGAGTGGGGCGACAGGGCCGTGTGGGAGGACCTCCACCACAGGGACCCGTACCCGTTCTGGCTTGATTAATGGATAGAAACGGATGTTCTATCGGGACACACATTTTGTCCTATAAGCCCAAAGGGGACAGGCACCTTTGTGGTGGTTTTTGTTTGCGCGGGCGTTAGGGACGGACCTGGCCGGTGCCGCGGAGCTTGTATTTGTAGGTGGTGAGGGCCTCGGCGGCAAAGGGGCCACGGGCGTGGAGTTTTTGGGTCGAGATGCCGATCTCGGCACCCAGGCCAAACTCGCCGCCGTCAGTGAAGCGAGTGCTGGCGTTGGAGTACACGGCCGAGGCATCGACAGCATCGAGGAAGCGCTCGCAAGCATCCGTATCCTCGGCAACGATGGCCTCGGAGTGCATCGTGCCGTAGCGGTTGATGTGTGCGATGGCCTCGTCCTCGTTTGCCACGACCTTCACGCTCATCTCGAGCGCCAGGTACTCGCGACCCCAGTCCTCCTCAGTCGCGGCGACGTAGTCATCGCCCTCCACAAGCCCGGCATCGGCGCATGCGGCGCAGGTTGCCTCGTCGCCGTGAATCAGCACGCCGTGGTCATGCAGCACGGTCACGACCGCGGGCAAAAACGCATCGGCCACAGCACGGTCGACCAGCAGCGACTCGGCGGCATTGCACACGCCTACGCGCTGGGTCTTGGCATTAACGATAATGTTGAGCGCCTTATCAAAGTCGGCGGATTCATGCACGTAGATGTGGCAGTTGCCCGTGCCCGTCTCGATCACCGGCACAAGCGACTCGCGCACGCAGCGCTGGATCAGGCCTGCACCTCCGCGCGGAATGAGTACGTCGACAATACCGCGGAGCTTCATGAGCTCGCCGGTGGCCTCGCGGTCGGTGGACTCGATCATCGACACGGCCTCGCGCGGGAAGCCCTTGGCCTCGAGCGCATCGGCCAGCAGCTCGGCGATCATGGCACACGAGTGATAGGCCAGCGAGCCGCCGCGTAGAATGCAGGCGTTGCCGGTACGGATGCAGATGCCTGCGGCGTCGGCCGTCACGTTGGGGCGCGCCTCGTAGACCATGGCGACCAGGCCCAACGGCACGCTCACGCGGGTCAGGTCCACACCGCTCGCAAGCACGCGGTGGTCGAGCACGCGGCCGACGGGATCGGGCAGCTCGGCGAGCTTCTCCAAACCGGCGGCCATGCCCTCGACGCGCTCAGGCGTCAGCAGCAGACGGTCGAGCAGACCGGCCGAAGTGCCCGCATCGCGCGCGGCGGACATATCGAGCTCGTTGGCGGCGACGATGGAGTCGACACCGTTGCGCAGTGCTGCGGCCATGGCGCGCACGGCCTCCTGGCGCTGCTCATCGCTCGCCGTGGCAAGCGAGACCGACGCTGCCTTGGCGGCAACGGCAAGATCGTGGACATACGTGGCTATATCGACCGACATGGGCGGCCCTTTCTCCTAGAAGTTTGCAACCATGGTAGCCGATTTGCGCATGGCCTCGCCCGCGGCGGTAGAATTGGTCAACCCGAAACACCGCAACGAACGGAAGTACCGCATGGCCCTCATCACTTCGTACCACGTCCCCGGCCTTTACGTCGAGGACCACAGCATCGACGTCCCCCTTGACTGGCGCGGCCTGGAGCCGATGCTCCTGGCCGTCGGCAGTACCATGCGCCGCGGCGCCATGCCGGCACCCATCGCCGGCGCGCCCGAGAGCATCAAGCTCTTCTACCGCGTGGTTAGCGCGCCCGACCGCATCAACGACGATCTGCCGCTGCTCCTGTTTTTGCAGGGCGGCCCCGGCGGCGAGAGCCCACGTCCGCTGTCGCCCACAAGCGACGGCTGGATCGAGGAGGCCGTCAAGCACTTCCGCGTGGTCCTTCCCGACCAGCGCGGCACCGGACGCAGTAGCTGCGTGGACGGACGCACGATCAAGGCACTGGGTGATCGCGCAACGGCCGCCGGCGCCGATACAGCACGCTCGCAGGCGGACTTCCTCAAGCGCCACCTCGCCAGCTCCATCGTGCGCGATTTTGAGTACCTGCGCCTAGTGGGCTTTGGCGGCAAGCCGTGGGTCACGCTCGGCCAAAGCTACGGCGGTTTTTTGACGCTGAGCTACCTGTCGCTCTTCCCCGAGGGCGTGGCGGCGAGCTTTACCTGCGGCGGCATCCCCCACGTACCGGCGAGCGCAAGCGAGGTCTACGCGCACACCTTCCCGCGCATGGCCGCCAAGACGCAGCAGTATTATGACCGCTATCCCGCTGACGTCGAGCGCGTGGCAGCCCTGGCCGATGCGCTCGAGGCTCAGAAGCCCGTGCTGCCCGACGGCTCGCCGATGACGGTCGAGCGCCTACAGCTCATGGGCAGCGACTTTGGCATGAAGCCGAGCTTTGAGCGCATGCATTGGACTATCGATCACGCTTTTGTTACTGGCGACGGTACGCTGAGCTGCGGCTCCTCGGTATCCGACAGCTTTTTGATGCGCGCCTTCGAGCGCACCAACACACGCACGAACCCGCTGTACTGGACACTGCAGGAGTTTATCTACGCCGACGGCGACACCATGCCCATTCGCTGGGCCGCAGCAGAGGAGAAGGCCCATCGTGCCGAGTTCGACACACTCGCGCGCCCGCTCATGTTTACCGGCGAGGCCATGTTCCCGTGGATGTTCGAGCAGATGCCCGAGCTCAAGCCCTTCAAGCCCGCCATGGACCTGCTGATGGAAGACACCAGCTGGGACAAGATCTACGACCCGCAGCGACTGGCGTGCAACGAGGTGCCCCTGCAGGCCGCGGTGTATTTCGACGACATGTACGTGGATTCGGGCCTGCAGCTTGATACGCTCAGCCGCGTGGGCAACTCGCATGCCTGGGTGACCAACGAGTTCGAGCACGACGGCCTGCACGGTAGCGTGGTATTCAAGCACCTCTTCGACGAAGCCCTCAACCGCGGAGACCTGCGCCAGATCTTCTAGCAAAGGAGTGTCCCAAAGTGCCGGCACATAAGGAACGTCCCCAAGTGCCGGCACGAGAAAGACAGCGCTGCGGGAAACGATCCGCAGCGCTGTCTTTCTTTATGCAAATACGATCAAGTTATCCCTGTGTATCGCCGGCTTCTCGGCCAGGTCTGCCAGCAGGCGGTTGCTGGCGATCTGGTCCTGGCGGCGGCCGGCGGCAAGTTCCAGCACGTCCGAATCGGCCTCGGCGATACCGCGGGCGACGACCATACCTCTCGGATCGCACACATCGAGCACATCGCCCTCGGCAAACTGGCCATCAACCTCGCGAATACCCACCGCAAGCAGGGAAGAGCCACGGCTGACCAGCGCCTTCGCAGCACCGTCATCAACCGCCACCGAGCCGTGGGCCTTGTCGCCCAGCGCGATCCACAGTTTGCGGGGTGCGATGTCCAGGCGCTCCGCCGGCGGATCGAACAGGGTTCCCACGCTCTCGCCGCGGGCGAGACGCACGAGGGCATCGGGCTCCTCGCCCGAGCAAATCACGCTCTGAATGCCCGCCGTCATCAGGATGCGGCTCGCGCGAATCTTGGTGATCATGCCGCCCGTGCCCACCGATGTGGAAGAATCGCCCGCCGAGGCAATGATCTTGGCATCGATCTTATGCACGACCGGGACAAACTCGGCCGTCGGATCCTCATGCGGATTGGCGGTGTAGAGGCCGTCGATGTCCGAAAGCGTCACGCACAGATCGGCAGAAACCAGGCAGCTCACGAGCGCCGCCAGCGTGTCGTTGTCGCCAAACTTGATCTCGTCGACGGTGACGGTATCGTTCTCGTTGACGACCGGCACCACGCCCAGCTCAACCAGGCGCAGCAGGGCGTCGCGCGCGTGCAGGTAGGACGTGCGGCGGGCCGTATCGTGGCGCGTGAGCAGCACGAGCGAGGTGAGCAGGTCGCGCGCATGGAACTCCTCGTCGTAGGCCGACGAGATGATGCACTGGCCGGCCGAGGCGCAGGCCTGCAGGCTCGGCAGGTCGCCGACCGGCTTGCGGTCGAAACCCAACACGGGATAGCCACAGGCGATAGCGCCCGAGCTCACCACGACCAGACGCCAGCCGAGCTTGCGCAGCGCTGCGGCCTGATCGGCAAGTCCGCCGATAAAGGCGCGGTTGACCTTGCCATCGGCACCCACCACCGTGGACGAACCGATCTTTACCACCATCGTTTTATAAGAAGTCGTCATACGTCAAACCAATCAACTGTTCAGCGAACGGCCGAGCTGGCGGCCAAGGGAGCGTGACTCGCCCCTACCGCCCAAGGAATTAGTGAGCCCAGGGAAAGGCAGAGGCCGCGGCCATGTTCTTGCGCACGAGCTCGTCGCGCACCTGAGCCAGGCCCTGCTCCATGCCCACCACATAGGTCTGCGGGTACAGGAAGCGCTTGAAAGCTGCGTCCAGATGATCGAGTGCCCAAGCACAGCGCTCGCGCGCGTCCTGGATGCTCTCACGCGGAGCCACCGCACTGCCATCGCGCACGATCGGCACCAGCAGCTCGCGATACTCAAGTTCGGACAC
Source organism: uncultured Collinsella sp. (assembly GCA_900544845.1). Taxonomy (GTDB): domain Bacteria; phylum Actinomycetota; class Coriobacteriia; order Coriobacteriales; family Coriobacteriaceae; genus Collinsella. Next base: position 92,075 of record UQWV01000002.1, on the reverse strand, counting down.
GTCAGTCACCAGGGCGGCATCATTCACGGCCACGAGGGTATTGCCGCGCGCGGCGCCCTCCCCCGCCAGATGGTCCTCGTCGTAGATCATGTCGCAGACCGGGCCGCCAAAGCCGTCGTAATAACGGCGCACGCGTTGCACACCCGGGATCGTGCGCTTGTAGGGCTGCTCGGAGAGCTTGACCACCGGCGTCCACGGATCTGCCTCGCTCGCACGGCGGGCGGAAAGCTTGTACACGCCGCCCAGCGCCGGCTGGTCATAGCAGGTCGCGAGCTTGGTACCCACGCCAAAGCTGTCGATGGGCGCGCCCTGGTCGAGCAGCGACTGAATCGTGTACTCATCAAGATCGTTGGAAACCGAGATCCCCACATAGGGCAGGCCCTCAGCATCAAAACGGCCGCGGACATACTTGGACAGCTTGGCGAGGTCGCCCGAGTCGATGCGAATAGCCGACAGGCGCTCGCCCACCGCCTCCATCTCCTTGGCAACCGTAATGGCATGCTCGCAGCCCTCGCGTACATCGTAGGTGTCGATGAGCAGCGTACAGTTCTTGGGGCTCGACTTGGCAAATGCGCGGAAGGCCTCGAGCTCGGAATCGAAGCTCATCACCCAGCTGTGCGCATGCGTGCCAAAGACGGGAATACCGTAGCGGCGGCCGGCGAGCACATTGGACGTAGAGGAGCAGCCGGCAACGTAGCTCGCGCGCGCAACGGCCAGGCCGCCATCGGGACCCTGGGCGCGACGCAGGCCAAACTCGGCAACGGGACGGCCGTCCGCCGCCAGCACCACGCGCGCCGTCTTGGTGGCGACAAGCGTCTGGAACCCGACGATGTTGAGCAGCGCCGTCTCGAGCAGCTGGCACTCCAGCGCGGGGCCGGTGACGCGCACCATGGGCTCGCGCGGAAAGACGAGCTCGCCCTCGGGCACGGCGTCGATGTTTACATGCGCACGAAAATCGCGCAGGTAGTCGAGGAATCCAGGTTTGAACATCGCGCCGCCGGCAGGGGCCTGGAGCGAGGCGAGGTAGTCGATGTCCTCGGGCGTAAAGCGCAGATTCTCGACCAGCTCGGGCAGTTCGGCGGTGCCGCACATGACGGCATAGGCGCTGCCAAAGGGATGGTCGCGGTAAAACGCGGTAAAACAACCCTGCTCATTGGCCTTGCCGCTCTCCCACAGGCCCTGGGCCATAGTGAGCTCGTACAGATCGGTGAGCATTGCAATGTCGGTGGGATGCGAGATGTCGGTCAAAGCCATGGGGCGACCTTTCGGATGTGTGGTACAGAATTTGAGGGTTAGACGAGAGCAGAGGATGCGGACATGACGCCCGATGCAAATCGGTTAGAGCAGGCCCATGCTGGTCAGGATCGTGTAGCCCATAAAGATGACAAACGCGATGAGGGCAAGGACAATGATGATTTTTTGAGCCGGCGCCATGCCAGGGATCTCGTTCTCGCCCGTAGGCTCCTTGGAGGTAACCATGCGCTGGGCAAAGGTCATCTCGTCACGGCTCGACTTGGGCTCGTCGGACTTGGGACGAGCGGCCTTTTTAGGCTGAGGTTTGGGCGCGGCAGGTGCAGGCTTCGCAGCAGCGGGCTTGGGTGCAGGCGCGGGCGCCGATGCGGATGCGGCGTTCGCGGCGACCTCCTCGGCCTTCGCACGCTCGGCACGCAGGGCAGCCAGCTCCTCACGCTCGCGACGGGCCTCTTCCCGAGCCTCGCGGCGGGCCTTCTCGGCGCGGAGCTCTTCCAACTCAGCGCGCTCCTCGTCGGACAATGGTTGGGACTCAAGCTCGGCCATGGTACAGCCCTTTCTTTTAAAAAAAGCCGCCGACACAATGTCAGCGGCTTATCAAATCCAAGGGTGGAGACGAAGGGAGTCGAACCCTCGGCCTCTGCCATGCGACGGCAGCGCTCTCCCAACTGAGCTACGTCCCCAGGACAAGTCGATATTTTACCTACGGCTCGCCAACTGTCAACGCCCAATAACCAGTCTTTTTGGGGCGCGGCTATTTTGACAACTTTTCGAGCAGGCGATCCTCTCGATGATTTTTTAATCCCCGTCCCAGAAAAATCATCGACGAACGCACTACTTTGCGCTGGTAAGAACACCGGTGGTGTCGAAGGCCGGGGTGAAGCTCTCGTCTACAGCGCCGCCCTCTTGCCAAAACATCGTCGTAAAGCCCAGGTCGTCGGCATGGTCGAGTACCTGCTCGTACTCCTCGCGCGTCACGGCGCGCGCCAGGTCGCCGCCCTGCTCTCGCATGAGCGCATTGGGCGTGTACTGGTTCATGACCGAGATCGGCACGTCGCCCACCGTCTGCCACACCAGGTCCAGCACGCGGCATGAATCGTCTGCATGTCCCGGCAGCACCAGATGGCGCACGATGATGCCGCGCTTCATGAGCCCGCCCTCGTCCACCAGCTCTCCCCCGCGGCGATCGATCTCGCGCGCCATCTGGGCCAGACCCGACACGGCCACGCGCGGATAGTCCTTAATATGAGAAAGCGACTGCGCAAGCCCGGCATCGGCATATTTAAAGTCGGTGAGCCACACATCGACCAGGTCGCCCAGCGCCGCCACGGCACTCGCGCGCTCGTAACCACTCGTGTTGTAGACGATCGGGATGACCAGCCCGCGCGTCCGTGCCGCGGCGATCGCAGCAGGCAACAGGTGCGCATAGTGCGTCGCCGTCACCAAATTGATGTTGTTGGCACCCTGGTCCTGCAGCTCCAGCATAATCTCGACCAGGCGCTCAGGCGAAATCTCAAGGCCAAAATTGCCGGTCGAGATCTCGTGGTTCTGGCAGTAGATACATTTAAGCGAGCAACCGCTAAAGAAGATCGTGCCCGAACCGGCCTCGCCCGAGATAGGCGGCTCCTCCCACATATGAAGCGCCGCGCGAGCGACCTTAAGCGTGTCGTCGGCACCGCATACGCCGCGCGCGCCCTCATCGCGCGCCGCACCGCAACGGCGCGGACACAAATGGCAGGCGGGCGAAAAAAGTTCGGTCAACGACATCGGCATAAAAAAATGCTCCAAAACAACGATTCAGCAGCTCAAACGTAAAGGGCCAGACCGGGTAGACGGCTCCGTCCCTAAGGCGCCGTAATCGTCCGACACGATTTTTGTAATGTCAAGACTGGAATCGATAAAGTGCCGCTTTATGATGTAGGTATTCCGCCCCCCGCGGAGCAACTGGGTGAACCGTCGCGTTTATTTAGGGAGCCCACACAGTCGTACCTAGTACAGGTATCCTTCGTTGTTAAGGACGCTGGAACAGTCGATGAGGGCACCCACCTGTTTTAGGTGGGTTCATTTTCGTAACGTGGGGGGTGGTTTTCTTTTGCCGAAAATCACCATTACAGTCCATATGGATCCCCGCCGGCATCCCGACAAGCCATCGACAACATCCCAATATCTGGTAAGCGCGTGATTATCGCTGCGTGCAATTACATGCACCCCCCTTGGTCGAGTATTATGGTTCGGCTATGCCCTTTGCGCATGGCGTTCTTCTGACCTTTTCCTTCGACGCTTGGCGGTTTTTAGATTCATGGCTTCATCCCCGAGCTACATACCGTACCTATGCGTGGCAGCGGCGGCCTTTATCACGACCTTCCTCGCGGTGCCCCTGGTCAAGCGCCTGGCAATTAAACTCGATGCCGTCGACTATCCTTCTAAGCGCCGCATCAACACCAAGCCCATCCCGCGTTTGGGCGGAACGGCGGTGTTTTTGGGCCTGGTAGTTGCCTGCATTGTGCAAATCCTAGGCACCTGGCACCTAGGCTGGCCACCCGTCCTGGTGCCGCACCCGCGCCTTCACATTAGCTATCCCATGCTGGCGCTCTCCTTTACCGTCATCTTTGCGACCGGCGCTATCGACGACGTCTTCCAGCTCAAGCCCAAGCAAAAGCTGGCCGGACAGGTCCTCGCCGCGCTCATCGCCTGTATCGGCGGCCTAAAAATCGGCGTCATCGTCAACCCGTTTGCCCCCGGCGAGATCATGCTCGGATGGCTCGCCTACCCCATCACCGTAATCTATCTGGTGGCATTCACCAACATCATTAACCTCATCGACGGCCTCGACGGCTTGGCCACGGGCATCTGCGGCATTGCCTCGTTCACCATGTTTTCGATGGCCGTTCTCTCGGGCCGCATCGACGCCGCCGCGCTCTCCATTGCGCTCTTTGGCGCCTGTCTGGCCTTTTTGCGCTACAACTTCAACCCCGCAAGCATCTTCTTGGGCGACTCGGGGTCGCTGCTTCTGGGCTTTGCACTGGGCTCCATCTCGCTGCTCAACGTGAGCCGCACCGCCGCGCTCACCTCGCTTATCATCCCGCTCATCGTTGCCGGCGTGCCCATCATCGACACGTTTAGCGCCATCGTGCGCCGCAGGCGCGCCCACATTAGCATCGGGCAGGCCGACAAGGGCCACATCCACCACCGCCTAATCCAAGAAGGCTACAACCAAAAACAGGCCGTGCTGCTCATCTATGCCTGGTGCATCATGCTTTCGGCCGGCGCCGCCGCGATTAACCAGGTCGAGGTGCCCATGCGTGTGCTCATCTTTACCGTGCTCGCCATTGGCTCGGCGGCCTTTGCCAAACATCTACATCTGTTTGAGCCCGTGCTGCGCCACCATTACAACAAGCGCACGCACGAGGACGAGCTCGTCACCCCCGACGACCCCGCCTTTAAGCAGGAGGAGCAGGCAGCCGAGGAGCGCAAAGAAGAGCGCCACCACAAGCTCTAGGGCAAGCTGCCGAGGATGCGCCAAGGCACCGTTAGCCAAGCGCAGCCGCGCCGCACCCATCGCACATGCCGCACCACGCGCGTCCCTCTCCCGCCCCTCGCCTACTTACGCACCACCCCTCCAATAAACGCGTTATCATCTTGACCCATGAACATACGTTAGGAGCAATCATGCCAAACGAGAACAGCTACGAAGTCGCGCTGCAAAAGAGCAACGCCATTCGCGAGGGCCTGGCCAAAACGCCCGAGAAGTTCACCATGCTCACCGGCGACCGCCCCACCGGCCGTCTGCACCTGGGCCACTACTTCGGCACCCTCAAGGGCCGTGTTGAGCTGCAGAACATGGGCGCCAAGACCAACGTACTTATCGCCGACTACCAGGTCATCACTGACCGCGACACGACCGAGCACATCCAGGACAACGTGTACAACATGGTCATGGACTACCTTGCCTGCGGTATCGACCCCGACAAGACCATGATCTACGCGCACTCCGCCGTGCCCGCCGCCAACCAGCTCATGCTGCCGTTCCTGTCGCTGGTGTCCGAGGCCGAGCTGGCGCGCAACCCCACGGTCAAGGCCGAGATGGAGGCCTCGGGCCACGAGCTCACCGGCCTTCTGCTCACCTACCCGGTGCACCAGGCCTGCGACATTCTGTTCTGCAAGGGCAACGTGGTGCCCGTCGGTCGTGACCAGCTGCCGCACATCGAGCTCACCCGCACCATCGCCCGCCGCTTTAACAACCGCTACGGCAAGGTGTTCCCCGAGGTCGACGCGCTGCTGTCCGAGACCCCGCTGCTGCCAGGCCTGGACGGTCGAAAGATGAGCAAGAGCTACGGCAACGCCATCAACATCTCGATGACCGCCGAGGAGACGGCAAAGCGCATCAAGAAGAGCCAGACCGACTCCGAGCGCATGATCACGTTCGATCCCGAGAACCGCCCCGGCGTGTCTGGCCTGCTTTCGACAGCCGCCATCTGCACCGGCCGCTCCGAGGTCGAAATTGCCGAGGAGATTGGCATGGGCGGCTCCGGCCAGCTCAAGAAGTACGTGACCGAGGTCGTCAACGAGTACTTCGCACCTATCCGCGAGCGTCGCCAGCGCTACGAGAACGATCTGGACTATGTGAAGGACGTGCTGCACGAGGGCAACCGTCGCGCCAACGAGATCGCCGAGCAGACCCTGGCAGAGGTTCAGGACGCCATGGGTATGGTGTACTAGGCCGATCTGCTGGCTTGAGCTTTCGATTGCTATAGGGCGGGCGCTACGGCGTCCGCCTTTTTTGGAGCCGGACCGCTTCGGCTCCGTCCATCGCACTCCCCCGACAAACAGGAACAGGCCCGCCGGCAGTTAGTTGCCAGCGGGCCTGTTCCCGAAGTACACCGTTGAATCGCACAGAGGGGAGGAATGCGAATCAAACTCAACAGGGCAGGCTTTTTCATCGCCTATTGCCTGCTCCGTTGCTGAAACCAATATAGTTCGCCGTGGTTTACTTTGCAGCATCAATATCCGCCGCCATAGCTTCTCCATAAGTTAGCCCAAGTAAACTAAACCACCACAAAGGGGTAGGCACCTTTGTGGTGGTTTTGGCCACGGCAGAGCCGTTAGAGTCCGGCAAGCCAGCGACAGGCGGCCAAGTCGACGTGCACGGGATCGGTAAACGTCACACCCTCCCCCATTAAGAGCTCACGCTGAGCATCGGGGCCGCCAAAGGCAAAGCCCTCACAGATACGGCCGTCGGCAAACACCACGCGGTGACAGGGAATCTCGCCGGGGCGCGGATTGCTATGCAGGGCATACCCCACGTACCGCGCACTTCGTGGACGACCGGCAAGCAGCGCCACCTGGCCATACGTGGCTACCATCCCCTCGGGGATCTGCTCGACCACCTCGTACACCCGTTCAAAAAAGCCCTCAGACGCCATTGCTCGCTCCCTTCCACCCCGAAAAGCATAAACCACCGCAAAGGGGACAGGCACCTTTGTGGTGGTTTATGGCAGGTCGGTTAGTTGGCGGGCTGGAAGAAGGCTACGGCTACGGCGCCGGGGCCTACGTGGGTGCCGATGGTGGCACCAATGGTGTGAACGGGCAGTTCGCCCTCGGTGTGACCAGCCCACAGTGCCGCACTGTCCTCGATATACTTCTTGAGCACCGCATCCGAAAGGCCCGTATAGCCGAGCGCCAGCGGCATGGAAAAGTCGATGCCGCCTGCCTTTTCGACCTTCTGGTTGAGCAGGTTCCGGCCGTTCTTGGAGCCACGAGCCTTGCCCAGCTGCACGATCAGACCGTCCTCCGCTGCCACAACGGGCTTCACATTGAGCAACGTGCCCACAGCACCAGCCGCAGCAGACAGGCGACCGCCGCGAACGAGGTACTCAAGCGTCTCGAGCAGGCCGATGACGACTACACGGTCGCGCACGGCCTCGACAGCCGCCGCGATCTGAGCCGCGCCCTGGCCCTCGTCCACCAAACGCAGCGCGTACTCAACCAGCACGCGCTCGCCCAGGGTAACGTTATTGCTATCCACCACATACACATCGCCGCCCGGCGCCTCGGCAAGTGCGGTGCGGGCACTTTGGTTGGTACCCGAAAGCTTAGCGCCCACGGTAATAATCACTGCCTCATCGCCGGCCTCACGCACCTCGGCAATAGCCTGCGAAAACGCGTACGGGTTGACCTGGCCGGTCTTAGGCAGCTCATCGCGCTCCACGAGCATCTCGTAAAAGCGCTGGTGATCGATGTCGACGCCATCCATGTACACATCGGTGCCAAAGGTGACGGACAGTGGCAAAACGGCCAATGCTGGGTGCTCGGCCGGTGACATATCGCTTGCGGAATCGGTAATAATACGGACGGACATAGCGAATCCTTTCTTGCGCAGGTCCCGCGCAGGGAATTTTGACAGCAAGCCCCGGCACGGCATACGCGCTCAAACGGGACTATGCAGTTGTTAATTGGAAGCAAATGCCTTGGCGGCCTTAGATCTCGCGCAGGGTGTTGAGAATCGTGCGTAGCGACGCATACATCTGCTCGCGCTGCTCCACACCCATAGCCTTACCGGTGGTATCGAGCACCTCGCGAATGATGCGGTCCGCCTCGCTCATACTCTCGCCGCCCAGAGCGGTCAGGCGCACCGGAGCACGATACTTAACGGCGGCATCGCCCGAATCATCGACCTCGACGTAGCCGCCCTCCTCCAGATGCGCGAGCGTGCGCGAGACGGCGGCGCGGGTCACGCCTGCCATGCGAGCGAGGTCGGCGCCAGTCAGGCCGTCCTTGCTGCGCTCAAGATAGTACAGGCACATAACGTCGGAGCCCTTGAGGCCCAGCCTTGCGCCCTCGGATGTCTTAATGCGCTGGATCTCCTTGTAGAGCCCGCTGATCAGTCCGACAAAGTCCTCGAAACGTGTCTCGTCGTTCTGCTGCATGGGAGACGACCGCCTTTCGCTTGCATAATGCTAACGGGTAAACATCTTAACCGTACTTATCGGCCGCCAGCCCTGCGCACCCTATTTGTTAACCCATCAACATAAAAACCACCACAAAGGGGACAGGCACCATTGTGGTGGTTTTGACCGTCGAGTTTGATCCGCAGACTTCGCTACAGCTCCACGCAGGGATTGTCGCGAGTCACAAGCGTCTTAACGACAACCGTCGCTCCCAGATAACGCTCGAGCAACTCAGCGAGGCGATCGATCGCGGCCTGGCAGTCCTTCATTCGCTCGGGCTTCACGCACTCAATCGCCAGGAACGCATCGGCCGAATCATCGGACAGAGCCGTTCGAACGCCGTCGCGCCAGTTCCAGCAGCGGCACACGGCGCCCGCATCATCGATATAGGCCAGCTCGCAGGGCAGCGTCGGATCGTCCGCCTCCTCGCCAAGCGGCAAGAACGCGTCGCCACCGTCGGTCACCTTCAGGCGAAGGTCTCCCTCGATCGCATGCAGATCCTCGCCTCCCACGGGCAGCGCGTAGGTCAGCGACACCGTGTTGTAAATATCCACCGCCGGCGTGATATGACCGACCGGCTTGCCCTTGAGCACGCGCTTAAGCAGGTTCTCAATCGAACAACGCGCACCCTTCTTAGTCTTGAACAGACGATACGCCTCGCGCCATGCCTTGACCGGTGCGTTCTCGCTGATAGTGTCGCTGGTCAGATGACGCTCCGCGTCGATATTGGCGCGATCGAGCAGCGCCGCAATCGCGTCCACGTCCTCTTGAGGAATCTGCGCCGCGGGTTTCATGCCCTCAACGACTACAACACCGACCGCTGCCTGCGGAAACAGCTCCCAAAATGAATCCTCGGCAATAAAGCTCTTCACACATGCTCCCTTCACGATTCGCGCCAACGCGAGCGCCTAAACAAAAAGCGCCCTTACAACGACCACCTTCAAAGTCCTACGGTGCCGTCACAAGAACGCTTACGCTGTCCCCATCCGGAGAAGGGGACGATATGTCAGGCGTATTGTAACCCGAGTCATCCACGTGAGCAAAACCACCACAAAGGTGCCTGTCCCCTTTGTGGTGGATATGGACTCACGGCGAAGCTAGTGGCGGAGTCCCAGCAGGCCGCGGCCGCGATGACGGGCCTCGGCGGACACCTGGGCGTGCGGGCCGGCGGCTTTGACGGACTCGGGCAGGTGCGAGTACTTCTTCTCGAAGTTCTCCTCGAACATCACCGCCAGGTTGTGCGCGGCCTCGTCGTAGCGCGCGGTGTTCTGCCAGTATTGGCGCGGCACCAGGATGCCATCGGGCACGCCGTGGCACGTCGTGGGAATGTCGACGTTAAAGATGTCGTCGTGCACGAACTCGCTGTCCTCAATGGTGCCGTCGAGGGCGCGCGCGACCAGCGAGCGCGTGTAGGCCAGCTCGATGCGATGACCCACGCCGTAGCCGCCGCCGATCCAGCCGGTGTTGACCAGGTACACGCGCGTGCGGCCGTCGGCAATGCGCTCGCCAAGCATCTTGGCGTAAACCATGGGGTCGAGCGGCATAAACGGCTCGCCGAACAGCGAAGAGAACGTGGGCGTGGGCTCGGTGACGCCGACCTCGGTGCCGGGAATCTTAGCCGTAAAGCCCGTCACAAAGTGGTACATGGCGGCGTCGGCCGTCAGGCGCGAGATGGGCGGCAGCACGCCAAAAGCGTCGCAAGTCAGGAACAGCACGACACTCGGAGTGGTGCCCATGCCCTTAGTCCACGCGTTAGGAATGTGCTCCACGGGATAGGCCACGCGCGTGTTGTGCGTGATCGAGATGTCGTCGTAGTTGGGCTTGCGGTTCTCGTCGAGCACCACGTTTTCGCAAATGGCGCCAAAACGGACGGCGTTGAAGATCTCGGGCTCGTGGAAGGCGTCCAGGCCCTCGCATTTGGCGTAGCAGCCGCCCTCGATGTTGAAGATGCCCATGTCGGACCAACCGTGCTCGTCGTCGCCGATCAGCAGGCGCGTGGGATTGGCCGAAAGCGTGGTCTTGCCGGTGCCGGACAGGCCAAAGAACACGGCGGTCTCGTGCGTGACGGGATCCATGCTGGCCGAGCAATGCATGGGCAGCACGTCGTCCTCGACGGGCAGCAGATAGTTCATGACGCTAAAGATCGACTTTTTAATCTCGCCGGAGTAGCCGGTGCCGGCGACCAGAATCACGCGCTCCTGGAAGTTGATGACCACGGCGGCGCTGGAGTTGAGGCCCTTGATGGCAGGATCGCACTGGTAACCGGGCGCTGCGAGCACGCAGAAGTCGGGCTCGCCGGTGCGCGCGATTTCGCGGGCGAGCGGACGGGCGAGCATTTGCTTAATGAAGAGTGCCTGGCTGGCACGCTCGCAGGCAACAAGCAGGCGACGCGTGTGGTTGCGGTCAGCGCCCGCCATGCCGCGCGTGACGAACACGTCGCGCTCGTTGAGATAGTCGACGATGCCGGCCTTGATGGCCTCATAGCTCTCGACGGACAGTGGGCGGTTGACCGCACCCCAGGCGATCTTGTCGTGAACATCGGGGGTGTCAACGATAAAACGATCGTTGGGCGAACGACCAGTGCGCTCCCCCGTCTCGATCACGAGCGCGCCATTAGAAGCCATACGGCCCTCTTTGCGACGAATAGCGTGCTCGACAAGCTCTGCCGCCGGCAGGTCCACCAGCAGACGGGGTTGATTCTCGGCGGGATCTTCAACGAGCGTAATACCAAAGTTGGACAGAACTTCTGCAGGGGTAACACCAGGCATGGGGCCTCCTTTAAAAACGCGACACGTTGACGCGACGCGCACTTTACTCACGTAAAGCCCGTTGTACCCGATATGCAAAAACGTTTTTGCGGCAAGGGCGGCAAGCCCGCCCAACGGTCAAAAATCGCAGGCAAGCGGCCTAGTCATTGGGGACGTTTTTAAACGCCTAGTCATTGGGAACACTCTTGAACAGGCAACATTCAAGGAGCGCCCCCGGATGCCGGCACTTAGGGACGTTCCCAAAGTGCCGGCACATAAGGAACGTCCCTAAGTGCCGACTACAGCGGCAGGTTTTGGCCGAGCATGGCTATGGCGCTCATCAGGACCAGCATGCCGGCAGCGTAGGGCAGCACCGCGCCCAGGAGTTCGGCATCCTTACCGCGCACGTGCACGGCGGCAAGACCAATGGCGAGGGTCTGCGGCGAGATCATCTTACCAGCGGCGACGCCCAGGGCGTTCAATGCGACCATCCAGTAGTCGCTCACACCCAGCGCAGTGGCGGCCTGGCTCTGAATGGGACCAAACAGCATGCCCGAGGACGTGCCCGAGCCGGTCACGAACGCACCGACTGCGCCGATCCACGGAGCCAGAATCGGGTAGAGACCGCCGGCGACCGCAATGCAAAACGCACTGATCGACGAAATCATGCCGGCATAGCCCATCACCTTGGCGCAGCCCAGTACCGAAAGCATCGTGATCACCGTCGGCGTCATCTGCTTCACAGTCGCGACCAGCACCTCGCCCATCATGCGCGGCGAAGCGCCCTGAATGGCACCGCCGACAAACGCGGCCAGGAAGATCCAAACACCCGGCGTGTTACTCCACGAAAACGTAAGCGTACCGGGGTTCTCGCCGCAATACACCTGCACGTGGCTTGCAAAGGGCGCAAGCGCGGCATGCACGGCGGGCACCAGGTTGGACGTACCCAGCAGCAGTACAAAAATCAGAATGAAGCACGACCAGGCCGAAAGCGCCGATTTAACGGTGAGCTGTTCGCCGGCCTCGATATTCATATGGAAGCGTGCGTCCAGATGCCCCGACTTCTCGGCACGCATGGCAAGCGCAGCTGTCAGCGCGAGCGAAACGATGGATCCTACGACCACGGCCAGCTCGGGGCCCACAAACATGGCAACGACCAGAGCCGCGCCGACAAACGACACGCCGGAGAGCAACGCCACGCCGGCAACACCGTGCAGACGCTCGCCCACACTCGCGGCATTGCCCTGGTCATCGGCAACACGGCCCGCAACCAGCACAATAAATAGCGGCATCACCACAAAGAACGGTGCGAGCTGCACCAGCTGAACGGTCGCTAGGTGAAGGGAATCCAAACCCACCAGGTCGGCAACGGACACCGTGGGGATGCCGATGGAGCCGTAGGGCGTGGGCACGCCGTTGGCCAGCAGGCAGATGAGCACGGCAGGCACGGCCTCAAAGCCCAGGCCCGCGAGCATGCCGGCGGGAATGGCGACAGCGGTACCGAAGCCGGCCATGCCCTCCATAAAGCCACCGAAGCACCAAGCCACGAGCAGCGCCAGCAGACGGCGGTCGCTGCTGATGGAGGTGATCATGCTGCCGATCACGTCCATGGCGCCCGTACGAACGCACAGGTTATACGTGAACACCGCGGCGATGATCACCAGGACGATGGGCCACAGAGCCATCAAAAAACCTTCGAGCGAGGCGGTCGCGATCTGAGCTGCCGGCAGGTGCCACCATGCGAAGGCAAGCAAGCACGAAAGGACAAACGATCCGATAGCGGCCTTCCAAGCTGGCCATTTAAAGCACAGCAGCATCACGACCAGCCAAATAATCGGCACAAGAGCCAGTAAGAATGCGGCGACGTCCATAGGTAGAAGCTCCTTGGTACCGCGTGGGCGGCATCGGGGGTGTCACAAAACTTCAACAGGATACCGCACGTTTACCGACAAATTACAGCCGCCCGCCGAAATTATTGAACAATCCGTTCAAAAACACGAGCGAACACCGTCGCGTCTATACTAAAGCGCAGCAATAGAAAGGACTCCGCTTTGAGTATCACGCCCCTCGATAGCATCCGCCGCGCCATCGCCCGTCACAACGGCGTCTCCGACCCCACCGTATCGGGCGGGGCACCCAGCCAGGGCGGTCGCATCGAGAACGGCCTGTTCCCGGCCTCGCACACCGCCGAGGAGCTCGCTCGCATCCAGGAGCTGAGCCAGCGCAACGCCGGCGGGCCCGATAGCAGCCAAGCCACACGTCGTCGGCGCGAACGCGATCGGGAGCCCGGCCCCGTTCGCCGCATGGTCAACGCTTGGTGGAACCGTCTGCTCGGCGCCGTCTACGGCGGCGGCTTCTCCACGCAAGAGGCTGAATACGAGGAGCACGCCACCAGTCGCGACTATCTTTGGAACACCCTCGGCACCGCCGTGTGGGGCTTGGCGTTTCCGCTGCTCACCATCGTGTCTACGCAGCTCGTGGGAGCAGAAGAAGCAGGCAAATTCTCCATCGCCTTTGTCACCGGCACGCTCATCATGATCGCGTGCAACTATGGCGTGCGCAATTTTCAGGTCTCGGACATCGACGAAACGACGTCCTTTGCCTCCTACCAGCTCAACCGCTGGCTTTGCGGAGCGCTCGCCCTAGGCTGCGGCCTCATGTACAGCAGCGCCCGCGGCTATGACGCGCAGATGGCGACGATCGGCCTGGGCGTCTACCTGTATAAGGTGATAGACGGCGTCGCCGACGTGTACGAAGGCCGCCTGCAGCAGGCCGACAAGCTCTACTTGGCTGGCATGAGCCAAACGCTGCGCTCCGTCGGCGTCATCGCGGTCTTCAGCGTGGCGCTGCTCCTCACGCGCAGCATGCCCATCGCGGCCATGGCCATGGGCGTCACCGCGATCGCCTCGCTCGTGCTGGTCACCGCGCCGCTTGCCCTGCTCGAGACCGAAAAATCGCGCCGCGTGAGCCTGCGCGAGGTCGGCCACCTGTTTGTCCAGTGCGCTCCACTCTTTGGCGCGCTATTCCTGTTCAACCTTATCGAGAGCATGCCCAAGTTTGTGATGGAAGGCACACTGGCCTACAAATACCAGCTGTACTTTAATGCCCTCTTTTTTCCAGCTCAGGCTATTCTGTTGAGCATTGGATTTGTCTATAAACCGCAGCTCCTGCGCTTGTCGAGCATTTGGGCTAATCCTCGCAAGCGTCGTCGCTTTGACCTGATTATTGTTGCCGTTATGGCGCTGATCGTGGTCATCACCGGCGTGTGCGCCGCATTTATGGCAGGCCCCGGCATTCCCCTCATGAGCTTTATGTACGGCCTCAACTTTGAGCGCTACCGCACATTGGCGCTGCTGATGGTCGTCGCCGGCGGCGTAACCGCGGCCATCGATTTTATCTACGCCATTATCACGGTGCTGCGCCACGCTGGAGACGTCACCAAGATCTACCTGATTTGTTTTGCCGCGAGCGTGGTACTGCCGGTGATCCTGATTAAGTTGCTGGGTCTGATGGGCGCTGTGGTGAGCTACCTAGCCATCATGGTCCTACTCCTGGTGCTACTGATTATCGAGTACGCCCACATCCGCCAACGCATAGAGAGGGACCGGAATCCGTACGGCGTCTAATTCGAATCAATTTGAAGAAAAGAAACGTCGATGTTTTGGCATCGACAGCGAGCAGCCTCGAAGTGCCCCAGGTTGGCGCGAAAGAGGAGCGACGCGTACTTCTGTACGCGAGCGACGGTTTGAGCGACAAGATGGGGTGCTTCGGGGCTGCGCAGCGTCAACGTGACCGCCGTTCGGTAGAACGGCGGAACAAGGTTATTCGCCCGGGTTGATGTTCGCGTAGAACTCCGCCCCGTCGTCCAGGCGCAGGATGCCCACGCGGCCGAACTCGGAGCCGGTGGCGGCGGCGCAGTCGATGTCGATGCGATCGGGCACACCGGCAGTGTCCTCGCCGCCCAAGCGCACGATCTGCCCGCGTCCCGATTCCTCATCGAGCCCCGCCAGACCACCGACCTCGCAATAGCGCCCAAGCGATACCGTGGGCGTGTGGCCGCTCACCACGACCGGGCCCTTGCCCTCGGCAGAAAGCAGCCCGGTCGGCACATCCCAATAGCCGTGACGAATCCATAGCAGGTCATCGGACGACTGCACCGCGAGCATCTGCTGCAGCAGCTCGCGATCGGCATCCACCGCTCCGACGCCATCGGCACAATCGACGCCATGCTCAAGCAAAAACGCGCGCGCCGCCTTCATCTCGATTCCAGCATGTACCAGCAGATACGGGCGCTCCTCGGTCTCGACCACCGCGTAGAGCGGCAGCGCGGCCATCCATCGCACGAGTTCCTCGTATGCCTCATATTCCATGTCGTTGAGCTGCTCGCGCGTCGTCCAGCCACCGTTGATATCCCAGGTCTCGGCATCGAGCGGATCCTGGCCAACGATGGCATCGAGCATGATCTGCTCGTGATTACCCTTGAGCACGCGGGCGTTGGGCAGCGAGCGCACGAGCTTAATAACGCCGACCGGATCGGGCCCGCGATCGATCATGTCGCCCAGCACGTACAGCGTGTCGTCGGAAGTCAACGAGATCTTAGACAGGGCCTCGTCAAGCGCACGCACGTGCCCGTGAGCATCAGATGTCACATAGATCGCCATGGTACGCCTCTCCTTGCATTGCGGCCGAAGCCCGGTGCCGCAACTAAAACTTCAAGTTGAACTTAAACGTTACCCATTGTACTCCGTTGCAATAAAGCTGGAAAGGGTTTCCGAGCAGAGGCAAAGACGGCAGCCGTCTATGACGATATCGCGCACGCCCGCAATCCAACCCCATAAACCCACCATCTTTGGGTACAAATAACCGCAGGCAACTGACCGTGCCACGCCAACCACCCAGGAGCGGACACCATCCATGAACCAGATCCTTCTCTTTATCGGCCTCGTCATCATTTTGTGCCTGACCATCAAACCCGTCGGCAAAAAACTCCCCTTCCCCACCCTGCTCATCTTTATCGCGCTCGGCATGCTGTTGGGCGTCAACGGCCCGGCGCACATCGACTTTAGCGACTACGCGCTCACCGAAACCGTCTGCAGCACGGCGCTGCTGTTCATCATGTTCTATGGCGGCTTTAACACCAATATCGACCGCGCCAAGCCCGTCGCCGTGCCCGCGGTGCTGCTGAGCACGCTCGGCGTCGTCATCACTGCCGGCATCACCGGCGTATTCGCCCACTTTGTGCTGGGTTTCGACTGGATCGGCGGCCTGCTGCTGGGATCGGTCGTGGCGTCCACCGACGCGGCCAGCGTCTTTAGCGTTCTGCGCGAGCACAGCCTTTCGCTGAGGGGCGGCACCGACTCGCTGCTCGAGGTCGAATCGGGCTCCAACGACCCCGTCGCCTACATGCTCACCGCTGTGCTCGCTACACTCGCGGCCGGCGGCGACATCAACATTCCCGCACTGCTGGCCAAGCAGATTATCCTGGGCGTGGGCCTGGGCCTTGCCATCGGCTGGGCGGCGGGCCGCCTGATTGAACGCGCGCACGCAACGGCCAAGGACGCGCAGACCATCTTTTTGTTCGCCGTGGCCATCGTCGCCTACGCGCTGCCGAGCTACCTGGGCGGCAACGGCTTTTTGGCTGTATACCTGGCCGGCATTGTGCTGGGTGCCAGCGACATCACCGGCAAAGTCGAGATGGCGCACTTCTTTGACACCCTCACCGAGATGGCAGAGATGACCATCTTCTTTTTGCTGGGCCTGCTCGTTACACCCGCACGCCTGCCGCAAATGCTGCTACCGGGCCTGGCACTCATGGCGTTTATGCTCTTTGCGAGCCGCCCCATCGCCGTAGGCATGCTGCTGGCGCCGTTTAGGACGAACCCTCGCCAGGTTGCGCTCGTAAGCTGGGCGGGTCTGCGCGGAGCAGCTTCGGTCGTCTTTAGTCTCTTTGCCGTGGTGGCCGGCGTTCCCGGCGGACACGACCTATTTGACCTGGTGTTTGTGATTGCCGTGTCGAGCATTGTGGTGCAGGGCTCGCTTCTGCCGGCGGTGGCGAAGAAGCTCGATATGATCGATGCGACCGGCGACGTGCGCCGCACCTTTAACGACTACCGCGACGAGGACGGCATGTCGTTTGTAAAGCTCAAGGTGGGCGCTGGACATCCGTTTGCCGGACGCTCGCTCGCGGACATTGGCAGCGCCACAGATATGCTCGTGGTCCTGGTGCTGCGCGACGGCGCGCACCCGGTGCTGCCCAACGGCGATACCGTCATCGAGGAAGGCGACCTTCTGGTCATGGCAGCGCCGACGTTTGAAGAACGTGCCGAGGTTACGCTGCGCGAGGTCACCGTGACTCCCCACGGTCGCCTGGCCGGCCAGCGTCTGCGCGATGTGCCGCAAGGCAAGCATCCGTTTATTGTGGTGATGCTCAAGCGCGACGGCCAAACGATCATCCCCGATGGCAACACCCTAATATACGCCGGCGACGAAGCCGTCATCGCCACACTGGCGTCGTAGTGACCAGGAGGTAGCCAATTTGCGACGAAGAGATCGAGCGCCTAGAGAACCTCATGCCTTCGCTCGCTGATTTGGATTTGCCTGAGGAGTAAAGCACCCCTCCCCCATGTAACTATCCTGTAAATCATAGCGGCGTAGTCGAGTTTTACCGTGATGCGGTCGCGCCTGGCGCTCCACTGTGCTAAAGTATCCCGAACGTTCAAACGACTACGAGGGGAACTAGAAGATGGCACGTGTGCACAACTTCTCAGCTGGCCCGGCCGCGCTGCCCACAAGCGTGCTCGCCGAGATCGCCGACGAGATGATGGACTACCGCGGTTGCGGCATGTCCGTGCTCGAGATGAGCCATCGATCTAGCATGTACCAGCAGATCATCGACGACGCTGAGGCGACCCTGCGCCGCCTGCTGAGCATCCCCGACAACTACCGCGTCCTGTTTTTGCAGGGCGGCGCCACGCTGCAGTTTGCGGGCATCCCCATGAACCTCATGCGCCGCGGCCGCGCCGGCTACGTCGTGACCGGCAACTTTGCCAATAAGGCGTACAAGGAGGCCGCCAAGTACGGTGAGGCCGTGCTGCTCGCGAGCTCCGAGGACACCAACTTCGACCGCATCCCCGACATGGCCGACATCAACGCGCGCATTGCCACCGAGGCCGCAGGCGACGGGCTCGACTACGTCTACATCTGCCAGAACAACACCATCTTTGGCACCATGTACCACGAGCTGCCCGCTTGCGGCGACGTACCGCTGGTCGCAGATGTCTCGAGCTGCTTTCTGTCGCAGCCGCTCGATGTTGAGCGCTACGGGCTCATCTACGCCGGCGCGCAGAAAAACGCCGGCGCCGCGGGCGTGACCGTGGTTATCGTGCGCGACGACCTCATCGCCGACGGCCCCGCCTTTGCGCAGACGCCGCAGTACATAGACCTTAAGACCCAGGCCGCCAAGGGCTCCATGCTCAACACGCCCAACACCTTTGGCATCTACGTGTGCGGCAAGGTGTTCCGGTGGGTCGAGGAGACCGGCGGACTTGCCGCCATGGCCGAGCGCAACTGGGCCAAGGCCAACCTGCTCTACAACCTGCTCGAGAACAGCGAGCTGTTCCACGGCACCACGCAGGAGGACAGCCGCTCCATCGCCAACGTCACCTTCCGCACCGGCGATGCCGACCTCGACGCCGCCTTTGTCGCAGGCGCGGCCGAGCATCAGATTCAAAACGTCAAGGGCCATCGCCTGGTGGGCGGCATGCGCGCCAGCGTCTACAACGCCGTAACCATGGAAGACGTGCAGGCACTGGCCTCGTACATGAAGGACTTCGAAGCGCAGCGTAGTTTGAGCCCGCGATCTAACTAGCCCGCAGCACGCGGGCCGACCAGCCACTTCAAACCACTTGTTTTAAACAAACCCGCTAAGGAGTTTTTCATGCGCAAGATTAAGACCATCGACGACATTACCAAGGATGGCAAAGTCGAGTTTGGCGAGGGCTACGAGTTTGTGAGCACCGCCGAGGAGGCCGACGCGATCCTGATGCGCTCGACCGACCTGCACGGCTACGAGCTGCCCGAGGGCATCCGCGCCATCGCCCGCTGCGGCGCCGGCGTCAACAACATCCCCGTCGAGGAGTACGCCAAGAAGGGCGTCGTCGTCTTCAACTCCCCCGGCGCCAACAGCAACGCCGTCAAGGAGCTCGTCCTAGGCATGCTGGTGCTCTCGAGCCGCGGCGTGGTGCAATCGATGAACTGGGTGCGCGACAACGCCGACGACCCCGAGATTCAGGTCGATGCCGAGAAGGCCAAGAAGGCCTTTGTGGGCCGCGAGCTCAAGGGCAAGCGCATCGGCGTCATCGGCCTGGGCAACGTGGGCTCCAAGGTCGCCAACGCCTGCGTCGACCTGGGCATGGACGTTTACGGCTACGACCCGTTCATTTCCGTCGAGCACGCGTGGGTGCTGAGCCGCGAGGTGCAGCGTGTGGGCACGCTCGAGGATCTCTGCCGCGGCTGCGACTACCTCACCGTACACGTGCCCAGCAAGGCCGACACCATCGGCATGATCAGCACCGAGCAGATTAACCTGCTGGCACCCGACGCCGTGCTCATCAACTACGCACGCGAGACCATCATTGACGAGGACGCCGTCGACGCTGCCCTGCGCGAGGGCAAGCTGAGCTGGTTTAGCTGCGACTTTGCCACGCCCAAGACCGTCAAGATGCCCAACACGTTTATCACCACGCACTCGGGCGCCGGCACTGGCGAGGCCGAGGCCAACTGCGCCGATATGGCCATCAGCGAGCTCAAGGATTACCTGGAGAACGGCAACATCGCACATAGCGTCAACTACCCCGCCTGCAGCATGGGCAAGGCGCGCGCCGCAAGCCGCATCGCCTGCCTGCACGCCAACGTGCCCAACATGATCGGCCAGATCACGGCCATTCTCGCCAAGGACAACGCCAACGTGCAGCGTATGACCAACGAGTCCGCCGGCGAGAACGCCTACACCATGTTCGACACCGACGAACACCTGGACAGCAGCACCATCGAGACGCTCAAGCAGATTCCGTCGATGTATCGCGTGCGCGTGATCAAATAGCGCCGGTGCCAAGCCTGCCAGGCAGGCCATGAAGCCCATTCGGCCCCCGTTTTCACGAAACGGGGGCCGATTTTGTTGCTCCGGACGACTTTAAAATGATACCCAGAACAAGTTTTTTCAGATAATCGATAGTGAGGCTCAAGTCGCTAAGCACACCCGCTTTGATAAACAGCTTTATCAGGGACTTTAATAGGTACAAATCGATCTCTATGTGCCGAATGTAAGTTGACTGTCGATTTTCCGAAACAACTTATTCTAGATAGCATTTTTAAGGCCCCTCCAAGGCAAAATCGAAGCCTTTTTTGCGACCAAAACTCTAGTCCGCGCGACCGTTTTCCACCCGCGCGGCTACATTCCTGCCCAATCGATAAAAATCTCCTCACGAAGCCGCCGTTCGAGCTCCTGCTGTCGCGGCGTCTTGTCTTTCAGCGGCACATCGAGATAGGACATGATGAGCTCCATCACCACGCGGAAGGCATCGGAGTCGGCCAGCTGACCATAGGTCATCAAAACGACGGGATATCCCATCGCTTGCAGCGCCGTCGTTCGGTCGGAGTCCGAAATCTTGGATTCTATGGATCCATGAATGGCTTTACCTTGGCATTCAACCAGACACTCTCGGCTGCCGTCCTTATTTGCCAGCAAAATATCGGCATAGCGCCTATCAAGCCCCGAAATCAGACGGGCGCTGCACGTCATACGAATCTCAACGTTATTGGTAAGGCGCAGCCCTTCGCCGCCGCGCAACCTCGAAAGGCTAAACAGCATCGAAGCCTGGACCTCGAGCGGCGATGCCGCGACCCCCGTAATGCATTTTGCGGCACGTGTGAACGATTTAGCACCGCGAAGCCCCCGGATCTTATCGACGTACTCTGAAAGGTCAGAGAGCTCGATCAAGGGAGGTCGTTTCCACAAGTCCGTTGAATCCCCCGAGGCATCCTTTACGTTTTCCCAGCCCAGCCGCGCGTCGCCCCACCGGTCCCCGTATGCCTGCTCAAGTGCCGTCTTTACCTGAGGCGCGATCTTGCACACGGCAAAGGTACCGCACATCTCATACATGCACATGATCAGGCGCTCGTTTGAGACCGAAGAAGCCAGGGTCAGCAGGGTAAAGAGCGGTGACGCGACATCGAGGCCAAACTCTGTCTGCCGCACGGAGTCAAACGGCCTCTCCCCGTTCCAAACATGCCTGACAATGCGATCGCCCTTACGTCCGCAGCTGCCCTGTGCCAACACGTGTAACGGGGTGCCCAGGAAATGCTTGACGAGCGGGTGCTCGCAAAGACGCTCCCTGCGCTGGTCGTCCGCAGAATCGGGCAGGTCCGGCATTATCGCCAAGACCTGTGGGGGTATCCGGTGATACCGAAAGGCAGATATGTCGCACAGTATGTCGTCCATGAAGTGTACGTACCCACTGCATCGTTTGTGAACCCGCTCAGACGGCGAGTGCGATGGCTCGGCCTGCGAACGGTAAATGCTGCTGCGCGCGCGTCGCGAATCTCTCAGGAGGCTTACAATCGGTTTGGAAAGCAGACTGATTGTGAGGTTGCATATGGTTGATGAGGACTTTGCCTGGCGGCTTGCGCAGGAGCTTGTGCGGATCGACAGCTCAGACCCGGGCGCGTATGAGAATGAAATTGAGCGGTATATCAAAGCGCTGGTTGAGGAACGGCTGGCACGGTTGAACTACCCGACACTCGATGCCATACGGATTGAGGAACTCGAGGTGCTGCCAGGGCGCCGCAACCTTATGGTCACCGTGCCGGGACTGAGCGACGAGCCACGGCTCGTCTATATCTGCCATATGGATACCGTTACGCTGGGCGATGACTGGGACGCGGACATTCCGCCGCTCGGAGCGATCGTGCGCAACGATAAACTCTATGGCCGCGGTGCCTGCGATATGAAGGGTGGCCTGGCCTGCGCCATTGCCGCACTGGTCCATACGCTCGAGCGCGTGGCGGCAGAAGGCGAGCTGCCCCGCCGTGGATTCTCACTCATTTGCTCGGTCGACGAGGAGGACTTTATGCGCGGCTCAGAGGCCGCGATCGATGCCGGCTGGGTCGGCTCGCGTGATTGGGTGCTGGACACCGAACCCACCGACGGACAGATCCAGGTGGCGCACAAGGGGCGCACGTGGTTCGAGATTGAAATGGCTGGCGTAACGGCGCATGCGAGCCAGCCGTGGAAGGGCGCGGATGCCGTCGCCGCCATGGCCGAGGTCGTGTGTTCGCTCCGTCGCGCGTTTGTGGCGCTGCCCGCGCACGATGAGCTGGGGCCTTCGACCATCACGTTTGGCCAAATCGAGGGCGGATATCGCCCCTATGTCGTGCCCGACCGCGCCAAAGTCTGGGTCGACATGCGTCTGACCCCGCCGACCGATACGGCCGCCGCGACGCGCATGGTAGAGCAGGCCATCGCCGTCGCCGAAGCCGCCGTTCCCGGTTGCCATGGCAGCTACACCGTGACGGGCGACCGCCCCGCCATCGAGCGCGACCCGAACTCTCCCCTTCTAGCAGTGCTCAAGCGTGCCGCCGATGACGTGACGGACGCGGACACGACCGTCGGCTTCTTTACCGGCTACACCGACACCGCCGTCATTGCCGGCAAGACAGGTAACCGCAATTGCATGAGCTACGGTCCCGGGTCGCTCGCGCTCGCGCACAAGCCCAACGAATATGTGCCCCACGCCGATATCGTTCGTTGTCAGCAGGTGCTAATCGCGCTCGTCGATAACGTGCTCTGGGACGCGAGCGGCCAAGTTGGGGCATAATAAGCCGCGAACAAACCGACTCGTGCGTTAGGACCGCCCATGAAAGCACTTCCGTTTCCCTGCATCCGCCCGGCTCAGGACCGCGTGCTCGAGGCGCTGCCTGCAATGGGCAGCATCCTGAGCGGCAACGATGCTCTGCGCGGAGCCATTGCCGATGGTCTGATGCTCAAGGACCCGGGTGCGGCGTATTACGTGTACGAATGCTCGGGCGAGCCGGGACGCGTGACGGGTGTCGTGGCGATCTGCCCGACGAGTGTACTTGCGGGCGACAAGGGCGATGCCAGCGCTGACGTGGCCGCCGCTGCGCGCGCGATCGCCGAGCTCAAGGTGCAGCCGCGCCCCGTGTCGCTCGCCTACGAGGCCTCGCCCGTCATGGATATCATCCTGGGCGCCGCCAAAGAGGGCGCGTCGCTCTACGCCGTTACCGACCCCGCGGGCATTACGCACCGCGCGTGGGAGGTCAAGCGCGAGGACGCCGTCGGGGCCATCCGCGCTATGCTCGACCAAGCACCGGAGCCGGCACTGGCCGACGACCCCGCCTACGCCGCCGCTCTGACCGGGGCGTCGCAGCTGCTGGCCGATGAGACCCGTGCCGCCGGAACGTACACCGGCAAGGAGCCGTTCAACTTTACCGTTGCCGTGCTCTTCCCCGCCGCGCAGGTCAGCGGCGCCGCGCCGCAGGTTCCGACAGGCCTGCTCACGCACCAGGTCGCGCGGTTCTAGCAAGACCAGACCGCCCAGCACAAAAATCGGCAGCTCAACAAACAGGGGGCGGAGATGCGGCAGGTACATGCATCTCCGCCCCTTTTGCGTCGAGAAGTTAGCCGGCGACCCGTGCCGCCGCGCTCACGTTATCCGCGCTGCGGACCCGCAGTAGCCACGAGCGGTTCAAGCCCCAACTCGCGCGCGTAGTCTTCCTGCGTAAAGACTTCGACCAGCTCAAACGTGTCGGATTCGTCGTCAAACGCAAAGTGTAGCACCGAGCAGTTGCCCGGAACGCGATCGCGTTCATCGGCCGCCGCGCCCTTGGTATGGTCCATGAACTCCTTGATGGCCGAGCCGTGACTCACCGCGAGCACGCACTCGTGGTCCGGGCGACGCATAAGATCGGTCAACGTCGCCACCATGCGCTGGCGCACCTGCATCTGCCCCTCGCCGCCAAATTGACGATAGAAATCGCGCCACGGGCGCTCGGGCATGAGCACCACGCGCTCAGCCTCAAAATCGCCAAAGAACCACTCGCGCAGACCGTCTAGGCGCTCGTAGGTAAGACCCGGCCACAGGTTGGCGATGGTCTGCTCGGTGCGGTGCAGCGTCGAGGTGTAGGCGTGGTCGGGCTCAATGCCGCGCGCACGCAAAAACATGCCGGCGCGCGCCGCCTGGTCGCAGCCCAACTGCGTGAGCGGCGAGTCACTCCAACCCTGAATAATGCGCTTAAGGTTGAATATCGTCTGTCCATGGCGAACCAGATACAGGTCTTTATTCATAGGGGTCCTTTCGTTCGTTACCAATCAAGGAGCGAAAACGCCCCGTCGCAATAGCCAAAATGAAGCACGGCACCGTTGTCGGGTAGCTCTCCCCTGCCAGTCACATACTCAAGAAACTCCTGGCAGGCTGAGCCGTGGGAAACCGCCAGCACGCAGTCGTGCTGCGGCCTGGCCATGATGCGGGACAGCACCGCGACCATGCGCGACTGAAGCTGCACTTCCGACTCACCGCCAAAGGCCACCGGATAATCGCCCCAGGGCTGCGGCGGCATCTCGCGATTTGATGTGCCCTCCAGCGAGCCAAAATGCCACTCACGCAGGTCATCGACCAGCTCAATGGAACGGCCCTCGCCAACGATAAGCTCGGCCGTATGCCGCGCCCGGCCCAACGGCGAGGAATACACATGATCAAAGGCCACGCCACGCGCCGCAAACGCCGTACGCGCCGTCAGCGCCTGCTCGCGCCCGCGCGCCGTAAGCGGCGAATCGTGCCAGCCCTGCAAAATGCTCTGCACATTGAGCTCAGTCTGCCCATGCCGCACCAAATACAGATCTGCCACACACCCTCCCCTCGTACCACCACAAAGGGGACAGGAGCCTTTGTGGTGATTTTGCCGCCGGATTGCACCGCAACGACGCACAACTACAGCAGCACGTCGGCAAGCGGACGCTTGGGTACGTGGTGCACCCGCGCCTCGTCGCGCCAATAATTGATGGAGCCGTCGGGGTTGGAATCGATCGCATCGATCACCTGCGTCTCGGCCGGAACGCCAAAAGCCATGATCAGCTTGAGCTCATACTTGTCGTTATCGAGCCCCATGGCATCGATCGCGTGGGGCGTAAAGGCCTTGAACATGCAGGCTGCCACCTCGGGCGTGGCGCTGCGGGCGGCGAGCATCATCGTCTGCGCGGCAATACCCGTGTCGACCTCGGTAATGGGAGCGGTGGGCTTGCCCGGAACGGCGCGCTCAGCCAGAATCGCGATGTAGCCGGTCGGGCGCTCGCCCTCGGCAGGACCCGGCCAATCCTTAAGTGCGCCGGCCCATGCGAGCTCGTCAAATACACGCGCGCAATCCTCGGAACCGCTCACCACATGAAAACGAAGACGCTGAGCATTGGCACCACACGGAGCCAGGTGCGCCAGTTCCGCCAGCTCGAGCAAAAACTCGCGCGGCACGCGCATGGACTCGTCAAAGCGACGGCACGTGCGGGCGCGGCGGACCAGCGCGTCAAACGTGTCCAGGCCGAGCTTTTCGCAACCTTGCTTCGCCATCGACTCAGCGCTTACCGGCGCCTCGGGAACTGCTTCGTTCATAGGGACCCCCAATACAAGCCAATTGTCCTTAGGAAAATCTAACCTAAAACGTAGGCAATAACGAACAGGGCTGCAATGTTCTACACCTGTTGAATAGAAAATCGCGACGTGGGGAACAACGGAAACAATTCGGGGCCTTTGGGTTACGTTTCGCCCTCCCCGACCCATACGCCAGCGCCTTTAGGCGATACTGGTTGTAACAATCAAGGCTTACGCCGCACGGAAAGGAGGCATTATGGGCATCTTTAAGAACGATGACCAAAAATCGAGCCAGTTTGGATTTGACGAGAAAAGCATGGCAGGCAAGGCCGTCAAGGCCGTGCGCTGGATTTACGCCATCACGGGCGTCTTGGCGCTCGTCGCCGGCATCGCACTGCTGTTTGCGCCCGCCAAGTCCCTCGTCTTCTTAACGACCGTCTTGGGCTTCTACTTTGTGATCACGGCCGCGATCAGGCTGTTTACCGCTGTTTTCGAGCCACTGCTGCCCACCGGCTGGCGCGTGACGAGCATCATCTCCAACCTACTCATTATCTTGGGCGGCGTCATAATCCTGCGCAACCAGGCCTTCTCGACCGCGACGCTCACCACGATGGTGGTTATCGTGGCCGGCTTTGGCTGGATCGTCGAAGGTGTCATGTCCATTCTGGAGTCCGAGCTTTCGTCCAACCGTGCCCTCGCCATCCTGAGCGGCGCGCTCTCCATCATCGCCGGCATGTTCGTGTTTATCTATCCGCTGTGGTCGGCCAAGATGCTCGTCATCTTTAGCGGCGCCGCACTGCTGGTGTTTGGCGTAACGCTGATTGTTCGCGCTATTCAATTTGGCAAACTGGTGCACTAGATGCCGCGAACGCTCTTTATTGATGCCGACGCCTGCCCGGTCACGCGCGAGTCGATTGATTGCGCGCGGCGGGCGGGCGTCGCCGTTGTTATCGCCGGCAACAGCACGCAAAACCTGGAACGGCACATTCGCCGCGACGACCCGCGCGATGCCGAGCACGCGCGACGCGGATTTTGGGTCACGACGCTCGATGTGAGCGTGGGCGCCGACAGCGCCGACTTTGCCATTGTCGAACGCCTGCAGGCGGGCGACGTGGTCGTGACGCAGGACATTGGCTTGGCGAGCATGGTGCTCGGGCGCGATGCCGCCGCCATCGGTGTGCGCGGGCGCGTGTACGACAAGGCGACTATCGA
Organism: uncultured Collinsella sp.; assembly: GCA_900544845.1. Lineage (GTDB taxonomy): Bacteria > Actinomycetota > Coriobacteriia > Coriobacteriales > Coriobacteriaceae > Collinsella. The sequence continues at coordinate 65,264 of UQWV01000002.1, read as the reverse complement.
CATGCAGCTGTTTATTCGCCACGAGGAAAAGAAGGTACGCCGCGCCGGCGGACGCACTCGCGGTCCGGCAGCATTTACCAGCGAAGATCGCGCCCGCTTTAAACGCAACCTCACTGAGCTGCTGCACTAACCAAGGTAGATTTTTGGGACATGCCTAAAAATCTACCTTTTTGTTTTGGCAGCGGGGAATGCCCTGGTCACAGGGGTAGATCGTAAGACATGTCCCAATAATCTACTTAAAGGCCAACGGCGGAGAGGATGAGTCCCCAGCCAGCGCCGATGACGTACATCATGATCAGGAACACGGCATTTTCGCGGGCGCTGCGGTTGGTGCGGAACAGGACCAGGTAGCCCACGCCGGCGGAAATGAGCGTGCCGGCGAGCATCGGCGCCAGCTGTAGCGCGCCCTCCAGGTACAGCTGCGTAATGACCACGCTCGCCGAGCAGTTGGGGATCAGGCCGACAAGCGCCGAACCCAGGACGGCGAGCGTCTCGTTGCCGCGCAGGAACTGCTCGATTGCGGACTCGCCGAACGTCTCGAGCACGGCGACCAGAATCAGCGTCACCAGAAAAATGAATACCGAGACCTGGACGGTGTGCGAGATCGCGCTGCGGATGATCGACAGGACAGGCGTCCCTTCGTGGGAGTGACCGTGGTCGTGGTGGTGCTCATGCTCGCCCGTGTGACCGTGGTCATGGCTGTGTCCGTGGTCGCGCTCGTGTTCATCTTCATCATCATCGCAGCCGCAATGGTCGCGCTCGCACAACTCGTGGATGTGGTCGGCGCTCACGCCCGCCTCGGCCACCTCGTCGATGATGTCACCGCCAGTGTGGTCGTCGTGCGCGCAGTTCACGTGGGCCGGGTTGGCCGCGGTTCCCAGCACGGTACGGCGAATCGCCGCATGCGCGCGAGCGTTGCGGCGCAGACCGCGAATGGCGGCATCTACGATAAAGCCCGTGACCAGTGCGATCAGCGCTTTCGAAGCCAAAAGCATCGCCATAGTCTGCACGGGAACCTGCTCGGCAAGTAGCAGCGGCAGCATCTCGTCGGAGGTCGAAAGGAACACCGCCACCAACGTGCCCAAGGTCACGACGCGACCGGCGTACAGCGTTGCCGCCATGGCCGAAAAGCCGCACTGCGGCACCATACCCAGCAACGAGCCAACCACGGGACCCGCGGCGCCGGCGCGCTTGATGGCCCCGTTAACGCGGTCGCCCGCGACGTGCTCCAAGGTCTCGAGGGCCAGATACGTCACCAACAAGAACGGCAGCAGCGAGAGCGTGTCCTTGCCGGCGTCGAGCAGAATATCAATCAGCAAATCCATGACGGATGGAACCTTTCGTGTCTTTCGGCAGCATTGTAAAAGTCCTAGCGGTCAACTAGGGTATTGTAGTTGTCCTAGGCGCGATGCCAATAGTTGCCCATGGTAAACTATCATCTCGCCACATCTTAATGACCCTGAGCCGCACGACGCGGCCCATCCAAGGAGCAGTTATATGAACGTTTCACAAGCACTCGAATACGAGCGCCAGCCGTTTATTCCCATGTTTATCTATGGCGATCACGGCGCCATGGAGTCCGAGCGCCAGAAGGGCGAGGAGGCCCTTAAGGTGCTCGAAACCGAATACTTTACCGCCGAGGGCGACCCCAGCTTCGACTTTGCCACCGTGCGCGACCTGGCTGACCGCAACCGCGACCTGTGCGACCAGATTGGCGAGGCACGCCTACGCAACGTGACGCCCGCGACGCTTTCGCGCGGCCTGTCCGATGCCGACACCTGCGCGGCCATCGGTAAGATGCAAAAGCGCACCGCCGCGTCGGTCATGCGCGAGATCCGCGGCGACCGCGACGCGCTCGGCGTGGCCTACGCCCGCAAGCCCATCCAGGGCACCGTGCTCGGTATCGACATCGAGACCACCGGCCGTGCACCCGAGCGCGGCTACATCATCAACGTGGGCTGGGAGATCATGGAGCTCACCAGCGACGCCGTCCCGCACGACGCCGAGGCACACTACTGCGGCCTGCCCGACATCTACCGCGGCGAGGATGTGCCGTTGTCGAATATCCACCACATCACCTGGGACGACATCGACGGCAAAAAGCCATTCCGCGAGAACAAGGAACTGCAGAAGCAGCTGCTCAAGCTTATGAAGAAGTACCCGTACATGGCACACAACGCCGCCTTTGAGGACAGCTGGTTCAAGATCCACCTGGACGGCTACGCCGAGGCACGCCGCGCGGGTAAGATTATCGTCATCGACTCGCGCCAGATCTGCCGCAGCTTGGACGCCGACGTGCGCTCGCTCCCCCGCGAGTCCGCGCCCGCCGCGCTCGAGAACTGGGCGCGCCGCCGTGGCACCCTCGCCGCCGATGCCAACGAGCAGCATCTGGGTCTGGACGACACCGACCTCATGCTCCGCACCGTCCAAGCCGAGTTCAACCTCAAGAACCTGTTTGCCAAGTAGAAACGTCTACGACAAACTCCGGCGTAGATCACGAGCGGCCTCGCAGCGGAAAACCCCGCAGCGGGGCCGCCCTACATTCCACAGATAGATCTGCCATCACAAATTCTGAACCCTCATTTTGAACGATTTTGGCCAATTCCCGACACGTAATTCGTTGTCGAATGGTGATGCATCACAATCAAATGTGCAGCAATTGAGTAGTTATATGCTATAGCTAAGCTGCGAAAACTTTTATTTAGGGCATACCAACTCATAATTGCGTCAAGCTTTTGGACAGCATTTGGTTAGACCTCTAAAACGACTTTTTCACTCAGCGCCATCAACACGGCATTAGCTGACACGATATATACCATGAGTATCGTATTGTCACATACCACTGCAAAAGCGGTCTACCAGGCCGTGCATTCGGTGTCTGCGAAAGGCATCGAGTCCTGTAACCCTGCCGCGATTTACGGATCATGTCCCACCGGAACGCTCCTTGACGCAGCCGCAGAATGGCTCACCAAACATGATGTTTCCCTCGGCGCAAATGATTCCCTCGAGGTGATGGTGTTTGATCGCAGGAATGCGCGCTATGCAATGAACTGTCAATGCCACATGTCTTCAAAACGATTCTCGAGCTCACGCTTCATCGAGCTCAAAGATGGCATCTTCATTGTTGGCGTTGAGCTTTGCGCACTTCAAGCCGCCACCTATCTCCCTTTTCGCGAACTGGTGGAGTACTACTTTGAATTGTGCAGCGCTTACTCCCTTGGAACCGGCTCTTCCACCTCTTATAACGAGCGTTTCGCGCTCACCTCGACCGAGAGGTTAAAGCAGTTCTTTAATTCCATTACCAGATGCGACGGTTTGGCCCTTGCCCGAAAGGCGATCCAATGTGTACGCGACGGATGCCGGTCTCCCATGGAAACGGCATTTGTCATGATGCTAACGCTGCCCAAAAGCGAAGGAGGGCTTGGTATTAAGGGAATTGAGACCGATTACGAGGTGCAGGTCACCGCCGCCGCAAAGAATCTCACGAGACGCAAAAAGTTCTTTATGGATGCGTATCTAAAGAAATCTCGCACAGACATTGAATACAACGGTTTTTATCATGACGCGGAAGAAGACCGCGCCATCGATGAGGAACGCAAGAATGCGCTTGCGTCCATGGGATACGGAATCATCACCGTCAGCCGTTATTCCTTTATGCATGCCAGCTCTTTCGTTAGGGTCATGGAAGCAATCCAGCGGAAAGAGGGCGTACGCCCCTCGCGTCTACCAAAAGACTTTCAAATCATGCAAGAGGACCTGAGACAGTTTGTGCTCAGAAGGTTTATAGAAGAGAAAAGGCGAATTCAGAAGCAGCTTCGCCAGGATTCCGAAGAGCGCCAACGAATCGACCTCGAAAAAGCAACACTCGAAGGCATCACGCTGGATGACCCGACAATTAATGAAGTTACAGCAATCGATGACATGCAGACAGTCGAATCCGACAGCCCATCATTTGCCCAAACAAGCAGCCTCGCGCCCGAGGGCAGGGTCTTCGGGGCCGGAGACTAGGCCGGCTAACAAGGTGGGTACCCTAGCGACGTGCAAAATTGCGAGTATTCAGCAGGGTCGGGTGTCTATCACCCTCGAGTGGATCCAAATGTGGAGCGAAATCACTCTTGCGTGAGAGCGTTAGGCAACATTTGAGGAAGAACTCATCGGATTAACACCCTAAGATAACTCTTGAACTGCATTATATGACCTGCAATAAATTAGCGGACCCCTATAGTTGCAGAATACTCCATTTTTTGCACGGCACGAGGGTACCCACCTTGGCATCGACTATCAAAAAACGCTCAGTCCGGGATCTCGTCCACTATTCCCCATCATTTTGTACAACGAATTACCTGAACGTCATTGACATATGAACATGCACTCATATAATCGAAAGTAAATTATATGAGCGCATGTTCATATGAAAGGATATTGCAATGAGCATCCGCGTTGATGAAACGAAACTCGACATCGAGGCCACCGAACCCGCGATCCCGACCACCTGCTCGCCCGAGGACCTTCCCGACGAGGAGCTTCTCTACGACCTCGCCGACCTGTTCAAGGTCTTCAGCGACACCACGCGCATCAAGATCCTTTACGCCCTCATGGGCCGCGAGCTCTGCGTGGCAGACATCGCCGAAGCGACCGAAACCTCGCAGTCCGCGGTGTCGCACCAGCTGCGCACACTCAAGCAGTCGCACCTGGTTAAATTCCGGCGCGACGGGCGCAATATCCTATACTCGCTCGCCGACGACCACGTCTACACCATGCTCAACCAGGGCATGAGCCATATCTGCGAATAGCAACCAACCACGGTACCAGCGCGGCCTGCACCCAAGCCGCAAAAACGGGAAAGGAACCCACCATGAAAAAGCAGTACAAGCTCGATGAGATCGATTGCGCCAACTGTGCGCGCGAGCTTCAGGACGAGTTGGCCAAGCTCGAGGGCGTCAAATCCGTTTCGGTCAACTTTATGACCCAGAAGTTGACGCTCGAGGCCGATGACGCCGAGTTCGACGAGGTCCTCGACCGCGTTGTGGAGTTCACCGCCGACGCCGAGCCGGACTGCGAGATCATTCTCTAGCCAAGGTTTACGCCAACCTGCAAGGCCGCGCTTGCTGCGGCCTTTGCTCGCGAAATTATATGAGCGAATGTTCATACATTCAAATGGGAGGATACGAGTCATGGCCACCGCCGACCCCAAAAAGAAAAAGAAGAAGCGCAAGAAAAAAGAATCACTCGAGCATAAGCGCAACCGCATCCTGGTAGCGCTGGGCATTTTTGCCGTGGTGTACGCCCTCGATGAGCTCGGCACCCTCACTGCCGCATTCGGCACCCCGGGCGACATCTACGCCAGCTTTGTGCTGTTCCTCGTGCCGTTTTTGATTGCCGGCTACGACGTACTGCAAAAGGCATTCAATAACATCCGCCGCGGCAAGGCCTTCGACGAGAGCTTCCTCATGGCCGTCGCGACCATCGGCGCGTTTGCCATGGTGCTCTTCCCCGATACCGACCCGCACATGGCCGAAGGCGCCGCCGTCATGCTGTTCTACCAGGTCGGCGAGCTGTTTCAGGCGTACGCCGTGGGCAAGAGCCGCAAGTCGATCAGTGCCATGATGGACATCGCGCCCGACTACGCTAACGTCGAGCACCCCGACGGCACACTCGAGCAGGTCTTCCCCGATGACATCGCCGTCGGCACCGTGATCGTGGTCAAGCCCGGTGAGCGCGTGCCTATCGACGGCGTCATCGTCGAGGGCGAAACCCAGCTCGACACCGCCGCCCTTACCGGTGAGTCGGTCCCCCGCCCGGCCAAAACCGGAGACGATATCATCAGCGGCTGCATCAACATGACGGGGCTCATCCACGTGCGCACCACCAAGCCCTTTGGCGAGTCCACCGTCGCACGCGTCCTGGAACTCGTGGAGAATGCCAGCGAAAAGAAGGCACGCACCGAGAACTTCATCACGCGCTTTGCCCGCATCTACACGCCCGCCGTCACCGGCGCTGCCGCGGTGCTCGCGCTCGGCGGTGGCCTGGTCACCGGTGCCTGGTCCGACTGGATTCTGCGCGGCCTGACCTTCTTGGTCGTCAGCTGCCCGTGCGCGCTCGTAATCAGCGTACCGTTGAGCTTCTTTGGCGGCATCGGCGGCGCGTCCAAGCTGGGCGTTCTCATCAAGGGTTCTAACTACCTCGAGACGCTCGCCGACGTGGACACCGTCGTCTTTGACAAGACGGGCACCCTCACCAACGGCACGTTCTCGGTGGTCGCGGTACACCCCGAGGCCGGCTATACCGAGCAGTCGTTGCTCGAAGTCGCAGCCCTTGCTGAGTCGTTCTCCGATCACCCCATCGCGCAGTCCGTACGTGTCGCCTACCAGGGCGAGGTCGACCCCAAGCGCGTAAGCGACTCCACCAACGACGCGGGCCATGGCGTGACGGCAACCATCGACGGCAAGCACGTCGTCGTTGGCAACGCAAAGATGCTCGCCGCGGCCGGAGTCGAAGCGCCCGATTGCGAGGTCATCGGAACGATTCTGCATGTGCTCGTTGATGGCGTGTACGCCGGCCACATCGTGATTGCAGACACCGTCAAGGCCGATGCTGAGCAAACGATTCGCGACCTGCACGCCGCCGGTGTCAAGCGCACCGTCATGCTCACGGGCGACCGCGAGGAGGTTGCGGCGTCTGTGGCCAAGCAACTCAGTCTCGACGAGTTCCACGCGCAGCTGCTGCCGGGCGATAAGGTCGAGCGCGTCGAGGCGCTGCTTGCAACCGAGAGTGGCAAGGGCAAGCTCGCCTTTGTGGGCGACGGCATCAACGATGCGCCCGTGCTTACGCGCGCCGATGTGGGCATTGCCATGGGCGCTATGGGTTCTGACGCTGCGATCGAGGCCGCCGATGTCGTGCTCATGGACGACAAGCCGTCCAACATTTCCCGCGCGATCCGCGTGGCACGCAAGACCATGACGATTGTTTGGCAGAACATCATCTTTGCGCTGGGCATTAAGCTGCTGATTCTGGTGCTCGCGGCGCTGGGCATCGCCAATATGTGGCTTGCCGTGTTCGGCGACGTAGGCGTGGCGATTATCGCCATCCTGAATGCCATGCGCGCGATGGGTGTCAAGAACCTGTAGCGTTCGTGGGCTGTCCGGCCGGGACCGGGCTTGGTTTTGAAAACGTCCTCGCGCATGAGGCCCGTCTTTCCTGCTCCTGCGGAGCAACGGAAAGGCGGGCCTCGCGCTGTGGAATGTTTTCAAAACCAAGCCCGGTCCCGGCCTGCGGTGACGTAGCTGGCAGTTCTTGGGCATCGCTTGCTGGCGGGGCTCCTTTGCTGAAATGGACTTGGCCGAAAGGGCCGCTGGTCCCGGTCGCTGCTTCGCGCTTTGCGCGAACTCCGCGCTACTGGGGGTTCGTTAGGATTCCGCCGCTTGGCCCGTCGCCTCGCCCCGGTTCAGCATCGCCCTCAGTTTCTCGAAGCTTTCCTCGCTCAGGCAGTGCTCCATGTGGCAGCCCTCTTGCGACGCGACCTCAGCCGAAACACCCGCATCCTCTAGCAGCCCCACGAAAAAGCAGTGACGCTCCCACATTTGACGAGCGACCTCCAGGCCACGCTCCGTCAGATGAACATCTCGCTTGCCCATTTCGACATAGCCGTTGCTTTCCAACGTCGCCATGGCCTTGGAAACGCTCGCCTTAGTTACACCGAGGTACTCCGCAACGTCGATCGAGCGCACGACGCCCTGACGTTCCGACAGAACGTAGATCGATTCGAGATAGTCTTCTCCGGATTCACGTAGGGCCATGGGCCGCCTTTCGCGATGATTGCTAGTTAGCCTTTGGATACTTTCCACGGCTAACTTTACCGCAAAAGTTGCCCATGTCTTACTACTTTGTCTAAAAGTTAGCCGTGTTTCACAAAACGTGCGGGACGAAAACAAAATGGGGACGCCCCGCAAGGAGTGTCCCCCAGCTGCCGGCAGAAAAGGAGCATCCCTAAGTGCCGAGCCGCAGTTATAACAGTCCAAAGTGCTTCGCGGCGTTGTAGATTCCGTCGTCGTCCACGGCGGTCGTCACATAGGTCGCCGCAGCTTTCACCGTGTCCTGTGCGTTACCCATGGCCACGCTCGTGCCCACGGCGGAATACATCGATAGGTCGTTCTCGCCGTCGCCAAAGGCGATCGCCTCGCTCGCGTCGATATCCAGACGCTCCAGCGTCGCCGCCACACCCAGGTCCTTGCCGCCGTTAGCGGGAATAATGTCGCAGAACAGGTCGCACCAGCGCGTGGTGAGCGAATGCGACACGGCGTCGGTCACGATATGTTCGTCGGCCGGGTCCACAAAGGCGCAGAACTGGTAGACCGGTGCTTCAAAGGCGTGCTCAAACGGCTCCTCGTGGTAGACGATTCCCGCGTTGCTGCCAGCCGTCACCACGCGCTCGGACAGGCGGTTCACAAACGAGTTCTCGCCCTGCATGCACAGCGAGTCATAGCGCCCCTGCGCCACCTGGTCCACAATCACCGCAACGTCGTCCGGATCGATCGGACAGCTGCGGTAAACCCCCTCGGCATCAAAACAGTGCTGACCCGAGAGCGTAATGTACGCATCCCAGCCCAGGTCGAACAGCCAGTCCGGCATCTGGTAGGTCGGGCGACCCGTGGCGATCACGCATGCGATCCCCTGCTCGTGAAAGCTGTCGAGCACCTGCTGCGCCGACGCCGGAATCCGGTGGGTCTTAAAGCTCAGCAGCGTGCCGTCGATATCGAAAAACGCGGCTTTGATCATCCTCGTCTACTCCTCGCCCTCGAGCTTTTCGCTCGCCTCGAGCCACGCCATCTCCAGCTCGTCCATGGCGGCGTGAGCCTCGTCGATCTTTGCCTGCTGCTCGCCGAGCGCCGTGTAGTTGGTGGGATCGACTTGGGCCATTGCTGCCTCGGCCTCCTCAACGCGGGCGCGCTGCGTCTCCATCTTGCGCTCGAGCGAACTCACCTCGCGGCGGAGCTTCTGGCGCTCGGCGTTGGACAGGCCGTTGGGCTGACCGCTCGACTTGGGCTTTTCGGCCGCAGCTGCCGCGGCACCGGTGTCGAACGTGCCGGTCTTGGCACTCGGCGCGCCCACGGGCTCGCCCTCGGCGGTGGCGTTGCACAGGCGCAGGTACTGGTCGACGCCGCCGGGCATATGCGTCAGATGGCCATCGAGCAGTGCCCACTGCTGGTCGGTCACGCGCTCCATCAAAAAGCGGTCGTGCGTCACCAGAATCAACGTGCCGGGCCAGCCATCGAGCAGGTCCTCGACAATCGCGAGCATATCGGTATCCAGGTCGTTGCCCGGCTCGTCCAGGATAAGCACGTTGGGCTCGTCCAGGATTGTCAGCAGCAGCGACAGGCGACGGCGCTGGCCGCCCGAAAGGTCGCCGATGCGGCTCCAGAGCTGCTGCGTCGTAAAGCCCAGGCGCTCGCAAAGCTTCTCGGGAGAGGTCTCCTTGCCGTCGATGACGTAATACTTCTTATAGTTGCTCAGCACCTCGCGGATCGTGTCGCCCATGTAGGGCTCGAGCTCCTCGAGCTGCTGCGACAGCACGCCAAAGCGCACTGTCTGGCCAATCTTCACGCGGCCGCGCGTGGGCGCAATCTTGCCCTGAATCACATCGAGCAAGGTCGACTTGCCGGCGCCGTTCTCGCCCAAAAGACCATAGCGGTCGCCCGCGCCGATAAGCCAGGTCACGTCGGAGAGCACCTGCTTGGGCGCGCCGTCGGTATCCGCATAGCCGGTATCAACGTCGATCACGTCGATGACCTGCTTGCCTAGGCGGCTCACGGCGAGGCGCTTGAGCTCCAGCTCGTCGCGCACGGGCGGCACGTCGGCGATCAGCTCGCGAGCAGCCTCAACGCGAAACTTGGGCTTGGTGGAACGAGCCTGGGCGCCGCGGCTCAGCCACGCGAGCTCCTTGCGCGCCATGTTGCGGCGGCGCTCCTCGGTGACGGCGGCCATGCGGTCGCGCTCTACGCGCTGAAGGATATATGCCGAGTAGCCGCCCTCGAAGGGGTCGACCTGGCCGTCGTGGACCTCCCACATGCTGGTGCAGACCTCGTCCAAGAACCAGCGATCGTGCGTGACCACGAGCATGGCGCCCTGACCGCGCTGCCAGCGGGCCTTTAAGTGACGCGCGAGCCAGTTGATGGCGCGCATGTCCAGGTGGTTGGTGGGCTCGTCGAGCATGAGCACGTCGTAGTCGCCGATCAGCAGGCGCGCGAGGTCCACGCGGCGGCGCTGACCGCCCGAAAGCTCGCCCACCGTGCCCTCCCAGGGCACGTCGCTGATGAGGCCGGCGAGGATCTGGCGCGTACGCGGACTCGACGCCCACTCGTACTCGGGCGTGTCGCCCACGACGGCATGATGCACGGTATCAGTATCGGCCAGCTGGTCCTTTTGGCCGAGCAGGCCGATCGTGGTGCCGCGGCGGTGCGTCACGCGGCCGTCGTCGGGCTCCAGCGTGCCGGCGAGCACGCTCAGCAGCGTCGACTTGCCGTCGCCGTTTTTACCGACAATACCAATGCGGTCGCCCTCGCCCACGCCGAGCGTCACGCTATCGAAAATATGCTTGGTGGGAAACTCTAGGCTGACGGAATCGCATCCCAAAAGAATCGCCATATGCCCTGCTCCTTCGTAGAAATTCAACGTTGTCCATGATAGCAGCGAAAAGGCGGGCCGCACACGACACAAAAAGGCGGGCCATCTCCCAAAAGAGATGACCCGCCTCTCCAATCAGTCCCGTAGCAACCGTGGCCGCCGCGGGCCTCAAGCATGCCCCGGACTAGGAGAACATGCCGGTGAGGTAATCATTCAGCCGCTTATCCTTGGGCCGTTGGAAAATCTCGTCAGTCTCGTCGTACTCGACCATATCGCCCATGTAGAAGAACGCCGTGCGGTTGGACACGCGCGACGCCTGCTCCATGTTGTGCGTCACGATGACGATGGCACGGTCGGCAACGATCGACGACATGAGGTCCTCGATCGCCAGCGTCGAGATGGGGTCGAGCGCCGAGCAGGGCTCGTCGAACAAGATCACGTCGGGGTTGAGCGCCAGCGTGCGCGCGATGCACAGGCGCTGCTGCTGACCACCCGAAAGCGCATAGGCGCTCTTGTCGAGCTTGTCCTTGACCTCGTCCCACAGCGCCGCGCCGCGCAGACTCTCCTCGACCATGCGGTCGAGCTCGTCGCGGTCGGTGATACCGTGGCGCTCGGGCGCAAACGTGATGTTGTCGCGAATAGACTTGCGGAAGGGGTTGGGCTGCTGGAACACCATGCCAATGGAACGGCGCAGCTCGTAGGTGTTTTCGGTCTTGGTGTTCACGTTGCGCCCGCGATAGTTGATCTCGCCCTCCACGCGGCAGCCGCGAATCTCGCGATTCATAAGATTGAGGCTACGCAAAAAGGTCGACTTACCGCAGCCCGAAGGCCCAATGAGCGCCGTGATCTCGCCCTTGTGAAAGTCGAGCGACGTATCGTGCAGCGCATGGTGGTCGCCATAGTACACGTTGACGTCCTTGGCGGAGAGCATGACCTCGTCGCTCACGGCCTTGCCGCTCACACGCATGCGCCTCTCGCTCTCCCCCACGCTCGACAGGAAGTCTTGGGTCTCGGACGATGCCGCTTCGGTTGCGGGCATTGCATTCATCTCGCTCATTCGGCCGTCATCTTCCTTGCCAGTTGCTTGCCCACAATACGGGCGGCTACGTTAAACAGCAGTACGCAAATCATCAGCAGCGCCGCGGTGCCCCAAACGATCTGCTGAGCCTCGGGGCTGCCCTCGCCATAGATCTTGTAGATGTGCACGGCGAGCGACTCGCCGGGGCGGAACACGTTCCAGGCGCAGGTGGGACTCGACAGGTTAAAGCTCAAGAAGTTCAGACGCACCGGCGAGCTCATGCCCGAGGTAAAGAGCAGTGCTGCGGCCTCGCCAAACACACGGCCGGCCGAAAGCACGATGCCGGTCACGATGGCGGGCATGGCCTCGGGAATCAGGATGTGCAGCGTGGCCTCCCAGCGGGTAAGGCCCATGGCCAGGCATGCATCGCGCTGGGCCTGTGGCACGTCCTCGAGCGCCTGCTGAATCACGCGCACTAGGATGGGGATGTTGAACATGGTGAGCGCGACGGCGCCGGAGATGATGGAATACTTCCAGCCCAGCTGCACCGAGAACACCAGGAAACCGAACATGCCGACAACGATGGAGGGCAGTGAGGACAGCGTCTCGATGGCGGTGGAGGCGATGTCGCGGATGGGCCCATTCGGCGCGTACTCAACCAGAAAGACCGCGCCGCCCAGACTGATGGGCACCGAGATGACCAGAGTGATCAGCAGCAGGTAGAACGAGTCGAACAGCTGGTAGAGCACGCCGCCCTGGGTTCCGTTGGCGCGCGCGGGCTGCGTGAGAAATCCCGGCTGGAACAGCGTCGAGACGCCCTCAAACAGGATATAGGCCACCATGGAGACGACGATGAGCATGACGATGGCGACGATCGCCGTCAGCACGCCCGTGGCGATGCGGTCCTGCTTTTGGACGCGCCCGAGTCTCGCCTCGTCAATGTGGATGCGCGTGCTAGCCACGAGCCTTCGCCCCCTTGCGGCCAATGAGATGGATGATCAGGATGAAGATGAGGCTCATGCCCATCAGCAGCAGACCGAGCGCCCACAGAACATCGTCCTGGGCCGAGCCCTCGGCATAGACCGCCATGGACGTGGTGAGCGTGGTGGTGATGGTCGAGGCCGGCGACAGCAGCGACGTCGGCATGGCCTCGATACCGCCGATGACCATGCGCACGGCGAGCGTCTCGCCAAAGGCGCGGGTCATACCCAGAATGACCGCAGTCATGAGCGACGGCATGGCGGACTTGAGCACCACGTGCCAGATGGTCTGCCAGCGGGTGTAGCCCAGCGCGAGCGAGCCCTGGCGGTAGCTGTCGGGCACGGCGCGCAGGCCATCGACCGAAAGCGTGGTCATCGTCGGCAGGATCATGACGGCCAGCACGATGGCGCCGGGCAAGATGCCCAAGCCCGTGCTTACGTGGAAAACGCTCTTCATAAGGCCGACGACCACGTGAAAACCGATCAGACCAAAGACGACCGAAGGAATACCAGTCAAAAGCTCAATAAGCGGCTGAAAGACCTTGGAACCAAACTTAGGCTGGATCTCAACCGCAAAGATGGCAGAGCCGATAGCGATGGGCAGCGCGATAAGCGTGGAGAGCGCCATGACCGCAAACGAGGTGACGATCAGGGGCAGGGCGCCGGTGTAGGGCAGGCCGTTTTTGGCCGTGTTGGCCAGGTCCCACTTGGTGCCGGTGAAAAACTCGACGACCGAGACGCCGTCCTTGACAAAAGCCGAGAGGCCCTTTTGGGCGACCATAAAGATGAGCGCGGCAACGACAAGCGTCACGAGCGCAACGCACGCGCCCGTGACGCCCAGGCCCACGTTCTCAAGGTCGCGCTTTGGCAGCTGTTTTGCCATTGCAAACCTTTCCGGGGCGATTACTTATTTAGCGGAGACCTTGCCGCTGGCGTCCTTGACGACCTTCATGGCAGAGACGGGGATAAAGCCCTGCTCCTCGACGAGCTTGCCCTGGACGTCATCGGAAAGCATGAACTCCAGGAAGGCCTTGGTGGCCTCGTCGGCATCCTTAGCGCAGTACATGTGCTCGGTAGCCCAGATCTTGAAGGAGTCGTCGGTGACATTCTTGCTCTTGGGCTCGACGCCCTCGACCTTGATGGCGTTGAACTTGGAGTCATCAAAGTGCGAGAAATCGAGGTAGGAGATGGCGTTGTCGGTGCTGCCCATCTGAGTCTGGACGTCGCCGGACTTGTCGAGCTCGGCGTCGCCCTTAAAGTCGACGGTCTCGTCGCCAAAGACGGCGGCCTCGAAGGTGGCGCGGGTACCGGAGCCGGCCTTGCGGTTGAGCACGACGATGGCAGCGTCGTCGCCGCCGACCTCCTTCCAGTTGGTAATCTGACCGGAGAAGATACCCTTGAGCTGCTCGAGGGACAGGTCGTCGACCGTCACGTTCTTGGAGACGACGGGGCCCATGCCCACGACGGCGACCTCGTGGTCGACGAGGTTCTTGACTTGATCGGCCTCAAGCTTGGTCTCGGCGAAGACGTCGGAGTTGCCGATGGTGACGGTGCCGGCGGCGACAGCGGTCAGGCCCTTGCCCGAACCGTTACCCGAGCCGGAGACGGAGACATCGGGGTTGGCGTCCATGAACTTCTCGGCAGCGGCCTCGACGAGAGCCTGGAACGAAGAGGCACCGTCGTAGGTCACCTCGCCGGAGACGGACTCGGCAGCAGCGGCGCTACCCTTGTCGGCGGCATCGGATGCGCCGGAGCCGCCGCACCCAACGAGACCGAGACCGACGATGCTGGCAAGACCACCAGCGAGGCCGAGGAACTGACGACGAGAATAAGCCTGATCGAGCATGATCTTCCTTTCATACATGCGATTCGCGGGCACCCTGCCCGCTTTGCTGTTTGGAAAGATACGGCCCCGATCAGGCGACAACCGCGTTATCTGCGGTTTCTTACGGGCATTTGATAGACCCTTACCGCAAGCCCGGCCCAGCCTTTACAAACGGATAACAAACCCGCCACCAAGCATGACCCGCCTTTTACACCAATAAAAACAAAGTTGCGGTGAAATAGTTCCTGCTTGGCCATCAAATGGCCCATTCTAGGAACTATTCCACCGCAACTTAGATTGGGAAACCGCGAGACCTTAAAGTTCGAGTTCGTTGAGGCGCAGGATGGCCACGATGTAGATTTTAAGCGCTTGTTTGAGCTGTTCCTCGTTGGCGCACTCGTTGGGGCCGTGCATCTGGCCGCCCCATGCGGGCAGCTCCAGACCGGTCTCCTCGGGGCCAAACGACACGGCGCGGGCAAAGTTGCGCGCGTACGTGCCGCCGCCCATGGCAAAAGGCTCGGCGTGCTTGCCCGTAAACTCGTTATAGGTATCGATAAGCGCCTTCACGGCCGGATCGTCGGCAGACACCGAGAACGGCACCTTTGCATGACCCAGGCGACACGTCACGTCAAAGCGCCCCACGAGCGGCTCGAGCTGCTCGCGGATGGTATCGGCGCTCGTGCTATCAGGGAAACGCACGTCGATGACCTGCTCGATATGGCCATCCACCACGCGGATGACGCCGGGGTTGCAGGTGAGCGGGCCAAACGCCGGGCTCGTCGCGTCGATACCCAGGCCGCGACCATAGGCGTCCGCATGCACAAAGGCCAAAAACTTGACAAACTCGTGCTCGGCAGGCGTCAGCAGGCGCTCGCCGCGGGCACCAAACGCGTCCTCGGCCTCGCGCAGATACGACACGATCAGGCCGACGGCATTGATCGTCCCCTCGGGCATCGAGGCGTGACCGCCAATACCGTGGGCGAAAATCTGCACATGACCATTGTCGAGAGCCGTGATCTCCAGGCGGTCAGCATTCTCGACCGGCGCCGGCAGCTCATCGGCGGCAATCGCGAGCTCGCAGATGGACTGCGACGGAATGGCATTGCTCGCCTCGGCGCCGCTCCACGACACGATGCGCCCGCCGTCGATCTTGGGACTCACGAACGTCGCCCCAAGCTGGCCCTTCTCGGCATTGCAGACCGGGAACTCGGCATCGGGCGTAAACAAAAAGTCGGGGTCTGCGTGGTTCTCCAGATAATGGTGAACGTCGGACATGCCCACTTCCTCATCGCAGCCCAGCAGCGCGCGGAAGGTGTAGCGCGGAACAATGCCGTGCTTGAGCAGGTACGCGCCGGCATAAAGCGACAGCACTGCCGGGCCCTTGTCGTCGATCACGCCGCGACCGAGCAACCAGCCCTCGCGACGCTCCATCGCGAACGGATCGGTGTTCCAGCCAGGGCCGGCGGGAACCACGTCCACGTGGCAGATAGTCGCGAGCTGCTTGTCGCCGCGGCCCGGGATATCGGCGATTCCCACATAGCCCTCGTCGTCGCTCGTCTGATAGCCGAGCTTCTGCGCGATGCCGAGCGCGCAATCGAGCGCGTCACGGACCGGGCGGCCAAACGGCACGCCGGGCTCCGCATCGGCAGAAACTGCCACGGAAGGATAACTCACCAGCTGCTCGATATCAGCGACGACATCCTCCCAGACCTCGTCGACATACTCAGCGACGCTCTGCTCCACCTGATTCATGGACGACCTCCTTACCAATGAGCGACGGGTACGCCCGCCCCTCACATTATGTCTATTAGATAGCGAAAAGTTTAGCAAGCTCGGCCACCGAGTGCACCACCGCATCGGCGCCCGCGGCCTCGTGCTCCCCCGGCGCTGCCGCGCCCGAATAGATGCCGATGCACGGCACGCCCATCGCGTGTGCGCCCTCCACATCGTTAAAGCGATCGCCGATCATCACGGCATCGTCGGCCGTTGCGCCGAGCGCCGCCAGGGCATCGCGAACCGAATCGGCCTTGGTCTCGCGTCCCTGCGGCGGATTCATGCCAACCACCGCCTCAAACTGAGAAAGCCCGAGCTCGCCCACCATGTCAATGCACTTTGCCTCCATGCGTGACGTCGCCACGGCCAAGCGATGCCCCTGCGCGACAAGGCCATCGAGCAGCTCGGGGATTCCATCGAACACGGGATACTCTTCCGGTCCCAGCTCATCAAAAAAGGCACGGTACTCGTCAGCCACCACAAGCGACTCCTCGCGGGAGAAGCCATAAAAGTCGTGAAAGCTCTTCCACAGGGGCGGCCCGATCATGCGGCGCAGGTCACCCATCTGCGCCTCCGAAAACCCGCGCGCGGCCAGTGTCTTGCGCGTCGAGGTCATCACCGCCCGACCCGTATCTGCCACCGTGCCGTCAAAATCGAACAGCACAACCGACCGCTTGCATATCTCCAGCGCCGCCATCGGCACCCCTCTTCCCCAGTTGATGATTTCCACACCGACACTTCAAACTGTTGACTATTCAACAATTGAACCTAGCAATGTAGAGCAACTCCACTATACTTGTCGCACTTTGCTCTCAGAAGGCGGCGCCGTCGCGCCCCAACGAAAGGTGCAATTATGTCTTTTGCCATCATAACCGACTCCACGTCGGACATCTCCCCCGCCCGCGCCCAAGAGCTCGGCATTTACGTGATTCCGCTGCATGTGATTATCGAGGGCGAGGACCTGCTCGATCAGGTACAGATTACCGCCCAGGAGTACGTCGCCCGCATGGCCGACTCCGAGCAGCTGCCGCACACCTCGCAGCCGAGTGCCGGCGAGTTCAAGGCACTCTTTGACCGCGTGCGTGCTGACGGCCACGACAGCGCGATCTTTATCTCGCTGTGCAGCGAATGGTCCGCCTGCTATTCCAACGCATGCCTGGTCGCCGAGACCCACGAGCTCGACGTGCGCTGCATCGATTCGCGCACCGGCTCGGGCGCCGAGGGCCTGCTGGTGGAGTACGCGCTTGCCATGCGCGAGGATGATCGCAGCCTGGACGAGACCGAGACACAGATCCGCGCAACCCTGCCCGACGCCCACCTGCTGCTGATTCCCCGCACGCTCGAGAACCTCGTTAAGAACGGCCGCGCGCCCAAGCTCGCCGGCCAGCTCACGCAAATGCTCAACATTCGCCTGGCCGTTTCGCCGGAGTGGAAATCGGGCGAGATCAAGGCCATCAAAAAGGGCCGCGGTGCCAAGCGCATCGTTGCCAACACCATGGCCGATTGCCTCGCATTTTTGGCCGAGCATCCGGGCTCCAGCGTGCGCGTGCTCACGACCGGCGCCGCCGAGGAGCAGGAGCTCGTCAGCCAAGCGCTCGCAGGCCAAGACTATGTAGACGCCGGCACCGGCCCCATCGGCTGCACCATCGCCACCCATGTAGGCGTCGACGCCATCGCCATCAGCTACTGCCCCCGCTACCAGCCCATCCACTAGGGGCACCTTTACCGCTTGCGGTGAAATAGGGACTGTTTTTGGCTTATCAGCCGCAAATCAATCCCTATTCCACCACAACTTAGAAGCAGTTCATTTGGGACGGGGCTAAAAAGACTGGTATCAAACGTTTCAGACCAGTCTTTTTAGCCCCGTCCCATTTTACCTACCCTATATCAGCCCGCTCAGGGCGATGTCGACGGCCTCGTTGAGGTCGTCAGTAATGTGTACCAGATCCGGATCGAGCGGGCTGATCATACCGGCGCTCATCACCGGGCCGTTGAGCCAGTCGAACAGGCCCTGCCAGTACTCGCTGCCCACCAGAACGAGCGGCATGCGCTTGACCTTGTGCGTCTGCACCAGCGTGAGCACCTCGAACATCTCGTCGAGCGTGCCAAAACCGCCGGGAAATACGATGGCGCCCGAGCTGTACTTAACGAACATGGTTTTGCGCACAAAGAAGTAGCGGAAGTCCATACCGAGGTTCACGTATTTGTTGAGCCCCTGCTCGTGCGGAAGCTCGATACCCAGGCCGACTGACTTGCCGTTGGCGCTCGCCGCTCCCCTGTTGGCCGCCTCCATAACGCCAGGGCCGCCACCGGTGATAACCGCCACGCCGCGCTGGGCAATCTTGCGACCGACCGTGCGCGCCGCCTTGTAGAGCGGATCGGTCTTGGGCGTGCGGGCGCTACCGAAGATGGTCACCGCAGGCCCGAGCTCGGCAAGCGCGCCAAAGCCATCGACAAACTCGGCTTGAATGCGCAGCACACGCCACGGGTCGGCGTGCAACCAATCGGTCGACTCCTCGGGCGCCAGCAGGTTGGCGTAGGTGTTGTCCTTAGGAATCATGGGGCCGCGCATGACCACGGGACCGCGGCGGTACGTCTCGTCGTAGGCGGGCTCGCCCTCGACGTTCTCATTCTTAATCATGGGTACTCCTATCGAGAAAAAGAAAAACGGGCGGGGTCGACGCCATGCGTCAAACACCCGCCCGAGCATCAACTATTCGGTATGGTACCCACGATGCATCAAGCACTTGCAAGCTATCGGTCAGCGGTCGCGCAGCCGGCGTCAGCGAATGTGACGAGCGGCTGCCACTCAACCTTTGCCGTTGCTCACGCTCTGCAAGCGTGTCTGTCGCCCTTAGTAATCCACCGCGGCAGGACTATTCATCCAATCGCTCACGAATGCGCCGTAACGGCCCTCGATAATGGCCTGACGGGCACGCTGCATAAGGTTGAGCAGGTAGTAGATGTTGTGCATCGACAGCAGAATGCCGCCGAGCATCTCCTTCTGCGTGACCATGTGGCGAATGAGTGCGCGGCTGTAACCGCCCGTGCACACCGGGCAGGTGCAGGTGGGATCGATGGGGCCGTCGTCGTGCGCAAAGCGCGCGTTGCGGAAGTTGAGGCGACCCTCGCTGGAGAACGCCGTACCCATGCGGCCCGTGCGCGTCGGCAGCACGCAGTCGAACATGTCGATGCCCACACCCACACCGCGCACGAGGGTGGTGGGGTTGCCGACGCCCATCAGGTAGCGCGGCTTGTGCTTGGGCATGTACTCGCTTACGAGCGGTGCCAGGGTCTCGAACATGGTCTCGTGGTCCTCGCCCACCGAGTAGCCGCCGATGCCGTAACCGGGGAAGTCGCCGCACTCCTCCAGGTGGCGCAGCGATCGAAGGCGCAGGTCCAGATGCATGCCGCCCTGGACGATGCCAAAGAGTGCCTGGTCATCGCGGGTGTGAGCCTTGTAGCAGCGCTCGGCCCACATACTTGACAGCTCCACGGCGCGCTCGACGTAGGCGCGCGTGGCAGGATAGCCGGGGCACTGATCGAGCTGCATGCAGATGTCGGAGCCGAGCTTCATGGCGATTTCCATGTTGTCCTCGGGCGTCCAGAACACGTGGCGACCGTCGTAGTCGTTGACGATAAAGCGTACGCCCTCGTCGGTGAGCTTGACGGCGTCGTTGTGGCTGAAGACCTGGAAACCGCCCGAATCGGTGAGGATGGGGCCGTGCCAGTTCATAAATTTGTGCAGTCCGCCCAGTTCAGCGATGGTGTCCTCGCCGGGGCGCATGGACAGGTGGTAGGTGTTGGCGAGCACGATCTGCGCACCGAGCTGCTTAACGGTCTCGGTGGGGATGCCCTTGACGTTTGCCTTGGTGCCCACGGGCATAAAGATCGGCGTCTCGATGTCGCCGTGCGGGGTGTGCAGCACGCCGGCGCGCGCGTGCGTCGTCGGATCCTCGGCGATCAGATCGAATTTAAAAAGGCTCTGGTCCATAAACTGGAACTCCTTGGTTGCGGTTCATACGCAAACCATTATACGGGCAACCCGCAAGGAGCACCGACTCGACAGAAACTGGCGCAAAGGGGTCATAGTCGTTTAAGAACGCCCCCCAACGACTATATCTGGGATCATCTCCAACAGCCAAGGCAACGCCGATGTTCTAGCAACGTCAGCGAGCGGTCGCCAGAGCGAACAAATTGGCATGAAAAGAGGGCGGCATAGACCTTCTGGTCATGCCGCCCTCTTTGAATGACAAGTTGTCGCTCTGGTGACCGCGCAGCGTCGGCCCGTTACGGCGTTTGGTAAAACGCCGTAACCCCTAAGGCCGCTGGCCCATGCCACCCTCGAGGGTGACGGTCTCGCCGTTCATATACTTAAAGTCGGGGCCGCAGAGCTGAACGACCACGCGGCCGATCTCCTTCTCGACGTCGCCGTAATGGCCCGCCGGCGGCATGTGAACGTTGGCCTTGAACGCCTCGGGATAGGCGTCCTGGAAGTTCTCGAGCGCAGCAGTCCAGGCAAGCGGGCACACGATATTGACGTTGATGCCGTCCTTGCCCCACTCGTTGGCGGCGACGCGGGTCAGGCCGCGGATGCCCTCCTTGGCAGCGGCGTAGCTGCACTGGCCGTAGTTGCCAAACAGGCCGGCGCCCGAAGCAAAGTTGACCACGGAGCCCTTGGTCTCCTTCAGGTGCGGATAGGCCTTCTGCATGTACAGGTAGGTGGCATACAGGCCAGAGTAAATGGCCAGGTTAAACTGGTCCATAGTGTGGTCGGCGATGGTCACACCCGAGGCGCTGGCCTGAGCGTTGTTGACGACGGCGTCGATGCGACCGAACTCCTCAATCGCCTTGTCGATAACGTTCTGCACGACGGCCTCGTTGTCCTGGCCGGCGGAGACATCGGCCTGGACAGGCAGAACCTTGACGCCGTACTCAGCCTCAAGAGACTCCTTGGCAGCTTCGAGCTTGGCGACGTTACGACCGGTGATAACGAGGTTCGCGCCCTCCTTGGCAAAAGCGATATCGATACCGTAGCCGATGGAGCCAGCGGAGCCGTCCTTGAGCGTGGCCTTGCCGCCGCCGGTGACGATCACGGTCTTACCAGTGAAAAGTCCCATACAAAGTCCTTTCGAATCGCGACGGGCACGCCCGCCGACTGCGCGCATCCAACTTCACGCGCCAAAAGCTGAAATGCAACTTTAGCGGGTTCGAGTGAAAAATAAAGCCCGTGGTAGGCGAACGGCATAACGTTTTTCGGCGAAGGGATTGTCAAGTACAAACTGGGTAGAGCGGCCGAGTTTTTGCTATCGGCGCGAGCCATCGAACACGTTTTGAAACTTTGCTGCGGGGCGCGGGATGTCGGCGCGAGACTTTATCATAGGGTGACAAACAACGATGAGGAGCACATGCCTATGACAGACGAGCTGGACCCCCAGACTCAACAGCATATTGATGATTCCGCAGACACCATTGACGACTGCGATACTTCTACCAGCAGCGATGGCGGCATTGATGCCGCTGTCGGGGAGGCTCCTGCCGCCGCAGACGAGGCCGCAGACGCTAATGTCGCCGCAGGGCAAGACAAAGAAGAGCAGCTAGAGCAGCCGGACCCGAGCGACACTGAGCCCAAGGCCGAGAACGCTCCGCAAGTAGCGGGCCCCATCGAGGTGTCTTCGGAAGAAGAGCTCGACGCCGTCATGGACTCCATGATGGATGCCGTCAAAGCGATGAAGGACGCTGTCGCCGATGCCGATGTCGACGCCGAGGAGGAGGAAGCCGCCGAGGCTGCCTCGACGTTTGTGCCCGGCGAGACCCCGGTTGCCGACCAGGGCAGCACCATGCCCTCGTTCCTGCAACTCGAGCACCCCACGATCGGCGCCGATGCGGTCGACCCGCACGCAGCGGGCTTTTCCGTGATCGAAGGCGGCACCGGCAATATCGCCGCGCCGCAGACTGCCGACACGAATGCCGCCGAGGCCGCGCACCCGACCACCCCGCATGCTCCCGCCACGAGCCTCGACCTGGGGAGCGCCGTCTCGAACACCGCTAACGCCGTGGGCACTTTTATCGCCCAGGGCGCGTCGGCCATGCGCGAGATGAACGCCGCCAAGAAGGCACTCGCCGATGCCCGCGCCCATTTAGCCGAGCTTGAGCAGCGCATCGCCGACCAGGCAGAGGAGCTCGAGACGCGCCGGGATATCGCAGGCCGCTACGATCAGATCATCGCCGACCAGCGCCAGGCAATCGCCACGGCACAGAAGACCGCTGCGGCAGCTGAAATTAACCGTGATGCCCATGCCGCCAAAGCGACGGAGCTCAAGGGCCAACTCGAGCAAATGAAGGCAGAGGACGATGCGACCGAGCTCCGCCTGAAGGCTGCACTCGACGCCGTGGAAGCCCGCGAGGCGAGCTCGCGCGAGACCGGCAACCGCCTCGTTCGTCGCCTTGAGGATTCCAAGCGCATCCGCGACAAAGTGAAGGCCGAGCGCGATGCCGGTATCGCCGCCGCACGACAAACTGCCGATGCTACGCGCGCACAGCTCGAGACCTTGCGTCGCGAGTATGCCGAGCTGCAGCGCAACCCTTCGGCAAATCCCGCCAATTACACCGTGCGCACCAGCGAGTTGTCTATGCAAATCTCCGACGCTGCCGACGCCCTCCGCAAGGCCGAGGAAGATATTCCGCGCGTGACCGCCGATCTTGAGCATTCACTCGCCGCCGCCGAGCAGGCCGTCGAGCAGGCACAGGCCCCCATCGCCGACGCTAAACGAGCGCACCAGGCCGTAACGGCTGAGGCAGATGCCGCGCGCGACGAGTTGCAGTCCGCAAAAACTGCCGCCGCGACGCGCCAGCGCGAGCTGCGCGAAAAGATCGCCACACAGGACAAGGCACGCCGCGAGCAAGAGCAGGCCATCGCAAACGCCCGGGCAGATGCCGCGCATGCGCAGTCGATTATCGAGCAGGCGACCGAGGTGCACGACCATCCCGAGATCACCGAATCGCTCGCCGGGTCCTTGGCACGCGACAAGGCCGAGCATACCGAGACCGAGCGCGAAGTTGCCCAACTCGAAGCCGCCGAAGACGACGTGCGCAAGCGAACCCGCGACTCACGCATCAAATTCACCGGAGCCATCGCCTGCATCATCGCCGCAATCCTGGTGATCATCGCAATCTGGCTGTTCATGAGCAAGTAAGCCGGTTGCCAAAAAACGCCCCAACGCAGTTGCGGTGAGATAGTTCCTATTTAGCCTTCAAAAAGGCCAATTCAAGAACTATCTCACCGCAACTTATCTAGATTGATGCAAGGTAGTCGTTGGGGGCGTTATTAAAAGACAAGTCGAACAAGAAAGTAACCAACCAATAGTCAAGTGCCAAGCGCCGCAAGAGGGTACCCTTTGACTAGTCATTTAAGAACGTGCCCAAAGACAACCACCAAGTGCCAAGTGAACCACGGCAACGCCAATGTTTTGGCGAAGTCAGCGAAAACGCCCCTAAGCGAGCAAGGTGACGTGAAAGAGGAGGGCATTGACCTTCTGGTCATGCCCGACGATTGAACGTCAGATTGCCGCTTAGGGGCGTTTGCAGCGTCGAGCCGTTACGCGGTTCGTAGAACCGCGTAACTAACAAATGAGCATCGCGTCGCCAAAGCTGAAGAAGCGGTAGCGCTCCTCGATGGCGGCAGCGTAGGCATCCATGATCTGGTCGCGGGAGGCAAGCGCGCTCACGAGCATCATGAGCGTAGAGCGCGGCACGTGGAAGTTCGTGATCAGCGCGTCGACCACGTGATAGGTCGAGCCAGGCATGAGGTAGAGCTGCGTCGTAGCGTTCTCGCGCACCACGATGTCACCGCGGCCGAGCGTATCGGCCCCGTCCTCACGCCCCTCAAAATAGCGCGCCGTCACGGCCGGATCGGACACCGGCGCGTCCGTGTCAAACGCGCTCTCGAGCGAGCGCACCGCGGTAGTGCCGACGGCGATCACGCGATGACCCTCGGCCTTGGCCTTATGCACGGCGTCGACAACCTCCTGCGACACGTGGTAGCGCTCGGTGTGCATGACGTGCTGCGTAGGGTCGTCCTCCTCCACCAAACGGAAGGTATCGATGCCCACCTCGAGCTCGACGGCGGCAAACTTGGCACCCTTGGCCTCGATAGCGGCCATGAGCTCAGGAGTAAAATGCAGACCCGCCGTAGGAGCGGCAGCCGAGTGCTCCTCCTTCATGGCGTACACGGTCTGATATTTCTCGGGATCGCCCTCGTAATCGGTAATGTAGGGCGGCAACGGCACATGACCGGCGGCGTGAATGGCCTCGTCGAGCGTGCGCGGCTCGCCGGCGGCGTTGCAACCAGCCGGCTCAAAACGCACTAGACGGCCGCCGCGGCTATCGGTGACAAAGTCGACGACCTCGGCCGTCAGCACCACGGGAGCCCCCTCGGGCGCATGGGCGCCACCGGCGCGATACTCAATATGAGCACCGGGCTTCAGGCGCTTGCCCGGCTTGACCAAGCACTCCCAAACATGGCCCAGCGGATCCACGTCCTCGCGGCGCTTGAGCAGCAGGGTCTCGACCACGCCGCCCGAGCCGGCTTTGCGACCGATCAGGCGGGCCGGCATCACGCGCGTCTGGTTGATGACGAGCACGTCGCCCGGCTCGATATAGTCGATGATGTCACGGAAGATGCGGTGCTCAACGGTACCGCCGTGCTCCAGCGGCGTTCCCGCCTGGGAGCCCTTGCGATCCACCACCAGCAGGCGACAGGAGTCGCGCGGCTCAGCTGGAGCCTGGGCGATCAGTTCCTCAGGAAGGTTGTAGTCAAAATCATCGGTACGCATAGACACGTCGGATACTCCTTATATAGCTAAAGTCCGCTCTACATCCTAGCAGGCTGCCAGCCCAAAAGAACTACTTTTTGGACGCTTTGCGCTCGTCGCGGATGCGGGCGCGGTCCATGGCCGCCTCGACGGCCGAGAAACGGCAGCCGCAGTAGTTCTGCCGATACATGCCCAGCTCGCGCGAACGACGTGTCGCCTCGGGGTAATACGTGCGAAAATCGCGAATCACCGGAGTGAGACCGCGGGCAGCAGCCAGACGCTCCAACACATCATTGCAAGTTTCGAACAACTGGTACGGCGAGACGGCGAGCGTCGTGCCCACAAACTCAAACCCGCGCTCCTGGGCCACACGGCACGCCTCGGCCAGACGCAGGGCATAGCATGCGCGACAGCGACGGGCTCGATCGGCGCCCAGCGGGGCCACGCCGGCCTCCCAGCGCTCCCGGTCCTCCCCCGCCTCGATAAGCTCGATGTCGCCATCGGCACACCACCGGCGCAGCTCGTCCAAACGCCGCTGCCATTCATCGTGCGGCTGAATATTGGGGTTTGTCCAGCAGATTGTGGGCTCAAACCCTTCCTCGCGCAGCAGGCGGACCGGCTCAAGAGAGCACGGCGCACAGCACGCATGCAGCAACAACGGCTTCATCGACATCTCCTCACCCGAAAAAGCGCACGCCAAAGGATGTGTCCTCGCAGGCGACAATGCGACGGTCGCGCAGGATGGTCCGCACGTAATACCAGTCGCCTACACAGCCCGACAAATGCAAGCCGGCCGCCAGATAGCACAGCAGCGGATAGCCCGAGAATGCAAACCCCAGGGCAAACGCCGCCGTCACAACAACCGTCGGCGCCAGGCAAATGACCATGTACCGCCGGCGCGAAAACACCACGCCCTCGGCGCAGGCGTAAATCATGCAGGTTTCGAGATTTGCCCCAAAGGTCACCCGAGCACCGGCGGGCGCAAACAGCTTAAAGAACACCGCATGCACCAGCTCGTGCACGGCAAATGACGCCGCCGAAACCGCAGCCAAGCTGACTATCCAGCCCAAAACGGCCGTCCAACCGCCCGCGTCAGCCGCATCCAAGTCCGCGGGCCCACCCAGCAGCATAAACACCGGCACCAGGCACACGGCAAATGCGCCAAGCACGGCCATCCCCCACACAAAGCAGGCGTGCAGAAAATCCTCGTCTTCAAACGCATGTATGTTGGAAATCTCATTCATAGCATCTTAGGATAGCGCCCCCGTCACGCACCCGCCCGCATGTGCGATAATGTCGAACGATATGCACGAATTGACCACTGCGTCGCCAGGCCTTGCGCCCGGCCGCGCCCTTACTATATGCGAAGGAGTCCCATGGCATCCAGATACTCCATGAACGACCGTCCCAGCTGGCCTCGCCGCGCCATCGTTACCGCCGGCGAGCCCTACGGCAACAAGGGCCTTCACTTTGGCCACGTCGGCGGCGTCTTTGTCCCGGCCGACTTCTTCGCCCGCTTCCTGCGCGACCGCCTGGGCCGCGAGAATGTCATCTTCACCTCGGGAACCGACTGCTACGGATCGCCCATCATGGAGAGCTACCGCAAGCTCAAGGAGAACGAGGGCTACGACAAGTCCATTAGCGAGTACGTCGAGTCCAACCACTCCCGCCAGGCCGCGACCCTCAACAACTACAACATCAGCTGCGACATCTACGGCGGCTCGGGCCTTGAGCCGGCGGCCCAGATCCACAACGAGGTTACCGCCGAGATTATCGAGCGCCTGCACGAGCAGGGCACCATCTCCAAACGCTCCACGCTGCAGTTCTACGATGCCAAGGCCGGCACGTTCCTCAACGGCCGCCAGGTGATCGGCCGCTGCCCCATCCAGGGCTGCAAGTCCGAGAAGGCCTATGCCGACGAGTGCGACCTGGGTCACCAGTTTGAGCCCGAGGAGCTCATCGCACCCAAGAGCCAGCTCACCGGCGAGGTGCCCGAGCTGCGCCCGGTCGACAACCTCTACTTCGACCTGCCGGCCTACCTCGACTTTATGAAGACCTATACCGCCAAGCTCGCCCAGAACCCGCAGGTTCGCTCCGTGGTCTCCAAGACCATGGAGGAGTGGCTGCTGCCGGCTCAGCTCTACATCCAGAACAAGTTCCGCGAGGCTTTCGACGCCGTCGAGGACCAGCTGCCCGAGCACACCGTGCTGGAGCCCGAGGGCAACAAGAGCAGCTTTACCGTCACCTTCCCCAGCTGGAAGGAGCGCGACGACGCCCACGCGGTGCTCGCCAACGGCGGCGTGCGCTTCCGCAGCGGCAAGGCGCTCGTGCCCTTCCGCATCACCGGCAACATCGACTGGGGCGTTCCGGCGCCCGAGGTCGATGGCGTCTCCGACGTCACCTGCTGGTGCTGGCCCGAGAGCCTATGGGCGCCCATCAGCTATACGCGCACCGTGCTCGCGCGCGATGCCAAGGCCGCCGGCGTGACCGAGGGCGTCGCCGCCCAGGATGCCGCCCTCATGGGCGAGCCCGCCGCCGATTCCACGCAGGTCCCTGCGCCCACCTACCAGCACAGCTCGCTCGACTGGCGCGACTGGTGGTGCTCTGACGACGCTCAGGTCTACCAGTTTATCGGTCAGGACAACATCTACTTCTACTGCATCGCGCAGACCGCCATGTGGGAGGCCCTGGGTTGGAACCTTACGCAGAGCACCGTCAGCGCCTGCTATCACCTGCTCTACATGGGCAAAAAGGCCAGCTCGTCCTCGCAGACGCCTCCCCCGCCGGCAGACGACCTGCTCAACCACTACACCTGCGAGCAGATGCGCGCGCATTGGCTGTCGCTCGGCCTATCCGAGAAGCCGGTGAGCTTTAGCCCCAAGGCATACGACACGCGCGTGACCGGCAAGGACAAGGACGGCAACGAGGTGCGTGCCTGCGACGACAAGCGCGTTATCGACCCGGCCCTTAAGGAGAGCGCCCTTTTGACCGGCGTCTTCAACCGCCTGGCCCGCAGCTGCTTCTACGGCGTCGCCGTCAAGGAGGGCGACGAGAGCCCCTATCGCAACGGCTGCATCCCCGCCGGTGCCGCCTCTGCCGCCGTGGTCGAGGCTGCCGAGCAGGCCGCCCTTGCCTTTGAGCAGGCCATGTACAAGTTCGAGACGCACCGCGCGCTCGCCGTGTGCGACGACTACCTGCGTGCCGCCAACAAGCGCTGGAGCGACGCCTCCAAGGCCGCCAACAAGCTCGAGGGTGAGCCGGCCAACGCCGCCATGACGCAGGCCTTGGTCGACGCCTTTACCGAGCTGCGCGTGGCGACCGTGCTCATGCACGGCATCGTCCCGGCCGGCTGCGAGCTCATCTGCGAGTACTTCGACGTCGACCCGGTCGCTTTCTTTAGCTGGGATAACATCTTTGCCTCCACGGACGAGTTCGTGGAGAGCCTAGGCGAGAAGCCCGGCGAGCACCGCGTGAAGCCGCTGCCCCCGCGCTTCGACTTCTTCAGCAAGCACGAGAGCCAGTACTAAAGCACGCTAGTAGCAACGCGCCCGGGAATGATTATTCTGGGACGGGGATTAAAAAATCATTCCCGGGCGCCACAGTACAGTCTTTTTGTGACGGGAGTCATGGACGGGGTAGCTAAAATAGCCCCGTCCCAAATTGACTACTTTTAATGGAATGGGAAGGAAAGACGGATGTCCAAGCCGCGTCGTCATAAGCAGAAAAAGCAGGTCAAGGCCGAGCTCAAGCTCAGGCAGTTTGCCGCTACCGAGCTTTCCGACCAGCTTGCCGCCCTTCCCTGCGCCGCCGACCTGCCGCGCTTTATGGTCGACACGGTCGCCGGTGCTTATGCCCCCTCCGATGCCGAGCTCATGATCGAAGGCTTTGGCGCTGCGGCCACACGCCCGGTCACGCTGCGCGCCAACACGCTCAAGGCGACTGCCGAAGACATCGCCGCCGCACTCGACGAGGCCGGCATCGCGCACCAAACCGTTACCTGGTACCGGGATGCCTTCATCCTGCCCGAGGCCCAGGTTTCCGACCTGTGGGACCTCGACATCTACCGCGACGGCAAGATCTACTTGCAGAGCCTGTCGTCCATGATGCCACCGTTGGTCCTGGGCGCTCAAGCCGGCGAGGACATCCTGGACATGTGCGCGGCCCCCGGTGGCAAGACGACGCAGATCGCCGCCCTCACCCAGGGCCAGGCACACCTCACAGCCTGCGAGATGAGCATTCCCCGCGCCGAGAAGCTCGAAGCCAACCTCCACCGCCAAGGCGCAAAAAACGTGCCCGTCATGCGCATCGACGCACGCGAGCTCGACGAGTTCTTCCGCTTTGACCGCATCCTGCTCGACGCCCCTTGCACCGGCACGGGCACCGTCATCAGCGACAACGAAAAGAGCCTGCGCGGCCTCACCGAGCAGTTGCTTGGCAAGTGCGCCCGCTCGCAGCGAGCACTTCTGGACCGCGCCATGGGAGCCCTCAAACCGGGCGGCACGCTCGTCTATTCGACTTGTTCGATCTTGCCGCAGGAAAACGAGGACGCCCTGCAAGAGGCCCTCGACAAGCATATGGACTGCGAGCTCATTCCCCTCGACGGCACGCCGAGCGAAAGCGAAACGCACCGTGCCCAGGAAGCTGGCGAAGAGCCACGCGTCGAGAGCAACGCCCTCACCGAGGCTATCGCCGCCGGCCACGTCTCGTCCGTCGCCAACGGTATGCCCGGCACGCTGACCATTCCGCCCAGCCGCGACTTTGAGGGCTTCTATATCGCCCTGATCCGAAAACGCAGCTAGCGCAGGGATCCAAAACTCAACAAGCTATCTCCGTGCGCGCTTGTCCTGCTGGTCACGGTGCTGCTTAAGTGCCTCACGCTCCTTGCGCTCGGCTCTTTTGCCCTTAATGGCCGTGACCACCAAGTAGATGACCGCGGCGGCAACGATTGCGCCCACACACAGGCCAATCGAGCCAAACATTGCTGCCAATTCCATACCGCGTCACCTCTCTTTTAAACGGGACTTTCAAGATAGCACCTCAATCCCCGCCACCACAGCTCCTTCACGTTCGCCGACCCTTCGGTCTAACGGATGGCGCAGCGGGGAAAAATCAACTAGTCAAACGATTTAGCAAACACAACGCCGGTCGTACGCCGACGGGCGCGCAACATAGAAACGGACCGCCATGGATACTCTCAACGATTTGAACGAGCGCGTCGACGCCTTTGTCGGCACCAGTTCCTTCGACGCGCCTGCCGCGACGAACGACCAGGCCCCCATCGATGTTCCCGCCGAGGTTCACGAGGACATCGTCGCCTCGGTCGATTTTTCCGAGGTCGAGCTAGCAGACGAGTTCACCGAGCCCCAGGTAGCCGTGACCCCCAACGGACTGCTCCCCATGGAGCCGCTGCCCATCGACGGACGTCTGCGCAAGGCGGCCCTCCGCATGCCCGACGAGATCGAGGAGGCCAGCGGCTTTACGCTCTTCGGCCGTCGCATCAAGTCGCTTATCTACACCACCGACGTGGCGGTCATCCGCAACTCCAACGCCGATGCCGTCTTTGCCGTTTACCCCTTCACGCCACAGCCTGCCATTACGCAGGCGCTGTTGACTGTCGCCGAGTGCCCGGTCTTTGTAGGCGTGGGCGGCGGAACTACGACCGGTAAGCGCTCCGTGCAGATGGCAGCCGTCTCCGAGATGCAGGGCGCGGCGGGCTGCGTGGTCAACTCCCCCGCCACTGCCGAGATGGTCGAGCACATCACCAACATCGCCGACATCCCCGTCATCGCCACAGTCGTACGTTGCGACGATGATGCGCATGCCAAAGTACGCGCCGGAGCCAAGATTCTCAACATCGCCGCCGGCAAAAACACGCCCCAGGTCCTACGTGAACTGCGCGAGCACTATCCCAACCTGCCGCTCATCGCACCGGGCGGCAAAACACCCGAGAGCATCCGCGAGACCATCGCCGCCGGCGCCAACGCCATCATCTGGACGCCGCCTTCGGCCCAGCAGCTGCAGACCGACATGATGCAGCGCTACCGCAAGATGAAAGAAGACGCCACGCCCGTCATCTCGCGCGACGATGTGCCCATTATCGACCAGGTTGCCGCCGCCGAGGTCAGTCAGGTCGAGAACATGAATCCCGACGTGCCGATTCCCGACGAGGTTATCGAGCGCGTCGCTTCGATCCACGAGCGCGTCGAGGAGCATCGCGCCAACCGTGGACTCAAGCCGTCACTGCATGGCTTCTTCTTCCGCGGAAAGAAACGCTAACCGCAACAGCAAGGCCCGCCCCACAAACGTGAGGCGGGCCGTTTTCGTTTGAGCAATCATGCAGCGACGTGATGAGGCAAATTAATCCACGCGCTTGTCGCCCATAAAGAAGAGCGCCACCGTACCTGGTCCGGTGTGCGAACCGATCAGAGCACCGATATTGTTGATTTCAATCTTGCCTTTGAGCTGCGGAATCTGTTCCTCAATCAGCGCCGCAACGGCCTCGGCATCCTCGCGGCACGCCGAATGGGACAAGACGCACTTACCCGAATAATCCGCACCGTCCTGCACGTGTGCCATCATGGTCTTAGCCATCTCGGAAATCGCGCGCTTCTTGGTGCGGATCTTCTCACGTGGCGACAGCCCACCTTCGCAATCTACCGTCATGAGTGGGCAAATCTTAAGCGCCGTGCCGATGATCGCGCTCGCGGCCGAAATGCGACCGCCACGCAGGTAGCTCGACAGATCGGTCGAGAAGAACCAGTGGTGCAGGTTGAGTTTATGCTCCTCAATCCAAGCGGCCGTCTCATCGAGCGAAGCGCCGCTATCGCGAACGTCGGCGGCATATTCCAGCAATAGGCCAAAGCCCGAAGACGCCCCCAGTGAATCGATGACACGCACCTTGCCGCCCTGGGGATAGCGATCCGCGAGCATCTGTGCCGCAACGCAAGCCGAACCATACGTACCCGAAATACCCGACGACAACGTCAGGTGCAGCACGTCTTTACCCTCGGTAACAAACGGCTCCCAAAACTCCTCGTACTCACCCACGCTCACCTGAGACGTCTTGGGCATGGCGCCCGCGGCAATCTGGGCAAAAAACTCGTCCGGCGCAATCGACTGATACAGATCGTCCGTATAGACAACCTCGTCGATCTCGTAATGAAAACACACGACAGGGATATTGCGCGACGCAAAGAACTCACGGGTTCGGTCGGCGGCGGATTCACAGGTCAGGACAAAATCACTCATATGAGGCTCCTTAAGTATTGCTACGCAAATTATCGCACAGCAAGCCTAAATACGATACAAATGTCCACTATTTACCAATTCGAACCATTGGCATTGAATATCTTTATCATCAACATCCCCATCCCAGCCATGGGCCAACATGGGCAAAATCATCCCCTTCGTCTCCACTTAACCGACACATCAACCTCAACTAAATCGATTTACCAAACCATTCAGCCGACAATTCAGCCGCTGGCGCAAAATCGAAACAAAAGCGGCGCATACTGATAAACGTTTGACGCTGTTTATCAGTTTTACCAGCCCCATCGGAAGGTGTTTCATGGTCGTATTCGATCGCAACCCGCAAGACTTTAAGTATCTGCGCCTGCTGTCGAGACAGTTCCCCACCGAACAATCCGCATTTACCGAAATTATCAACCTCTCGGCCATCCTCAACCTGCCCAAAGGCACCGAGCATTTTATGAGCGACGTGCACGGCGAGTACGAAGCCTTTATGCACATCCTCAACAACTGCTCGGGTGTCGTGCGCGAACATGTCGACGAGATCTTTGGCGACACGCTCTCCTTTGACGAAAAGGGCGAGCTGTGCACGCTCATCTACTACCCGCGCGAGAAGATCGAGCTGGTCCGCAGCCAGCACGAGGACTCGCCCACCTGGTACAAGACTATGCTCGACCAACTCATTGTGGTTGCCCGCTCGCTTTCGAGCCGCTATACCCGCTCCAAGGTGCGTAAGGCCATCCCGCGCGATTACGCCTACATCATCGACGAGCTGCTGCACACGCATCCGGATGAGAACAACTACCGCGTGCGTTATCACGAGCGCATTATCGAATCCATCTTGGAGACCGCCAGCGCCGACGACTTTATCGAGTCGCTCGCCTCGCTCATCAAGCGCCTCGCCGTCGACCACCTGCACTTGGTGGGCGACATCTTCGACCGCGGCGGCGGTGCGGCCAAGATTATGGACCGCCTGCTCACCTACCATTCGCTCGACATTCAGTGGGGCAACCACGACCTGCTGTGGATGGGCGCCGCTGCCGGTGAGCCTGCCTGCATCGCCACGGTGCTGCGCAACAACCTGCGCTACGACAATTACGAGATCCTCGAGAACGACTACGGCATCTCGCTGCGTGAGCTCGTCGCCTTTGCCGATGCCACCTATTCCGCCGGCGAGTCCATCACCCCGCTGATCAAGGCCATCAACGTGCTGCTCTTTAAACTCGAGGGCCAGATTATCCAGCGTCACCCCGAGTTCGACATGACCGACCGCCTGCTGCTCGACAAGATCGACCACGACACCGGCACGGTCACGCTCGCCGACGGCAGCGTGTGGCCGCTCACGACCAACGACTTCCCCACCGTCGACCCGACGGACCCCTACACGCTCACGCCCCAGGAGCAACACATCATCGACAAGCTCGTGTCCGAGTTTGTCACCGCCGATCACCTGCATCGCCATATCGATTTCCTCTACACCCACGGCTCGATGTACAAGGTCACCAACGGCAACCTGCTCTTCCACGGCTGCGTGCCGCTCAACGAAGACGGCACCTTTAGCAGCATGAACTGCCTGGGTGCCTGGCACGCCGGCCGCGATTATCTCGATTTTTGCGACCGCATCGCCCGCCGCGCCTGGCGCGTGGGCGACCGCGACGCCCTCGACTGGATGTGGTACCTGTGGATCGGCTTTAACTCACCCGCCAGTGGACGCCTGGTGCGTACCTTTGAGCGCGCCTATATCGCTGATAAGAGCACTTGGGTCGAGCCGATGGACCCGTACTTTACGCTTACCAAGTCGCCCTCGGTCTGCGACGACATCATGCACGAGTTCGGCGTTGCCCCCATGGCATGTTCGCCGACCGGCCACATCATCAACGGCCACACACCCGTTAAAACCACCAAGGGCGAGCAGCCCATCCGCGCCGAGGGCAAGCTGCTGGTCATCGATGGCGGCTTCTGCCGCGCCTACCATCCCAAGACGGGCATCGCCGGCTACACGCTCATCTCGAGCTCACGCGGCTGCCGCCTCAAGTCACACCGGGCCTTTACAACGGTTGCCGAAGCGCTCACGCGCAACGTGGACATCGAGAGCGAGACCAACCGTTTTGACCAGGCCGACCGTCGCCGCATGGTGAGCGACACCGATACCGGTGCCAAGATCCGCAGCCAGATCCAGGACCTACGCCAACTGCTCGATGCATATAGAAACGGTGCTATCGAGGAGCGCGCCTAGCCCCGCCTGCGGGGATTGGCTAAACTTGCTGAGTTCGTCATCCCCGCGGCGCTCCGGCGCCACCCTAAGGCAGGTACCATGCAAAAGCTCCTTGCGCAGATCATGAAGTTTGGCGTCGTCGGCGTCATTGCCACCGTCATCGACTTTGGCATCATGAATCTGCTCCATTACGGCCTGGGCCTTAACATCCTGATCGCCAACACCAGCGGCTTTATCGTCTCGCTCATCTTTAACTACGTCGCGAGCATGAAGTACGTGTTTGCGCACAAGGAGGGCATGAGCCGCCGCCGCGAGTTCATCATCTTTGTCGTGCTGTCTGTGATCGGCCTGGCTCTCAACGACGGTATCGTGCTGACGCTCAACGCCGGCCTGGGGCTCGAGGCCAATATCGCCAAGATTTGCGCCACCGCACTGGTCATGGTCTACAACTTTGTGACCCGAAAGATCTTCCTGGAGGGCGAGGAGACCAAGTAGCTCGGCCTCCTCGTTGCACTACGGGACCCACGGATGACGCGCGTCGAGCACCGTGTTGTTCGTGGGCCTCGCTCGTTTACGGAAGGATTTACGACGTTTGCGGATTGTCTCTTGCAAATTTGACGAGTTCGTATAGTTCTTGGCAAAGCCCTTACGTTTCCCTTGCAAAAGCTCTAAAGTATCCTCTGCTCGATTCGTCAACGCATTGGATGTGATTACGTGCGCAAGGAACTGGCACAACCTCATACCAAGCAGTTCCTCAAGTTCGCTGTCGTGGGACTTATCTCCTTTGGCATCGACTGGGGCATGCTCATTGCACTCGTCGAGCTGTTCCATCTCGACTTTTTGATGAGCACCACGATCTCGTTTATCACGTCCGTCGTGGTCAACTACTGGCTCAGCATGAAGTACGTGTTCGACCACCGCGAGGGCATGAGCCGCAAGCGCGAGTTCACGATTTTCACCATCCTGTCGGTGATTGGCCTGGGTCTCAACGACCTGTACATGTTTGTGGGCGTCACGTTTTTGAGCATCGGCTACCAGGCCATGAAGGCCATCGCCACGTTCCTGGTCACCTGGTACAACTACTTTAGCCGCCGCCTTTTCCTCGAGGGCGCGCAGTCGTAGACGGCCCAACATAATCTCGCTTCGCAGCCGGTTGGAATTCACGTTCCAACCGGCTTTTCTGTTTGCAGAGAGACCCGGCGACCCAGTCCCATTCGCATGAAAAACGGGCGGCTCGGATGTTTGTCCGAACCGCCCGTTTGGCGCGCTATGTCGAGACCTCTAACCCGTTACGTAATACCAAACGACGTTATCGCCATTGGAGAGAACGTAGTTACTGCAGGCCGTCATGGGCGCTGTGCCGTTAACGGAGTACATCCAGCCGCTCTTGGCGCCGTGCTCCATCTCGGCTAGGCCGCCGATAGCGGCGACATACGTGCCGTACGACGTGCCGCGCGCATTCACGGAAAGCCCTAGGGCGCACAGGGCATCGTAGACCGTAGCGCCCTTGTTAAAGGTGAAGGTACCACTAGAAGACACAGGATTGCCCACGGCGCTCGACGTAACCGAGACCGTCACTGTGGCATAGTCAGGCTGCTGCGAGCCGCCCTGATTGCCAGCAGAGGCGCTGCCGCCGTTGGATGCAGACCCACCGCCAGACACCGAGCCGCCGCCCGTGGAAGATCCGCCAGAAGAGCTCGTTCCACCAGCAGATTCCGAGCCCTGTCCGGCAGACGTGTTGCTGGACTTCTTACCACCCTTGCCTTCGGACTTCTTCTCCTTCGAATCCTTGTCAGACTTCTTGTCCGAAGATTCAGACTCGTCCTTCGCATTGTCCAAAGATTTGGAGTCCTTGGGCGCAGTCTTACCCGAAGCGGTAGTCGAGCCGGAAACCGACGCATCCTTGGCAACGACGCTCTCCCCTGTCACAGCCCGCGCAATCCAGTCGATGGACCATGCACCGCTGGTAGAGGGATGGATAAAACCCAACGAGACGATGATGAGTGCAATACAGACGGCCGTCAGGGCGCCAACAAGCGCCTTGCGCCGAGGGGCGGACGCCGCCGAAGCGGCGCCCTTTTGCTTTACATCGTCAAGCTGGATGAACGACGAGTCGGGCTGCTTGGACTCGGCGTCCTGAGGCTTATTGGACACAGCCCTCACCTACCGACGCTTGGTGAATACGAACACACCGATGACGGCAAGGCCGATTACGCCGGCCGCAACACCAACGATGGCAAGCGGATTGAAGCCAGACTGCTGCACAGGAGCCTCAGCGGACTTCTTAGCGGTAGTCGTGGCGGCCGCGCCCGTATCCGACTTGGAGCCGGACTTGCTGGACTTCTTATCAGACTTCTTGCTGTCCTTCTTGTCGGACTTGTCGGAATCCTTCTTGGAATCCTTGCCGTCCTTGGTCTCGGTCTTGGTCGTGGTGGACACCGGCTTTTGGCCCGGAGCAACAGCACCGCCAGTCTGCTGGCCGTTTGTGCCGTTACCGGAGCCAGAACCAGCACCGGCATTACCCGAGCCGCCATTGAAGCCGCCATTGCCGCCGTTACCACCAGGGTTAACGGCATTCTTGACCCACTTGGCATACAGCGTCATATCAGCCGTCACCGCAGCGCTAAAGTCATACGCCTCCGTACAAGCCTCGTCGGTATACCAACCAGCGAAGGTATAGCCCTCGCGTGTCGGATCGGCAGGCTTGGCGATAGAGCCGTTGGCGGCCGTAGTCTGAAAATCGACCTTGGACCCCTCGCCAGCGCTAAACGAAACCTTAACGCCAGCATTCAGCTTGAACAGCGTGCCAGAGTCGTTGATGTAGTACAAGTTGCCCTGGGCATCACAAGCGATTGGCGAGTCACAGTAGTTGTTGTGGCCTGTTGCGCTAAACACACCAGAAGCCCCAGCGTCACCCAACTTGTAACGATATACGCCACCGCCCGAGGTGTAGTTAACGAAATCAGGGCTCTCGCCGTAGTTAACCGTGAAGTAGACATACGCGTCTTCGCCCTGGACGCTCACCAGCGGAGCGCCCTTGATGCCACCAGTGGGAAGCGCAGTGCCATCAGCAGACGAAACCAGCGTCGTTTCAAAGTCGCTGGCCGGATCAATAATCGCTAGCGCAGAGCCGCCAGCAACCTCGCCGCCAACAATCAGCTTGCCATCATACGTCGTAGGCGCGCACGCGCAGCCGGTAAGGCCAAGGTCAACTACGCGCTCCTCGGTAATACGCGAAGCGGCATCCGCATCGCGTGAGTCGCCATCAGAAATCGCCAACACGTGCAGCTTGCCGTCGCGCGAGATTAGATAGGCATGGCCGCCGTCAGCCGAAATCACACAGCTTGAGTTGACAACAGCACCAACCGAAACACTTCCAAGCACATCGCCCGAAGACTTGCTGAGCATCTCGACGGTACCGGCACTGGTGGGAACCAAGACATAGTCATCGCCCACCGTCGCGCCCGTCCAGTAATAACCCTCGTCGGCATTGACATGCTGCCAAGAAACAGCGCCGGTCAGGATATTAATACGCGTCAGATGACCGTTATTGTACGTACTCGTTCCATAGTCGACATCAACGGTGCCGACATAGAGGTAATTGCCATCAACCGTCAGCTGAGAATTCGACTGAGCAGTCCTGCTCACGGAGTCAGTGACCCAAACCGTTGTGAGCGCGTCAGCCGTCAGGGCCTGGACCGCACCGCCGTCAAGCGGAACGATAACCAAACCGTTCGCATAAATCGGACGCGAGGTGTAACCGACCGCAGTCTTAAGATTCGACTCGGCAAGGACCTTGCCCGACTCGGCGTCAATCTTTAGCAAGCGCTTGTTGACGGCAAGATACACGTTGCCGTTCACAACGATAGGTTCACTCGCGTTGGGATACGCCGAACCAGAATATGCCTTCCAATCGAACGTCCAGGAGCTCGCTAGCGCACCCGTAGGCGTCGAAACGTTTTCGACCGCCGCATTGGACTTGCCATCCCAATCGGACTTCCAATCGGTCGGACGCGGGGCGCTCGGATCGACTACGACCTCGTCGGGATTAGGCACCGTATCGCCGGGAGCATAAGCCCAGACAATCGTGTCGCCCGATTTGAGCACGTAGTCACTGTCAAGCTGATTTGCGGGAACACCGTTAACAAAGAACGACCAAGCGCCGGCCAACTTAGTGCCGTCAAGCGGAGAGACAAGGCTGTGAACGCCCCAGAAGCCATGTTGATCGTACATCTCGGACTTGATGCCCAAGGTATCAAAGTAGGCGGCAGTGGCGTCCTTGATCGTCGTGCCCTCGACAAACACCTGCATCGAAGGATCGGTCCAGCGCTGGGCCTTACCGTCCTTTTTGCCGATGATCTCCATCGAGACAGAAACCTGACCGGGCATGGTGCCATTGGAACCATAGACCCAGGCAACCTCGTCGCCGGCCTTAAGCGTGTAGTTGCCGGCGCCGACATTGGCCATCTTGCCGTTAACGAAGAACTGCCAGGACTTCCAGGTGCTTTCGTTAACCTGTACGGTCGAAAGCTTCACGCTCTTATTGAACGGAGAAGTCAGCGAATTGAGGAACCAACCATACGAACCGGTTTGGACGTCGGCGCCAATACCGGCCTGCTTAAAGACCTGCTCGGAAAGGTCGGCGGCAGTTGCGCCCTCTTCCACCAACGCAGTCGTAGGTTGAGCCCACGTTTGCTGAGCACCCGAAGCGTCCTGGCCGATAACGGCGCAGCTTACCGAAAGCTGGTCGGTGGGCGCAGCGTCACCGTACTTCGAGTAACCCCAGACGACAGAGTCGCCCGCCTCGAGGATGTAGTTGCCGGCACCCACCGATGCAGCGACGCCGTTAATGAATAGCTGCCAATATGCGCCCGTAGCAGCGTCATATGCAAGGGTGCGATCGGCGTCGAAAGGCGACGTAATGGAATTGAGCACCCAACCCCAAGAGCCGTTGGGATCGTAGTCGGCCTTGAGACCGGCCTGCTTAAAGAGCTCCTCGGAAAGATCGGCGGCCGTCGAGCCATTCTTGAGCGTGTACTGCGTCGCGGCAGCCCACGTTTGCTGTTTGCCCTTGGCATCGATGCCAATGACGGAGCACGTCGCCGTCACTTCCGGGCTGTTTTGGCCGCTCGTGCCCAGAACCGTGATTTTTGCCGACACGTCCTGGTTGGCAAGCTTAGCGTACGTAGCGTTGCCAGGATAGCGCTCAGCGTAGCGAGCGTACTTCTCGCTCGTCAGGCGCGAGGAAACGACAACCCTGGTGTTGTACTGCGGCTGCGTGACCTTGAGATTCTCGGCAGAAACAATGGAGCTGTTGCTCGACTTAAACAGGCGCCAGTCCTGACCGGACATCGCGTCATAACCAGGCAGGTCAACCGGAACAATGCCAAGGGACGTCGAATCGGTCGTTGCCTTGTTGTAGCTCCAGGCAAGGTTGCCGTCGGCATCAAGATACGCCTTCTGGAACGCGTGCATGTCGGTCGAAACGGCACTAGCGTCCTGGCCATTCAGAATGGCGGCAGCATAGCCGGTCTTCGCCTTTTCCATAAGAGAAAGCTCGGCATCGAGCTCGTCCTGGTCCTGCGGAGCAATCGCAAAGTCGAGGGTCTTGCTTGCCGTGACCTCGGCGTTGGATTTATCGGTCACCGTAAGGGTGACCTTGGTCTTCGCTGCCTCGGTGCCAGGCAGCGGTTGGTAGACCGTGCCCTTGTAACCGTTAAACGTGATGTCATCGGTGCTGGCGGAGTACTCGACCTTGTAGTACTTGCCGTCGATATTGAGCGTGCTCGTGCGCGGCATCTGCAGGTCGGCGGTCAGGCCGTCCTTGTTGGCAACCGTTTTGGTGTCGAAGTACTTGATATTGTCGTAGGTAAAGGCCGCATCGACCTTCTCCTGCAGTGCCTTCTTGTCGGCAGCGACCTTCTCGGGGTCGCCCTTGACGGTCACGGCGAAGTCGTGCGAGCCCTCGACATCGCTCGGGCCACCGCTCACAAACGAAACCGTCGCGGTCAGCGTTACGGTGCGATCGCT
The DNA here is from genome assembly GCA_900544845.1 of uncultured Collinsella sp. Lineage (GTDB taxonomy): Bacteria > Actinomycetota > Coriobacteriia > Coriobacteriales > Coriobacteriaceae > Collinsella. The sequence goes on along the minus strand of UQWV01000002.1, from coordinate 24,742 downwards.
CGAAACGCGCGTCACCTTACCGGTGTAGTCGTCCCAGCCATAACCGGACGGCCAAATGACATCGCCGTCGGAGCTCTTCCAGCTAACCTCGAACTTGTTCTTAGAACCCGCGCGGTACGGAAGCGTGAGGTTAGACGTAACGGACTCGGCCGAATCGCCCGCAGCGTAACCGATGGCAACCTGCTCGGCCGCATCGTCGAGCATTTGCTGAACGCGGGCCTCGTCCCAAGCAACCTGCACCGACTTGTTGGGCTGGTAGTACTCGGTCTTGCCATCGCGCGACAGCTCAAACACCACATCGGCGCTACGCAGACCGTCGATGTTGTAACCGGTGTAGTCGTTGGGGTCAATGAAGAAGAACGTCACATCGCCGTTGGTCTTATCCTGGGCGTCGGAGATACCGACCGTAGCCTTGGCGTCCCCGGCCTTAAAGGTAACGCCGCCCTCAGAGACCTTGACGTCGATATCGGTAAATCCCAGATCGGCAAGCTGCGCCTTCAGAACATCGTTGACGTTGCCGCCCTTGGCGCTGTAATCAACAGCGATCTGCTTATTGGCATCGTTGAGCTTTTGGACTGCGGCCTCAAGCGAGCCTGCGGCGATCACGGGATTGACAGAGACGAGCTCAACCGTCGAGCTGCCGCTCGTGGCGACAGCCTTCAGATACTTACCCGCGGCAGAAGCCGAAACCGTTGCCGTGGCGCCCGACATATCGGGCAGAAGCGTCCAGTCGGCCGCGGGAGCCTTCGCGTCGTCGGCCGCATACCAGGCAACAGTCGCCCGGTCGGTGACGTCGATACCGTTGGTGGTCGAACCGTCGGCACGCTTGGCCTGCGCCGTCGCCTTAACGCTATCGCCCGAGACGAGATGGGTCGAATCGCTATTGATCTGCGGCGTAGTGGTCACGCGCAGCAGGTTATACTCCCCCGCTGCGGTAACGCTATCGGGCGAAACCCACTCAACGGTGTTGTCGAGGGCGCTCGCCGTAACTTTGATGCGCTTGCCAACAAGCACGTCTGAAATAGTCAGGCTGCCATCGGTCGTATCGATGCCGTCGGTAAGCTCGGTCCAATCGGCATCGCCCTCGCCCTTGGCATACCACGCCATGGTGAGCTCGGCATCGTCGGGCACATCCTCCGTCGAGCCCGACCAGCTGCCCGGCACCTGCACACTCGGCGTGATTTTTGAACCCACGCTCAGCGTAACGTTCTTATCGGCAAGCTCAATGCCTGCCAGCTTGTACTGACCCTTAAGCGTCACGGGGCCGAGCGGGGCAACAGTCTGGCCGTATGAGCTCTTCTTCTGCGTGCTGGAAACGGTGTTTTCGCTCGTCACCTTCACGCGCAGATACTTGCCGGCATAGGCAGCGTCAACGGTATAGGCGGCCTCGGTGGCACCGGGGATATCGGTGTAAGCGGAGTCGGAGCTCGAGCTGCTATTTGCATACTGCCACTGGTAGGTCACATTATCGGTGCGGTCGATATAGCTGTAGCGCGAACCGTCCTTTTTGCGCACCTTAGTCTTGAGCTTATCGCCCACGTGCACGCCGTTGGTGGCAGGAGAGCCCTCAAACTGCACGTCATAGAGCTCAACTTGGCCAGCGATGGAGACAGGACCCGCCGCATAATAGCCGTTAGGCCTCTGCTCACCGTAACCGCCGTTGGCCTTGGCCACGACGTAGTAGCCCTTAAGGGCAGCGGTCACTGTCAGTGTGTTGCCGGTCTCACCCTCGATAGGCGTGTTGCACGAGCTTGCGGTGTTCGAGGTGCCCTTATACCACTGCCACGTGACATGCGAATCGGTGGTAACGTCGGTGGAACCCGCCGTGGCGGTCGCCGTGATCGTGGAACCAACCTCGACTTTGCCCGAGGAGGGGCTCATGGACACTTTGGTGATATTAATTGAACCGGTAGCCGCAACGAGAGCGCCCGTCGAGTTGGTCAAGCTATAAGAGCCGATCTTCGAAGACACCTTGCACTTGAGGTACTTGCCGCCCAAAGCGTCGGTAAGCTCGAGGGTCTCACCCGTGGCGCCCGCAATGTCGGTATACGTGCCACTCTTGGTGTCAGAGCACTGCCACTGATAGTTGAGCTTGCTCGCGTCGACGAACGCGCCGGACGCACCGCCCTTCTCCTTGGCGCGAGCCTTAGCGGTATCCCCCACCGCAAAGACGCTCGTGTTGTCCTTGGTGTTGATAATGGACACGGCCGAAATCTCGACCGCACCGGCCTGTTTGACCTTACTGGAAGTGGTCTTGCTCACCGTGTTGACGCCGGCAGTGGCCTCGACCTTAATGTACTTACCCTCGAGGTCGTCGCCCACCACGAGCGTAGCGCCCGTCTCGCCCTCGATCTTGGTAAAGCCCGAGGAGGAAGAGGTGGAAGCGGACCAGGTGTAGGTGACCTTGGCGTCAGAGCCCGCGGGGCTCGACCAATCCTTGTACGGAGTCGCCGTCAGAGTATCGCCTATGCTCGGCGTGTCGCTATTCAGCTTGACGCTGTAAAGCTCCATTTGGCCGGCGTCCAGCACGGGGCCGGGGATGTAGTTGGGGTTAATGCCCGAGCCGTACGAAACCGAGGGGCCGTAGTAGTCCTTGCCATCCGCCGTCACCTTGCAGATGAGGTACTTGCCCACCATGGCATCGGTAACGGTGAGCGATTGCTCGTTGCCTACGACCTCGGTGTAGTCGGCAACGTTGCTGCTGGCCTTGGTCGTGCCGGCAAGCCAGGCGTAAGTCCAGGTGCCGGGATTGTCGACGGAGTAGGAAGAACCGTAGAGGTCATCCTCGTCCTCATCGTACATGTTTGCCCAAAGCGTCTCGCCAGCCTTGAGCGCCCCCGACTTCGTGGAATACGAGTTGTCCTTATCCTTGGTGTCCTGGATGAAGACCTTGGCCTCGCTGGAAAGCGTCGTGGCAGAAGCGGCAGCGGCCTTCGGCTCGCCCTGCTCCGAAGCGACAGGCGTCGCAGCAGAGTTCTCAGACTCAGTCGCGTTGCCCGTGTCGGTGTCATCGCCATTCGCGGCACTCGCAGTTGCGCCCTGATCCGCGTCGGCGCCATCGGCAGCAGCGCTCGCCGGCGCACCGTTCACACCGGTATCGGCAGCAGCGCCATCGTCGGCCGCCGCGCCCTCGCCGCCCGTCGCGGCCTGAGTCACGGCGTCGGCAATGCCCTCGGCGCCTTCGGCCCACAGCTGTGCCGGCGTGGTGCCAAAAGCCATGGCAAACGCCAGGAAGGCCACCAGACCGCGCCTGGCTACGCCGCGCGCAATCACCCCATGACGACGCCACGAGGCACGCTGACACTCGTCCTCAAACATATCCATTTGTCTCCTACTGTCTGCACTTGGAGCATTGCCCAGCGGCTGCCCCACGTCATCGCGCGTATTGCGCTCGAGTACCCCCATCGGGGTCCCCCTTCCCTCCAGAGCCCAACGCGTACCGGCGGCATGCGCCGCGGCCGCGTGCAAGATGGGAGGCGATCCGACTTAACCTTACCGACCCGGGCGCGTCGTCCGATCTGCGACGCGGCCATCCCGGGCCAAGAGGAATTACGGTTACTGGCACAGCCGGGGACTTGCACCCCGATTCTCCCAAACGCGCAGGAAAACCGCGCATTCGTGCGTCTCCGCACCACCATCTAGGCCATCGATTATTACTGTCGATATGGTAGCACGCAAAAGGGCCCCGCACACAGGCGAAGCCCAAGGTAAAAGCTATGGTTTGCGATAGAAAAGGGTGGGGATGGGGTGCCGAGCAAAATAACCCGTTTCCCCGACCCCGGGAAATCATTAACGCTTGCCGCCGTGGCTGTTGCGCCAGATCTCGCGGCCCAGCATCAGCGCCAGCACCAGCGCGCTCACGTAGCCCATAAAGCCAATAACCGGGATACCAAACACAACCGGCTCGATGCGTGCGTAGTACACCACCGACGAACCGATAAACAGACCGGCGATCACAATTGCCATCGACATGCGGTCGATAATTCCGCCCAGCTGTCGCAGCGCCTTATCGCTGCTCATGATCTGTGTGTTTAGCTTAAGCTGGCCGCGCGTGAGCATGCGCGACGCCAAGCCCAGATACTCGGCCGCCTCGAGCGAGCCTTTTGCCGCGCGATAGCTGCTCGCGGCAAGATCGCGCCCCATTTCGCGGACGCGCGCATAGGTGCTCTTCTCGTTTTTGATATGCGTCTGGATGATCTGGATCATGTTGACGTTGGGCATGTACTCGGTCAGCAGGCCCTCGAGCGTCACCATGCCGCGGGCGAACATCGTCACCACGCTCGGCAGCTCAACATCGTTCTTGCGCGCCAAATTTAGCAGCGAGGTCAAAAACTCGCCGATATCAAGATCCTTAAGGTCAAGACCCGCGAAGTCAGCAACGATAAAGTCCAGATCGGACAAAAAGGCCGAATGGTCAAGCTCGGCCGAGTCGCCGCGTGTCACGGCAAAGCGCATAAGCGAGTCCTTGAGCTTGGGAACGTCACCCTCGGCCACGGCGAAAATCATGTCCTTAACGATACCGCGGTCGTGGCTCGACATGCGCCCGACCATGCCCAGGTCGATAAAGTAGACGATGCCGTCCTTGAGAATGATGTTTCCCGCATGCGGGTCGGCATGGAAAAAGCCGTCATCGAGCACCTGCGTCGAATAGTCCTCGACAATCGCCGAGCCAATCTTTTCCAGGTCATAGCCCTCGGCCACCAGGCGCTCGGGATCGGCAATCGAGATGCCGTCAATGTAGTCCATGACCACGACGTGTTCGGTGCAAAGGTCCAAGTAGGATTTGGGACACGACACGCCATGCACGCTTTTGTGGAACTCATAGAAATCGTTGAGGTTTTTGGCCTCGGCCAAAAAGTTGGTTTCCTCGCGAAACGAGGTCCACAGCTCTTCGACCACGCCGTGCAGGTCAACAAACTGATCGGTGTTGACGAACTTGGAAACGATGCGCACCACCGAACGGATGATGTCGATGTCCTGCGCCATGACCTGTTGCGCGCCGGGGCGCTGGACCTTAACGGCCACGTCCTCGCCCGTCACCAGACGGGCACGGTGAACTTGCGCGAGCGACGCGCTTCCGAGCGGGTTGGGGTCGATCGCGTCGAACATCTGCCCCAAGCGCTGGCCGTACTCCTCTTCCAGACAGCGGAGCACTACCTCATACGGCACCGGCTCTACGTCGGAGCGCAGGCGACGCAGCTCGTCGCAAAACCGCTGCGGCAAAATCTCGGAGCGGTTGGCCAGAATCTGCCCCATCTTAACGAACATGGGGCCGAGCTCTTCGAGCAGACGACGCAGGCGCACCGGCGTGAGGTTATCCCATACGCGATACTTTTTGATCAGGCGAACGATCTGCCCAATGCGCTCACGACGACCTGCCGGCGTGAGCTGGTATTCCTCGTCCGGCGCCATCGCGTCGGGCTCCTCGGGGACCATATCGACAGCGCGCGGCTTCTTGCGAGCGCCCGAGACGGCGGCCTCAACCTCATCGACAACCGCCGTCTCGTCACCCAAGGGATCTAGATTGTTGTAATCGGTGGTGGAATCTGCCATCTGCGCTGCTACTCGGCCTCTTCGGCGTCCTCTGCGTCGTCGGGCTCAACGGACTCGACGGGCACCGAGGTCACGTTGTCCTCGACCGAATCGACGATGTCGCGCACATGGGCCAAAAAGGCCGTGCGCTCAGGGGCGGTCATAACGCGGACGCGGGCCAGGATGAGCTCGTCGAGCACGCGCTGCGCCGCAGTCTCGCCCTGCATGCCCAGGCGCTCGGTCAGGTCGGAGATGGTGCCACCCGCCTGCTCGAACATGTCAGACACGCTGCGGGCGATATCGGGGGTGCCGGCATCCTTGCGGACCTGCTCGCCCTTGGTATTGAGGTCGTCAAGGACCTTCTTGCCGCCCTCGACGGCAACGGCGGCGGCGCCGAAGCCCACGTTGATGGCACCGTTAACAAGCTGATCGAGTTTCATAACCATGGTTGGCTCCAATCATGAACAACTGCATTGGCCTTCTTGTACCCAAGATTGGGCGAACGACACAAAATCGTTTTACCGCCAAGGTAGGAATCGAGCGGGGCAAAGCCCTCGACGGCGTTTGCCCCGCTCGCTCGTTGCAAGGTCGGCTTTACCTCACATTGTCGTTCATCGCGAAGGAATTCTTCATGGCACAGCTCGTGGTGTAGAGGACCTTGCCCAACAGAGCATCGGTCTCCACCCGCACGCGCTCGGCAAACTCCTCGTTGGCGCGGGCAAGCTCGGCGGGCACCTCGGCCTCGGGCAGCGCGGCCACGACAGCGTCAACGTCGTGAATCTGCTTGTGGCCCATGCCGCCGACCTTTTCCTGATAATCCTCGACCGCACGACCGCACTCATGGAAGCGAACATCGGCCAAGGCACCGATCAGGCGATTTGCCCAATAGAAATTCTCGGACGTCACGCGAGCCTGCGTGTCGGCATAGTACTCGGGCATGGTCTCGACATTGGCGTACAGCGGCACGAGCGCGTTAAACGAGTTAGAGCCAAACGCCATCCACTGCACGGCGCGATACGCCGGCTGTACATAGGGACGCAGCTGCAACACGGCAAGCTGGCTGTTGCGGTTGATGCCGATGGGACGATAGGCACCGCGCGTGGCGGGCGTGCCCTTGCTGCCGTAGCAGTCGTACTCCGTGCCCTGGTAGTGGCTCGAAAGCACGTACTTGATGTCCTCGATGGTCACCTTGCGCTCGGGCACGCGGCTCCAAGGGATGTCGTCGCTCTCGGGCGTGTAGTCGGCGTCGGGACCGTCCCATACATCGCTGGGGTTGAGGCAGCGCTGCATATACCAGGCGCGCGGCGTGTTATAGACGTGGTCACTGTCGCTGTGCGAGCCAAAGGCCTCGCGCGGGTTAAAGACCGTCGCCGGACCGTCGCCCCCGACGCCCAGCGTCAGGTCCAGATGCCACTCGGCCATCCAGGAGCGCAGGTCGGCAGAGCACATATGATCTGCCTGGGTGCCCTCGGCATCGTCCAGGTCAAAGCTGTCGATACCCAGCTGGTTGGGCATGGTCACATAGGCGTCATCGGGCACGCGCTTGGCGATCCAGTGGTGGCCGCCGATGGTCTCGAGCCACCAGATCTCGTCCACATCACTAAAGGCGATGCCGTTGTTCTCGTAGGTACCGTAGCGCTCAAGCAGGTCGCCCAGAATGCGCACGCCGTCGCGGGCGGACTTGGCGTACGGCAGCACCAGGGTCACCATGTCCTCCTCGCCCAGACCGCCGGGCTGCGCCGGCACATAGCCGTCCTCGCCCTCGTTGCCCTTGGCGGGCACGTAGTCCACGAGCGGATCGGCGCCGCGGACGCGCTCGTTGGTGGTAAGCGTCTCGGTTGCGGACATGCCAACATTGAGCTCGTTGAAGCCGGCCTCGGCCCAAATGCCATGACCCGGGACAACGTCGGGGACGCTCGTGTAACGCATGGGATTGTCGGGCAGCTCAACGGTCAGGTGGCTCAGGACACTCGTGTAGACACGCGGCTGCTCGTCGGGATGCACTACGCGCATGTGCTTGGGCTCGAATACCCCATTGGACGAGTCCTCATTGCGGGCAACAAGCGTCGACCCGTCGTAGCTCGCGTTCTTACCAACCAAAATCGTTGTGCACGGCATGCGCATCCTCCTTGAGCGAAGAAATCAAACGGCAACAGTGTATCGCTTCGACGCAAAAAGGGCGAAACCGCGGCCCCTCGAGACCCCCTCGGGACCCCTGTGGTCAAAAAATGCCAAATATGAGTACTGTCACCAATTTAGTAGCAGCAATTTCGCTGGACACAGGTGCCCATAATCTACATTTGTTCAAAAGCTGGACGATGTAATTCCTCATTGGTCCAATAAAATTGGCTCTCTATCGATAATAAATACCGATAGAGAGCCAAAATGACCTAAAATATATGTGACCATCTCTGCAACAGTACTCATATTTGGCATTTTTTGACCACGAGGTATATAACTAACCCGCTAAACAGCCCCAAACGCCTATTTCGATGCGCGCTCCGCCGCCTCGATCACGTGCTTGGCGAGAATCGCAGTGGTCACAGCCCCCACGCCGCCCGGCACGGGCGTGATGGCGTTAACGATCGGCTCCGTAGCATCAAAATCGACGTCGCCGACCAGCTTGCCGGCGGCCTCGTCCCAGTTAATGCCCACATCGATGATCGTTTGGCCCTCGCGAACCGCATCCGCGCCAATCGTGCGCACACGTCCAACCGCGGCAACAACAATGTCGGCAGAACGGCACTCGGCAGCCAAGTCGCGCGTATGCGTATGGCATGTCGTCACCGTGGCATTGCGAGCCGTAAGCATGGCGGCAACGGGACGGCCAATCACCAGCGATCGACCGATGACCGCGACCTTGGCCCCATCCAGCTCAACGTCGTAATGGTCCAGCAACGCCAGCACGGCCTCGGCCGTACAGGGAGCAAAGCCCTCGCCTCGCCCCGAAAGCGTGGTAAGCAGCGAGGCCGGCGTCATGGAGTCAACATCCTTGGCAGGATCGAGTGCCGCGGCAACTGCATCCTCGTCAAGCCCAGCGGGCAGTGGACGAAACATCAGGCATCCGTGAACAGCGGGTTCGGCATTGATGTCCTTAATAGCCGCCAGCAGCTCATCCTGCGAAACATCGGCGGGAAGCAATACGCGGCGAGCCTCAATGCCAACCTTCTCGCAGCGCTTGAGGGCGCCGCGCTCGTAGGACAGGTCGTCCTCGCGCTCGCCCACGCGCACGATAGCAAGCGTCGGAACAACGCCGCGCTCGCGCAGAACAGCACAACGATCGGCAAGCTCCTCAGTCAACGCGCGGGCGACGGGAGCGCCCTTCAACAGCTCAGCCATGGCTATCCCCTCTTCCTTGCGGCGTCAGCGGCGCGGCGCGCCAGCGCATCGGCGCGCGGCAGCCACGTATCGAGCAGATCGTCGCACGCCGCCTCGAGCTCCTCGGCGCGGGCACGGTCCTTCATAGACGTGGTGTTCGCAAAGAGCGTCAAGCTCGCGCCCTGCATGGCGGCGCGGCAGAATACGGCGCCGCATGCCACGTCGGACAGCAGCTGTCGGGAGCCCTTGTCCGCCATGTCCTCGAGCAGCGCCAGCGCACGCCCGCACGCATCCATAATGCGGTACGGCGGCATGGCCGCCACGTGCAGCGCATCCTGGATCGCCGCCGCACGAGCCGAATCCTCGCGCGAAACACCGTATGCCGCCGACACCTGCCCGTAGGCTCGAACATCCTCGGCAACCAAGTCGACAAGTTCCTGCGCCAACTCATCCGCCTGGGCAAATGCACGCGTCAGATCGCCTGCGCGATCGGCAAGCGCGGGGTTCGTCGCGCCATAGCGAGCAACCATCCCGCACAGCGAGGCACCCAGCGCTCCCACAAACGCGCTGGCGCTGCCGCCGCCGGGAACCGGCTCGCGTGCAGCCAACGCCTCGGCAAAACCGCGACAGGTTTTATCCATCATCTCTTGGCTCATCGAAACACCTCTATCTGGCGTGCCGGCAGTCGAGGCCATAACACGCCAAAATAAAAATGGGGCAACGATGCCAGGAGGCAGTTGTCCCATTCATCGGATTTTTCGAAGCCCAGTCTAACCCATAAGGAAGCGGCTGTCAGGAGCCTCGGCTATTGTCGTTTTCGATTGCCGGCAATAGATAATTCCACCTAAAGCGGCACCGTCGCGCAGTCGGCAAGCAATCAATCCAAGACAAGAGGCGGGAGCGTTGCAACCGCCCAAAATGCTGTCGCTGGCGCAATTTTGTTGCAAAAACAGTTGCAACATCTTACAAATTCTTGCGTTTTTTCTGTGTGGTTTTAACTTATCGGCAATCTAATTTTTAACACGACCGGAAAAGATTCTACAGAATCTAAACTATATATGTTGGTTAATGCCACCGGAATAAAAGGAGTGTCAGCATGAAGTCGTTAACCCGAACGGCGTATCGTGCGATCGCTGCGTTTGTTGCCGCTGCGTTTGTCATGATAGGCCTCGCGTCACCAGCATTTGCAGATGGCGCAACAGTGACCATCACCAATCAAAGGACCGGTATCGTCTACACAGACGTCGCCACTGCCACCAAGGAGGCGACCAGTGGAGACACCCTTGTGCTCGGCGAGGGCAACTACACACTCTATAACGTGAGTTCCACAGGCACCACCAGAGGCAAGGACCTCACCTTTGTGGGCCAGGGAACCGATAAAACCGCATGGAACATCGGCGCACTCGTGCCCGATCCCGCCAACTTTGGCACCGAGTACAACGGCGACTATTCCTTCGATGGCGCCGGCACTGTAACGTTCGAGAAGATGACGCTGCGTTCCGGCAACGCAGACTACCTTGGCTTCATCCGCGCCAATAAGACTGTCGTTGACCATTGTGTCATTAACGGCAAGACGTTCTACTGGGGCTACACCTCCGCTGAGTTCAACAACACTACGTTCAACGCCCCTGATGGAGACTATTCCCTGTGGACCTACAGCTCGCCGGTCATGACGTTTGACACCTGCACCTTTAACGCAACCGGTAAGGTCATCAACGTCTACAGAGAAGCCAGCACGCAGGACATCACCGTTAACGTGAATAATTGCACGTTCAACTCGAATGGCGACAAAGACAAGCAGGCGTTGAATATCAACGACTCTCTTATGGGGGACCACAAGTTCATCCTCAACATTACTGGCAATAATACCGTCATGGCTGCGCGCGACAGGACCACCTGCTCGCAGCTCTTTGGCTTTGGTGGCAAGTCGGGCAACAACACCGGCCGTACCGATGTCAAGATTGACGGCACTCTCGTGTGGTCCAAAAAAGGCGAGACGTTCAAAGGCGAGAAGAAAACCCACAGCTACACCGACGGCGAGCATGACAACGCCTACGATGTCGCCTACACCGAGTGGGCCTCTGACAATGCCGGTACTTGGACTCGCACGGGGACCCCTAAGTGCAAGTACTGCGGCTTCGTCAAGCCTGATTTCGTGGAGAAGGCCTACGATCTCTCCTACGACCTGAACGGCTCCGAGGATGAGCAGGCTGCCGAATTCGCACCCGTTAAGTGCGTCACCGAAGCCGAGGTTACGGCCGAGCAGCCGGTGCGCAAGGGCTACTCCTTCGTGGGCTGGAACACCGCAAAGGACGGCTCCGGCACAAGCTATGCCGCGGGCGATAAGGTTGAGCTTTCCGCTCCTGTAACGCTCTACGCCCAGTGGAAGAAGGACGAGCCCGCGCCCAAGCCTTCCGACAATAAGCCTGCCGGCAAGCCTGCAAATAAGACCAAGGCAAACGAGCAGGCTCTGCCCAAAACGGGTGACGGCACTTCCAGCGTCATCGCTGCAATGGGTGTTATGGCGATTGTCTGCTTTGCCGCCAGCGCTGTCGCGTCTAAGGTTCGCAAGTAATTTCAACTTCGAAACACGCCGCAGCAACTTGTTGCAACGCAAAGGGGTCCGCACCGCAAAAGGTTCGGACCCCTTTTTGCACAAAAAGCTGTGGCGAGGCACCCACGATGACTAACCGGCTGCGTCCGTCGTCAAGATTCGCAGCCCCGGCCACGCTCCGCCCCACCGCACCAAACACGGGGCACATAGCCCACCCTTACGAGTCACTTGCGCGTACAGTAAAGGCGGGTAATCCATAGGCGGTAACAGATCAGGAGCTCTGGCTATCGGCGTTTCCGATTGCCGGTTATAGGCACGGATGCCTAGTCCACCTGGAATGTCGGCAGCAGCGTGTCGATAATCTTCGACCCCATGTCGCTGTTCGCGGTCGAGTATTCCAGAGACGCCGTGGCGACCGTCGAATCCGTGACAATCGTCTTTGTGTACGTAATCATGTCGCCCTCGCGCCACGAAACCACGTACCAGTTGTCGCCCTCCGCGGTATAGAGGTCGGCCTTGCCCGAGGTGTCCTCATCGACAAACATCTCGTGTGCAGTTTCGTCGTTAATGTTGACGTAGCCAGACAGGCTGATCACAAAACCCGTCTCCGGATCCTCGTACCTTGTGCTGCTGCCGCTGGGAGTATCTTCCATCTCAAAACGGTTGGGAATCGACATGCTATAAGGATGCATGTCGTTCGTGTACGTATGCACGTCGGTCAGGTAATCGTCCGAATCGCCCGAGCCGTAGTATGCCGGTTCGTCCTCGGGAACGGCCTCGTCATCCGACGACGAAGACTCCTTGGCCTTGGACTTGTCGCTCTTCTTCTTGGCAGAAGAATCTTTCTCGTCCGAAGACCCGGTATCGATCACCGAGATTTGCGTGTCAGAGCTCTTGGACCCGTTAAGCATCGTGAGCGCAAACACCGTGCCGCCACCGATGAGAACCACAACAGCACATGCCACAGCGATAATGACAGGCGCCTTGCTCTTGGGCTTTTGAGGTGCAGGCGCGACCGGCGGCATCGACTGGGTCAGGCCCGGGGCAGAGGAAGGACCAGCGCCCGTAGGCGTCGGCGCGGAGCCACCCGCAAGCGACGCCCCGCAATGCGTGCAAAACGTCGATCCATCGGGAACTTGCTGTCCGCATTTTTGACAGAACATCGTTCGACCTTTCGTGGTTTAGCTTTTGTCACAGCCAAGTCTATACGCCCCCACCCAGAGCGCTGTTGCGCAACATGAAAAAGCCGATGCCGAGCCGTGCCGTCCCATGCGCCTGCCCCAAACATGGGACATATGGCCCACCTTTCGAGACTCCCGGGCAGCACAAGCTGGGGCATATCTATAAGTAAGGAACCCGTTGGGGCACGGCCACTCAACGGCCGAAAACTAAGAACGGAGGTATCGCCGCACCACACACAACGACATCCGCCACGCTTGCAAATAGCAACATACACCAACGGCTCCAACAACCCGCGGCGCCGTGATGTCATCGGCAGACAAGGAGGACGCCACCATGAAGAAAAAGACCCTATCGATCCTTTCCCTTTGCATCGCCCTCTTTGCCGCATTTGCCCTTGTCGGCTGCGGCGGAAGTGCGTCAAGCGGAGGCGGGGGCAGCAGCGCATCCAAGAGCGAGGGCAAGGAAAAAGCTCCCGTCGCCAAGAAGACCGACTTTATCTGGTTTAAGGTCGAGATGCCCGAGAGCGTTGGCGTAAGCGACTCCGCTGGCAAGAATGCCGACAGGGTCCAGCTCACCTTCCCCGAAGACGAGAACGGTTCGGCCGATCGCTTTATCCCCGTTTGGAAAAAAGCGCTGACGGCAGAGGAATCCCACGCCGACCAGGCAGAAAAGAAAGGTGATACGTTCCAGTGGAAGGATGGCGGGCCCGTCGAGTATAACGGCAGGACGTGGCTCGTCGGAACGTACGAGGACAACAGCGGCGTCTCAACCCTCCTCTTTACCGACGTTGAGCCGGGAAGCGTCTACGTCCTCATCTCGAACTTCGATCTGCATAAGAAAGAAGCCGAGGCGCTCCTCAACTCCATCGAGTTTCCCGATGACATGGCGAAGGCAGTTGCCGAGGCACGCGAAGTCGAGATTTCGAGCATCGAGATCAAGCATTAGGGGATCGCACGCAGCATCGCATGCGCAGTCATTAAATGATCGGACGCCCAGCCAGGGGAGGATCGGATCGGCCGGCCCTCCCCTCTTTTACGCCCGAGCATATTGCCACTTGTCGGCGCAAATCAGGCCCTCAGAATGGGACACATGGCCCACCTGAACGAGCCGCTCGCGCGTACAGTAAAGGCAGGTAATCCATGGGCGGTTACAGATCGAGGAGGACACGACCATGAAAAAGAAGGCCTTTGCGATTCTCACCCTCTGCATCAGCCTCTTTGCCGCAGTTGCCCTGGTGGGCTGCGGTGGCAGCGGCGGCGCTACCGGAAGTGGCGGTGGCGGCGGAGCAGAAAAACCAGCCGTGGATATGAGGACCGACTTCATTTGGTTTAAGGTCGAGGTCCCCGAGGGCGTCGAGATCACCGACGTTGCCGGCGACACGGCCGATAGGGCCCAGTTTAAGTTCACCGAGAGCGAGCACGCCAGCGACCGCTTCATCCCCGTCTTCGATCCTGACAAGAACGCCGATGAACTGTTTGACTACGAGGCAAAGTGGAAGGCCAACTCCGGATGGACCGAGAGCGATCCCGTTAAGTACAACGGCAAGACCTGGCGCAGCGCCTACTTTACGCACTCGGGCGGCGTGACGACCGAGTACTTCACCGACGTTGACGGCGGCAGCGTGTACGTGCGTATCGACAACGTCGAGGAACACAAGGACGCCGTCGAGACCATGATGAAGTCCCTGGAGTTTGCCGATGATATCGCCGAGGCCAAGACCGAGGCCATGGACGTTAAGCTCGAGGATATCGAGATTAAGCGCTAAAGCTCCAACGGCATGCAGCAGCGCCGTTTTAGCTCAGCCGGGATGCAAGGTGCGACTCCTTGCATCCCGGTTTTTTGTGTTCGAAAGCGCCCGGTCACATCACCATATTGAGCACGCTGACAAATTCCTGAGCCTGGGAGTGACTGCTCAGCCTGTAGGAACAGGCGGTCAGCAACCTATTGCGGAGGAACACGCGCTTACCCTTGACCCCGTTGACACCCGTAATGTCCTTGAGGTAGACGATCTTGGTATGGGTACCGAAGAAGCCGTTCTTCACGACCGCCTCGATGCGATTGGGATAGATGCTTATTCCCTTGAAAACGCCGGCACCCTTATCGTGAAACAGCAACGTGTTGTTATCCACGCGCGCCACCCCCATGGAGTTCGATAAAACCATCTCTATGACCACATTTTAGTCACCGCAAACCCTTTTCGCGGTCGTGCGCAGAGCGCCAAATCGTGTCCGCACGAGGCTTTAAACTAGAGACAATAAAGGTGTTCGATGCGCTTGGTGGGCTCTTAGGATGTTCCTCAAATCGCCGGCATCGGAGGAGGTCTTACATGGTTTACGTATGGGAATTCGAGTTCTTTGATTCGGACGGCATTGTCGATGCTGTGCCATGTGACTCGCTGGGCGGAGGAGGAACGTTCGGATCCGACCTAAACGACGCCGTCGAAAGCGCCGCCGATTTTCTCGCATGTATGGTCGACGATCACCTTATGGGCGGCGTCGATCTTCCCGCGCCGGACTTTGGACACCAGCCACAACACGGCGGCAAGATTATCGCCGTGGCCGTCAGCCGCGAGCTCGGCGACATCCCCGCCGTCACCGCAGCGGATGCCGCACGTATGCTCGGTGTTAGCTCAGCACGGGTATCGCAACTGATAAATGCAGGAATGTTGGATTCATGGAAGGACGGCGCCAAGCGCATGGTGTCCAAAGCTTCCATCGAGGCACGACTCGCCGACGCACCAAAGGCAGGGCGCCCGAAAGAAATCCCTGTTGCCGTGTAAAGGACGTCTAGGCATACCATTTTGGCATATTGACCATTGAGTTCTCTCGATTCGCGACGCACTGCGTCGCGAATCGAACTGAACATATTGCCGCTGATTGCCACGCATCTCCAATCCGAAGTGCAAGAGGAGTTTTCCATGACAGGCATCAATCAGGCCATCACCGAAAGCGCACCTAAAGTGCGTTCTGCCGAGGACATGGCCACACGACGCAAGAGCGATTCGGAGGGATTTCGGCTCATCTCGCCAGCGCCCCCTACAACGAAACGTGGACACACGTCGAAACCAGCGCTACGCGACTGCATCTATGGGCTCGCCGTCGGCGACGCGTTGGGCGTTCCCTACGAGTTCAGGCCTCGTGGCACGTTCGAATGCACCGACATGATCGGCTACGGCACGCATGGGCAGCCCGCCGGAACCTGGAGCGACGACACATCTATGACGCTTGCTACCTGTGACTCGATTAGGGAGCTCGGGTATATCGACACCGCAGACATGCGCGACAAGTTCGTAAGCTGGATTGCTCGTGGCGAGTATACGATCGACGGCGTTTTCGATTATGGCGGCACAACCGCCCGCGCCTTGCGTGCCGGCAAAGGAGGCTCCGGCGAACGCGACAACGGTAACGGATCGCTCATGCGCATCGCTCCCCTGGCGTTCACCGATGCGACAGACGAAGAGGTCAGCAAGGTCTCCGCGATAACGCACGCTCACAGAACGTCGACCGACGCATGCATCATATTTGTCGAGCTGATGAGGGATGTGATGAACGACGCACTCCCCTCGTGGGCACTCCATCTGAAAGGCGTGGCCGAGCACGAAATCAGGTCAGGTGGCTTCGTGCGTGACACCCTTAAGGCAGCCACCTGGTGCTTTGTCAACACTAACAGCTACAAAGGTTGCGTGCTTGCCGCCGTCAACCTGGGCGACGACACCGACACCACCGCAGCCGTCGCAGGCGCCCTCGCCGGCACGGCATACGGTATCGACGCAATTCCGCAAGAGTGGATCGACACCCTGCGCGGCAAGGAGCTGATTGAGCAGTGCCTGTTTTAGGGAGTAACTTCAGCCCAGGCGGCATCAGCCAACATGGGGGCATGAGGGAACCGGACAAATGACGATTGCAGAATGCACCGTCATGGGGCCGTTTGCCACAGAACGGGGCACCGTTGGCCCATACACCGTCCTAGTCTTTGAAGCCCCGTTGCCGTTAAAGGAATGGCGCGCCATCGTGGTAGACGGAATACGCTACGAAACAATACCGGTCATGGACGCCGGCAACGATATCCTCGCTATAGCCGGCGGGCACGATCTGGCAGGCAAAAACGCGACGTTCGTCTGATGCAGGCCCATTGGCTACTACAGAAAAGGGCCGGTTGCAGCCGGCCCATCTCCAATCCACATAAAAAGCCGTCCCGAAGGACGGCTTACGCGGCGGTAGGATTTGCACCTACGTCTCCTCAATCAAGGGAACTCCTCATACTGTGCTACTTTCCGCGCATTCTGCACAATGAGAACTCACCCAGCGGCAAGCCAGCGCGTCTGTTGGCTAGCGAGCGATAAATGATTGACAGGGTCCTATCTGACTGGGAAAAATATAGACAAGGCAAGCAGTAGCACAGCCTGGAGTGCCCTTGATGGAGGAAACCCCGGTTCAAATCCGGGCGCTTGCCGACAGCCGTCCCCCGGGACGGCTTTTTATTGCCGATTTGAGGCAATCGCATGCCCTTAACAAAGCCCCCTCTTGGCATCGAATTGGACGCTTTTGAGTCCACTTAATAGGACGAGCCGACGTCGACACATCGGACGCCTTCCCGGCATCGCTGACAATCGATGCAAAAACGGAACGTCGTGTCCCAGCTATAACTGGGACGACGACTTTATCGCGCTCAAGGCGTTTGTCAGGCTCTTCAGTGCTGGCTTAACCAGCCCAGAATCCGCCGATCAGCTAAGGCGTTATTTCATAAAATCGGATAAATTATTCAATGAGATGCTTGGCAAGTTGGGAAGAGGCTGACATGTACATCTACCTCAGCAAGGAGGACAGCGCGAAGCTGGAGCGCCTTATGCGTGAGTATGAGCAGACCTTCCATGAGAGGTGCTACGCCTACTGCATGAGCGACCCTATCGCCGAGATAAAGAAGTGCCTGAAGATCGGTAAGCCATCCAAGCTCAAGCCTGAGCCCGAGGCACTCTACTAGAACAGTTTAAGGTCTCGCCCCGGCGGGGCCTTTTTCATGCCGCGTGAACGCGGCGCGACCATCCTCCGTTTAATTGTCAGTTAAATCGGCACTGCCCCAAAACACGCTGACGAGGCACGCGACTACGAATTGACTGCCGGCAGCAGGGCACTTGCAAGCTATAGTAGAGCATACGGAAATGACATGTCGTTCTAAGCGAACGACGATCAACAGCACAACGTCATGGAATGGCTGACTAGAAATGGCTACGCTGACTATTCAAGGGAAAAAATACAGTGCGACCGACGACCAGGTCGCGGAATATGAGCACCTCGTCGACGAGTTGAAGGCGGAGATTGCGAAGATTCCAGAGCCGGACCATGAGCCAACGGTCCTGGACATCAGGGACAACGAGCCTTATCAACGCTTGACGGATGAGTACCTAGACAAGATCGTCTCGATGCTCGAAGGCTGGGACGAGTTTGATTACCAACAAGTTCAGCACTGCCCAAAAAGCCAAATGAATAGACGTCAATTCGACGACATCGAATAGGGCTGGAGGCCCACCCGTTCCCAAGCGGTCACGCGCAAGCATCTTCGAGAAGGCTGCCGTCGATGACGGCATAGGGCCGACCGTCGCGGTCCTCCCAGCTTGCACAGACATAGCCGTTGTAGCCTTCAAGCTTCTCGTCCTCGCCGGCCAGCCAAATCGGCTCAAACTCGGATACCTCGTCGTTTGGGATGGCCCAGCCGAACATGTCCCAGCAGTGCTTACCGCCGATAATCTGCTGGTGAACGTCTATCGTGTCGAAAAAGAAGCTCATCCCATGCGGCGCAAGCTGTAGGTTGAGGAGGTCAACGGAGTCGATGACGTACTCGCTGTATTCACCGGTCAGATCACTTGTGTACCTTATTCCATAGTGAGGCGTAGCAATCACTGTAGCCCTCCTTGCATTTGAACAGAGCAACACGTACGTACTTGTCTAGGCTGACAATGGCAATGTCACGACCACGGAAGCAGGCGGCACAATGCTGTCCTTTTTTGCCATCTGCATAACCGACAAACTCAACGATATCGTACTCGTCGATGACATCCAACCTCATTCCGTCGCATCATTTCGATTGATTACCAGCCAGATCGACATCGCTCTAATGCAGGGGCCGAACGTCTCCCGCCACGGCCCGTAAGGTAGAATTATGACCGCCGCGGAATCCGCCTGCGGGCAACGCTCTGATCTCTGATTGGGGTGAAGCCTATGAACTTGTTTCTTGAAATCCTGCGCCTCTCGATGTATGTGACCGTCATTGCCCGGAACCTCTACTCAATCTGGCGGGAATATAAGCAGTAACGGATAGCGAAGGGAGTCATAGAAAAGGGTCGGTTGCAGCCGACCCTTTAAGACGATAGCACCTGCGTTGCCCGCGCTTCCAAAGTTGACCGACTGAGGAGCGGGTTCCGCGGCACACCCTGATTTTACCCAGCGAGGCGGATCTTTTGCAGCCGCTCCACCGTTTATTTACATCTACCGCCACAAGCGGATTCCGCGCGAACGAGAGCCAAGAAACAACGCCGGCGCGGCCAACGGAACAGACAATCCATGCGATCAAAGAAATAGAAAAGCTCCCGCAGTCTCGGTTCCTCACCCAGGTCTAGGTGCTTTTCTTGGCACCATCGCACCACATCCGCCACCGCCTCCGGCCCGACACTCATTAAAATGCAAGCGGGAAACGATCTCAAGATCACCAACAACAGCTTCAAGCAAGCGCTTGGGCAGCTGTCACAACACGAGCGCCCATAAAGAGAAGTCGATTTAAATAACTGAGAGAGCCTTGCCACCAATTGTCGTTCTGGCGCGATCAACCGATAAGTCAAATGGCAACTAACGGGTGTCAGATATACCAATATATGCAAGATTAACTGCTAGAATGCAATGGTGGACAGGCTCACCAACGTCGTGGAAGCATAAGGTAAGGAGTGCGCATGATTGCTGTCGATTACAGCTCCTCAACGTCATTTAATGAGGATGCTTTCGAACAAGGCATCATTGACCACTTGCAAACGAGTCTGGGGTACGAGCACCTCTATGGACCTGATGTCGCTCGTTCCTCCGACGCGTTTGACGACGCCTTCCTACCTGACGTCATTGGGCCCGCTCTTGAGAGCATTAACCCCACGCTCAATCGGCGAGCGATTGATGCCTCAATAACTAGACTAAAGGAAATCGAGGGCAGCGACCTCATCGCCAAGAACAGCATCTTTATGGACATGCTCCAGAACGGTGTGGAGACAAGCTGGTTTGACGGCAAAGAAGAGCATACGGACATCGTGCGCTTGGTCGATTACGACAATCCTGAAAAGAACTGCTTCCACGTTGTTAACCAGTGGACCTACATCGAGTGTGGCACCAACAAACGTCCAGATGCCATCGTATTCGTCAACGGGCTTCCGCTCGTTCTCTTTGAATTGAAGTCGCCCGCTCGAGCCGACGCTGACAGCGAAGATGCCTACCAACAGATTCAAAACTACAAACGACAGATTCCGTCGCTTTTCGTGTACAACGCCTTCTGCGTCATCAGCGACATGCTTCACACCAAGGTTGGCACAATCACCGCCAACGAGTCGCGCTTCGTTGAGTGGAAGAGCGTCGACGGAAGCTACGAAGCCACCCAGTACGCCGATTGGAAAACCCCTCTGGACGGCATGTTCCCCAAGGAGCGGCTCATCGACATCCTGAAGAACTTCATTCTGTTCTCCGAGGACGCGAAAATCCTCGCGGGGTACCATCAGTACTTCGCAGTGAACAAAGCGCTCGAGAGTGTGCATGAGGCCATCGGCGGCGACGGCAAGGGCGGCGTCTTCTGGCACACGCAGGGCTCGGGCAAGTCGCTTTCGATGGTTTTCCTTGCCCATCTGCTCGAAGAGAAACTCGACAGCCCCACCATCGTGGTGATCACCGACCGCAACGACCTCGACTCGCAATTGTTCGCGCAGTTCTCCAGATGCTCAGACTTCCTGCGCCAGACGCCCGTTCAGGCGCAGAGTCGCGCCGATCTTGCGCAGCAGATCTCGAGCCGCCGCGCCAACGGCATCATTTTCACCACCATGCAGAAGTTCGAGGAGGAAGCCATCGCCCTCTCCGAGCGCAAGAACGTCGTCGTGATGGTAGATGAAGCGCACCGCGGGCAGTACGGGTTCGAGGAGAAATACGACCGTGACGGCAAGAAGCACACGGGCACCGCGTTGCTCATCCGCCGCGCCCTTCCGAATGCGACTTTCATCGGCTTTACCGGTACCCCTATTTCTGCCGAAGATCGATCAACTCGCGAGGTTTTCGGCGATTATATTGACGTCTACGACATGACTCAGGCAGTAGAGGACGACGCAACTCGACCCGTGTTCTACGAGAGCCGCGTCGTCGCACTCAAGCTGGATCAGGGCATCCTTGCAAAAGTTGATGATGAATACGAAAAGCTCACCGAGCAGGCTAACGCCGAAACCATTGACGCAAGCAAGCGCAACTTTGCAAATCTGGACGCCGTTCTAGGTGCACCCGAAGTCATCGATGCCCTATGTCAGGACATCGTAGAGCACTATGAGACCAACCGTGCGCACGAACTCACCGGCAAGGCAATGATCGTTGCGTATTCGCGCCCCGCCGCCATGGCCATATATCAACGTATATGCGAGCTGCGACCCTCTTGGAAGGACGAGGGCAAGCTCGGCGTTGTCATGACCATGGGAAATCAGGACCCTGAGTGGTGGTTCGACGTCGTAGGCAATAAGGCCCATGTGAAGGAGATGGCAAAGCGGTTTAAGGATGACGCCGACCCGCTCAAAATCGTAATCGTCGTAGACATGTGGCTCACCGGTTTTGACGTGCCGAGCCTTGCCACTATGTATGTGTATAAACCCATGCGCGGATATAACCTGATGCAGGCAATCGCACGCGTAAACCGAGTATATAAAGACAAGGTTGGCGGACTGGTTGTTGACTACGTAGGCATAGCTAACGCCCTTAAACGCGCCATGAAGGACTACACCAAGCGCGACCAAAAGAAATACGGCGACATGGATATCGGGAAAACCGCCTATCCTAAGTTCTTGGAAAAACTGGCGGTCTGCCGCGACAAGATGTTTGGGTACGATTATTCGGAATTCATGAGCACCGAGTCCGCCGCACGTCGAAGCGAGCTCATAACGGGCGGAGTAAATCATATCCTTGCACCCGGCGACGAAGATGCCGTCCGCGACTTTGCTGAGCAGGCAGGAGTCATGCTCAAAGCCTATGGACTCGCCAAAAGTCGCGCAACAGACACGCAGCGCATCGAGGCTGGCTATTTCCAGGTTGTTCGAGAGCTCATCCTTCAGCTCACCGAGCAGGGCGGCACCCGCAGCAAAAACGGAGGCAAACTTACCCTTAAGCAGGTAAATGAGCGCATCAATGCACTGCTCGAACAGAACATCGTCCATACCGACGGCGTAATAGACCTGTTTAAGGTGGAAGACGAAACGGTTTCGATTTTTGATCCCAAGTTTCTGTCGAGCCTCTCGCGTATGAAAGAGAGGAACTTGGCTTACGAGTTATTGAAAAAACTCATCGACGACCAGATCAAGGGCTACCGTAAGAAGAGCGTAACGCAGGCAAAGAAGTACTCAGAACTCATGCAAAGCATGGTAAATAGCTATCTAAATGGACAGCTCACAAACGCTGAGGTATTCGAAGAAATGCTCAAGATGGCGAAAGAGATGCTTTCCGAAAACCAAAAGGCAAAGGAGCTTGGACTTAGTGAAGAAGAGTTTGCGTTTTACGAGGCACTAACACAACCGCAAGCAGTCGCCGATTACTATCGCGAGAGGAATGACGAGTTGGTCTCCATCACGCAAGAGCTTGCTGCGAAGATGCGCGAAATGCGCACGGTCGATTGGCAGAAGAAGCAAAGTGCACGCGCTGCTATGCGTGTTGCAATTAAGCGTCTGCTCAAACATCATAAGTATCCGCCAGAAGGCATGGAGTCGGCACTGGCCACCGTGATGGATCAGTGTGAACTCTGGGCCGACAATGCAGCATAGGGAGTTAAAACAGCATGGCTAAAAGCAAAGCTAAGGACACCAAGAAGAACACGGCCGATGTTGGCTTTGAGGACCAACTGTGGAACGCCGCAGACGTGCTGCGCGGCAACTTGGACGCTGCCGAGTACAAAAACGTCGTATTAGGCCTCATTTTCCTGAAGTACCTCTCAGACCGTTTCGACGAGCGCTATCTAGAGCTCGTCGAAGAGGGTTACGGCGACGAGGAAGATCGTGACTGCTACATGGAGCAAAATGTCTTCTTCGTTCCCGAAGAAGCACGTTGGGCGAACATCTCACAGGCGGCGCATACGCCCGAAATTGGCCAGATCATTGACAATGCCATGCGCGCCATCGAGCGCGAGAACGATAAGCTCAAAGACGTGCTGCCCAAAAACTTCGCTCGTCCCGAACTAGATAAGCGGCGCTTAGGCGACGTCGTTGACTTGTTCACAAACGTACAAATGACCGATAACGAGAGCGAGAAAGACCTGTTAGGGCGCGCATACGAATATTGCCTGCAGAAATTCGCATCAATGGAAGGCAAAAACGCCGGCGAGTTCTATACACCGTCGTGCATCGTGCGCACGCTGGTGGAAATCCTCCAGCCTTTCCACGGTCGTGTGTACGACCCCTGCTGTGGTAGCGGAGGTATGTTCGTGCAGTCCGCCGCCTTCGTCGAGCACCATGGCGGCAACGTGGTACAGGACATCACTATCTTTGGCCAAGAAAGCAACCCTACCACGTGGAAGCTCGCAAAGATGAACCTCGGTATTCGCGGCATCGAGGCTGACTTGGGCAACTATGCCGACACCTTCAGTGCCGATCAGCACAAGAATGAAAAGTTCGATTTTGTACTGGCAAACCCGCCCTTTAATCTTAAGAACTGGGGCGGTGAAGCGCTGCAGGAAGACGTACGTTGGAAGTACGGCATGCCGCCCACGGGCAACGCTAACTTCGCTTGGATGCAGCATATGATTTGGCATCTTAACGGCACGGGCAAGATTGGCCTCGTATTGGCAAACGGGTCGCTCTCGAGCCAGACGAGCGGCGAGGGCGATATTCGACGCGCTATCGTAGAGGACGATTTGGTCGAGGGCATTGTAGCCATGCCGGGGCAGCTGTTCTACAGCACCCAAATTCCCGTATGCTTGTGGATCCTGAACAAGAAGAAGGCTCAGTCCGGCAAGACGCTATTCATCGATGCGCGCGAAATGGGCACCATGGTCTCTCGCAAACTACGCGAGTTTACCGAAGAGGACATCAACAAAGTTGCATCCGCATTCGACACCTTCCGTAAGGGCGAATTCGAGCCCGTGAAGGGGTTCAGTGCCATAGCGGATTTGGATGAAATCGCCAAGCAAGATTTCATCCTGACGCCCGGTCGCTACGTAGGCATTGCCGAGGTCGAAGACGACGGTGAGCCGTTTGATGAGAAGATGGCACGCCTGACTAGCGAGATTTCGAAGTGCTTTGAAGAGTCCAACCACTTGCAGGAGCAAATTAAGAAGAATCTGGAGGCGATTGGTTATGGGATGTAGGGCATCTTATGTCCCACTGGGCGAAATAGCTAAGTTTGAATCGGGCGGAACCCCGAGCAAAAAGAACAAAAATTACTGGAATGGTTCTATACCCTGGATTAGCGCAAAGACGCTTGTGGGGGATACGGTCTATGAGAGCGACCTTGCAATTACTAAGGAAGGCCTTGAGGCTGGTAGCAAATTAGCGCCAAAGGGCTCACTGTTGCTTTTAACGAGAGGTAGCGGGCTGTTTAAACGAATACCACTTGCTATCGCTGGAAAAGAAGTCGCATTCAATCAAGATATAAAGTGCGTCAATTCAGCCGCTAAAGGCATATCAAATAGGTATCTTTTTTATGCACTCACATCGCTGGAGCCTTCCATTTCCGCAATGCTTGAGACAACGGGCATTGGTGCCGGGAAACTGGCGACCGATAGGCTTAAAGCGCTACCGGTCCCCATTCTTGACGAAGCCGCCAGAGATAAAGTGACCCATTTTGCTGACTGCATCTATAGCAAGATAGATCTCAACACTAAGCTAAATGGCTATTTAGCTGCGTAAGATTGACCTTCGAGACATCGATTTCGCCTGACATGAGTTTAGGGAGA
>UQWV01000001.1 GCA_900544845.1 uncultured Collinsella sp. | reverse complement strand
ACGGCCAATGCAGTTATCCAAACGCCGAGCAAACGCACTTTGCGCGACCGTCTGCCGGCAGCGCATCAACCCACCGTGACGGATTCCCCGGTAAAGGCACTGACCATCAACAGGACAAAGAACACCAGGTAGCTGACACTCAGCGGGTACGCAATGACCAGGAATACAACCCAGCCGACATTGGTTTTACCGCCGGCACGGCGTCGCTCGCGATTGCGGCAGAGCCAAATCGTCACGCCGATGGCAGTGATAAACAGTACGAGTGCCGCCGCAGCCAGCCCAGCAAGCGCAAACATCACGCCAATGCTCACAGCAATAACCGGAAGCAACAACAAGCCGCATCCACACCCACCGGGACTATAAACGGCAGACTGTCGGCGTCGTTCCATCGTCACTCCAACCTCAATATCTTTGAGCACTACAACGCAGCGGCCTGCTGGACAGGAACGATCTTATTCAGCTCCGGTTCGATCCGCCTTTTCTCGGCCTCAAGGTCAAACGCCACCTGAGCGCGCAGCCAATAACCATCCGTCAGGCCAAAATAACGGCAAAGACGGAGGTCGGTGTCGGCCGTCACGCGACGTTTTCCCAAGACAATCTGCCCGATACGCTGAGCCGGAATCCCAGTCTCTTTCGCAAGGCGATATTGAGAAATGCCCATGGGAACAAGAAACTCCTCTTTGAGAAGCTCACCAGGAGTCACCGGCGACAGCAAATCGGCCGAAGTCTCATCACTTGTGATAATCGACGATTTCGACATTCCAAGCCATCTCCTGTCTCCACTCAAAACAGACCCGATAGCGCTCGTTAACACGGATGCTATATTGACCGGCACGATCGCCCTTCAAAGCTTCCAGGCGGTTGCCCGGTGGAACGCGAAGATCATCAAGCGAAGCACAAACCTGCAGTTGGCGAATCTTCCTCAACGCAACACGCTCAAAGGGCACGAACCTCCTGACCCGCACACCCATGGCAAAGCGTTCGGTATCCTCATCTTTATACGATGCAATCATAGTATCGCCTTACGTTAGTAACGTCAAACGTTTCTATAGACTTACATCTCTATTATATCGTACGTTTGTTCGTATTTTCTAGAACAAATAGTCCTTTGCGCCTTAGTCAAGCAAAAGCAATCGTTTGTAGACATCGAGGCCTTTGAGAAGGATTTCCTCGTCGAAGAGCATGCTATCGGTATGCAGAGCGCTTGTGGCATAGGCGGGACAGCCATCCGAATCACTCGGGTTGTCTTGGTCCTCTGGCATACCCGTGCCCAGCAGGAAAAACACGCCCGGCAGATGGCGTTGATAGAACGCGAAATCCTCGGCGATCAGCAGCGGTTCCTCCACAAGCTGCAGCCCGGGCAAGGCAGGCGCGACGCTGACAAACAACTCGGGGTCGTTGTCGACCGGCGGATAGCCCTCGGCAAAGTCGAGATCATACGTGCAGCCCGTTGCGGCACAGGCATCGTCCAGCACGCGGCGCACGCCTTCGCGCGCCCGGTCGAACATGTCGTCCGTAAACACACGCAGGCTTCCGGCCACATGGGCCTCCCCCGCCACCGCGTTGCAAACCGTACCGGCCTGCAGCAGACCGAACTTACCGATACAGGGCTCGTCGGTGCCCAGCTCGTCCATCAGTTCGCGCTCGGCAACCAAGAACTTGGCAGCCGCCAGCGCCGCATCGTGCGACTCCTCGACCGGAACGCCATAGGTCTTAGCGATATGGATGCTCGTCCCGTGAATATGAATGTGTGTCTCACTCGAACGCGCCAGCAGCGGACCGGAACAACTCGCCAACGTGCCGGCAGGCAGATCGGGCCACACATGGAAGCCAAAAATGCGGTCAGCCCCATAGCGCTCGAACACACCGCTCTCGCATACCGTCTTGGCACCACCGGTCGTTTCCTCGGCCGGCTGGAACACAAAGAG
This sequence comes from uncultured Collinsella sp., assembly GCA_900544845.1. Taxonomy (GTDB): domain Bacteria; phylum Actinomycetota; class Coriobacteriia; order Coriobacteriales; family Coriobacteriaceae; genus Collinsella. The sequence continues at coordinate 97,040 of UQWV01000001.1, read as the reverse complement.
AACGTTGCGCCTAATGGCGCCCGGCTGCTCGCGAATCGTACGGTCGACATACGTCGCGGCGGCAAGTGCCATGGCCATGTGTCCGTCATGTCCGCAAGCGTGCATCTTGCCGGGATGGATCGAGGCAAAGGCCGCTCCCGTCGCCTCCGCGATGGGCAGCGCATCCATATCGGCGCGAATCGCCGTGGCACGCGCGGCACCAACGCCAGCGTCGAAGAAAGCGCAGACGCAGCTGGGACACGGATGGGTCACCTCGCAAGCGAGCGGCGCCAACACGCCCTCGATATAGGCAATAGTCTGCGGAAGATCGAAATCGAGCTCCGGAATGCGATGGAGATCGCGGCGATAGCGACGGAGTTCTTGGAGCTCGGTCATAGAGAATCCCTTCGTGAGGCACATCTGTTGCAACTTATTGTGATACAGGATTGTGGCACACATGTTTCCAGCATATTGCTGCATTTTTTAAACGTTATATACGAATACTCTTGTTTGGTAAAGTGCAACGTGATAGGGTCTTTACCACTTGATAGAGGCGCGGGCACGAAGAGCCGCGGGCGAGCCGGCAGGCTTTGACCCCGTGGGGAGGCGAAACCCGCCGAACTGGGTTTTTCGGGCACGAACAACCTGGTGGGCCTGTGGGAAACACCCACAGGACTGTCTGCAGCAATGCGGGAGCGCTATCCGGACATTGGGTCCACGCTATGCGGATTCGATGCGCAGATGGCGCCGTCTGGATAGCGAGGTTTACGGGACATGGCATTGACCCCCAACGAGGCATATGCGGCCAAGCAGCCGTTTGTGGACAAGGAGACACTCGAGCATATCGTCGAGCAGTTCCCCACGCCGTTTCATCTATACGACGAGGCGGGCATCCGCCGCAACATGCAAGAAGTGCGCGACGCCTTTGCATGGAACCCGGGCTTTAAGGAATACTTTGCCGTCAAGGCCAACCCCAACCCGGCGCTCATCTCCATTCTCAACGAATACGGCTGCGGCTGCGATTGCTCGAGCTATACCGAGCTCATGATCGCCCGCTCACTGGGTATCACGGGACACGACATCATGTTCTCTTCCAACGACACGCCGGCTGCCGACTTTGAGCTCGCCGACAAGCTGGGTGCCATCGTCAACTTTGACGACATCAGCCACATCGAGTTCTTTGAGCGCGTTGCGGGGCCCATCCCCAAGACGGTCAGCTGCCGCTTTAATCCAGGCGGTCTGTTCCAGCTCTCCAACGGCATCATGGACAACCCGGGCGACTCCAAATATGGCATGACCACCGAGCAGCTCTTCGAGGCCTTCCGCATGCTCAAGGCCAAGGGCGCCGAGGACTTTGGCATCCACGCATTCCTTGCCAGCAACACTGTCACCAACGACTACTACCCCAAGCTCGCGCGCATCCTCTTTGAGCTTGCCGTACGCCTGGAGCGCGAGACCGGCGCACACGTCGCCTTCATCAATCTGTCCGGCGGCGTCGGCATCCCCTACCTGCCCGAGCAGCAGGCCAACGACATTCGCGCCATCGGCGAGGGAGTACACGCGGCATACGACGAGATCCTGGTTCCTGCCGGCATGGGCGATGTGGCGATCTGCACCGAGATGGGTCGCTTTATGATGGGCCCCTACGGATGCCTGGTCACCAAGGCCATCCACGAGAAGCAGATCTACAAGGACTATATCGGCGTGGACGCAAGCGCCGTCGATCTGATTCGTCCTGCCATGTATGGCGCTTACCACCACATTACGGTGATGGGCCAGCCGGGTGGCGACGACAAGACCACAGCGCCCGTCACGGACACCTACGACATCACGGGCAATCTGTGCGAGAACAACGACAAGTTCGCCATCGACCGCGAGCTGCCGCATATCGACATGGGCGACCTGCTTGTGATCCACGATACCGGCGCGCATGGCTACTCCATGGGCTACAACTACAATGGACGCCTGCGCTCCGCCGAGGTCCTGTTGCGCCCCGATGGCTCGGCCGACCTCATCCGCCGCGCCGAGCGCCCGGGCGATTACTTTGCCACGCTCGACGTGCTGCCGAGCGGCCGAGAGCTGCTGGCCAAGTCGCGCGCCGAAAGTGCCCGCCGTCGCGCCCAAGACGAGCGCCTGACAGTCGCCGCCCAATGGAACAAACGCATCCAGATCGCGGACGCGAAGGAGAAGAACATGGACATCCGCAATCTCGAGGGCTCAGTCGTCGCCCTCGTCACGCCGTTTAAAAAGGATGGCAGTGTCGACTTTGACGCACTCGAGCGCCTTATCGATTTCCACCTGCAAAACGGCACCGACGCCATCCTCACCCTGGGCACCACCGGCGAGAGCGCCACGATGACCGACGACGAGGACAACTCCGTCGTCGCCGCCGTGGTCAAGCATGTTGCAGGACGCGTCCCCGTCATTGCCGGCTCGGGCTCCAACTCCACGCAGACCATGCTCACCAAGTCGCTCACCTATCAGGGCCTGGGCGCCGACGGTCTGCTGCTCATTACCCCCTACTACAACAAGTCTAACGAAGAGGGCATCTACCAGCACTTTAAGACCGTGGCCGACGCCGTGGACATCCCCTGCATCCTGTACAACATCCCCGGCCGCTGCGGCTGCGGTATCAGCGAGCGCAACGTAGAGCGCCTGGCCGCGCACCCCAACATCATGGGTATTAAGGAGGCCTCGGGCAACGTCGCCTACGCGGCCAAGATCGCCCACCTGCTGTCAGACGACTTCCGCATGTACTCGGGCGAGGACGCGCTTACCGTGCCGCTCATGAGCCTGGGCGCCTCGGGCACCATCAGCGTGTGGGCAGACGTGCAGCCGCAGCTCGTGCATGACATGTGCCGCGCCTATTTGGACGGTGACGTGGCGCGTGCCCGCGATATCCAAATTGCCGGCCAGCCGCTCATCAATGCCCTCTTTAGTGAGGTCAACCCCATCCCCGTCAAAGAGGCGCTCGCCCAGATGGGTATGATCGAGGCAAACTACCGCATGCCGCTGTGCCCCATGGCAGACGACACGCGCTCTGCACTTACCGATGCTCTGAAGGGGGCTGGTCTGCTTGATTAAGACCGTCATTATGGGAACGGGCCGCATGGGCTCGCTCATCCGCACCACCGCCGAGGGCGTTGTCGACGCCGCCGGTCAACCCGTTTTTGATATCGTGGCCCAGATTGGCTTCGATTTGAGCAAGCTCGAGAACGCACCGGCTGCCGATGTGATTATCGACTTCTCGAACGTCGTGACCTTCGATGCCGTCGTCGCCTATGTCGAGCGCACGGGCGCGGCGTTGGTCTCGGGCACCACAGGCTACACCCCCGAACAGATGGACCGCCTGCGTGAGCTGGGCCAGAACACCCGCGTTATGCACTCGGGCAATTACTCCATCGGTATCGCAGCCCTGCGCCATCTGGTAGCGCAGGCTACACGCGAGCTGCCCGGCTTTGACTGCGAAATCGTCGAGACGCACCATAACCAAAAGGTCGACGCCCCCAGCGGCACTGCCAAGTTGTTGCTCGACGCCGTCGTCGAAGCCGAGCCCGAGGCAGGCTACCACCCCGTCTATGGCCGCGAGGGCATGTGCGGAGCACGCGATCCCAAGGAGATCGGCATGCACTCGCTGCGCGGTGGCACTGTCGCCGGCGTCCACGAAGTGAGTTTCTTTGGCCAGGACGAGGAGGTCACGCTCACCCACCGCGCCACGAGCCGTCAGATCTTTGTCAACGGCGCCCTGGCAGCCGCGCAGAAGCTCGTCGCCCGCGAACCCGGCTTCTATACGTTCGACCAGGTCATGTTTGCCTAACCAGGTATCAACCGAATCCACCCAAAGGAGAGATAGCGAATGAGCAACGCAGCCGAGATGGATGCCCAGGAGATTATCAATTACATCGCCACCGCGCCTAAAAAGACGCCTGTCAAGCTGTATGTGCGCGAGAAACCCGGCATGAAGGTTGCCTGGGGCGACGCACATGTCTACGGCGGCCGTCGCGGCAAGACCGTCTTTGGCGACTGGGACGAGCTCAAAGCCATCCTGGACGCCAACGCCGATTCCATCGATTACTACGACGTCGAGAATGACTGCCGCAACTCCGCCGTCCCCATGCTCGACCTTAAGGGCATCAACGCCCGCATCGAGCCGGGCGCGATCATCCGCGACCGCGTCGAGATTGGCGACCGTGCCGTCATCATGATGGGCGCCATCATTAACATCGGCTCCGTTATCGGCGAGGGTTCCATGATCGATATGGGCGCCGTGCTGGGTGGTCGCGCCACCGTGGGCAAGAACTGCCACATCGGCGCCGGCACCGTGCTGGCAGGCGTTGTGGAGCCCGCCAGCGCCACGCCCGTCATCATCGAGGACGATGTCATGATCGGCGCCAATGCTGTGGTCCTGGAGGGCGTGCGCGTGGGCAAGGGCGCCGTCGTGGCTGCCGGTGCCGTGTGCGTCGAGGACGTCCCCGCCGGCGCCGTCGTGGCCGGTGTCCCCGCCCGCGTCATCAAGATGCGCGATGAGAAGACCGACAGCAAGACCGGCCTGGAAGAGGGCTTACGTCAACTTTAATAGTTACGCGGTTTTGACAAACCGCGTTTTCGCTGACGTATGCCCAACCAGCGGCGCAATGTCAGCAACCAAGCCGAAAACAAAAAAGGCCGAAGTCCCGAAGGGCTTCGGCCTTTGTTTTTCTGCAACGTCCAAGCACAGCTTATCGATTCTCAATACTTCCGATGTTCTTGAGCTCGATAGAGATGAGGCCGTTGGGTTCGTTGACGAACTCGATATACTCGGAGTTCGAACCCATCTCGGCCGGGAAGCTGATCTCGATGCCCGTGTCGGTACGAATCTTGTGATTGCGCACCGCCGCGCGTTCGACCTGCTTACGCTCCACGGGCACACGCTCAGGCACCTTCTCCTCGGTCAGTGCCGCGCGCACGCTCTCCTTGATAACCGGTTCGTCCTCAAAGACCTCATCGACGATATCCCAAGGCGGTAGCTCCTCGTCATCCTCAACCTTCTCGGCAACGGCGGCTTTGACCTTAGCGAGCGCTACAGCCGTGTTGGCGCCGTGCTCTTCAGCGACCTCCTCGACCACGCGCGTCACCGTGTCGATGACCTCCTTACCCGAAACGCCCGTGTCACATTGCAGCAGGCCATCGGGAATGAGCATGCGATCCTCGCCGGCAATCTTGCGTTTCTTATCCACATAGCCGATCTCCATGGTGCTTGCACGCACGATTGCATAGCTCGGCACCTTTTGCGAAGGGTTCGGCAGAATGGCATAGTGGCGCGCGATGTCGTTACGCACCTCGCCCTCTTCGCGACCCACCTCGTGCATGAATGCCTGCTTGGAGCCCAGCAGCATCACGGCAAACCAGCGGGCATCCTCATCGTCGTCAAAGTCCGCCACAAGCACGTCGGTGGACTCGGCTTTCTCAGCCTTGGTGAGTTCGGAAGAGATAAACTCCGCAATCTGCTGCGACAGGTCCACGAACTCGCGCTCGCCAAAGAAATAGCCCTTGAGCTCGCCGCCAAACGCAGAGTTCTCGGCAAACGTGGCGCGTTTATTGTCGGCCGAGGTACGTGCGCGGCGCAGATGCGTGGTCACGAAGTTGCGCACGGTACGGCTCTCGATATCGAGCTCGCGCTGGCTCATGACGTTGACGGCAGAGTCAAAGTCCAGGATATGCAGAATCGCGTGATTGATTTTCATATACGGCATTCCGTTCTAGATCGATTTCGGCACGAACCAGTATAGCGGTCGAGCCCGCCCCAAGCGTATCGAAGATTGGTGCATCGGGGACAGGTTGCTTTGCGCCAATGGTTAGCGCAGGAGCTCGGACTGCCAGGCCTCGAGCTGTTCTGCCAAACTCTTGCCGGCAGCGGGCACGTCGATCTGGGGTCGTTTGGGCAACAGTGCGCATTTAAGGATCGCCACGATGGTCTGCGAGATAAAGCGTCGCGTATCTTTGTCAAAGCCTTGCGCAGCCTGGAGCATCACGGGCAGACTCTCACGCAGATTTCCTGCGATATCCGCAAACCGTTCGGCGTCCGTAGCCTCAAACACGGAGAACAACGCATCTACAAAACGCTCGCGCTCGCTAGGTAACACTGCAAGCAGCATCTCGCGAATGGAGCCATCAACGTATCGAGCACCGGCGGACAGGCGCTCACAGTATACGAAGTCGCAACCATCAACCACCCAGCTAAAGGGATTGTGCTGCAGCAGGCTGAACTCGGTGCTCTCAACGATGGCATAGTCCTCCTGCGTCTCGAACATCATGCCGAAGATCGACGACCGAGGTAGCGTCTTGTCGATTCGACCGGAAAGATCGGCAAAGGCGTTGCCGCTCAGAAACTCCTCGACGAACCCTGGACCATCATGGGAATACGCCCGTTCGATTCGTTCACGGGCAACATCGGAGCACATCGCCGCACCGTACACCGCAAGGTTTCCACCCTTGGAATGACCTCCGCACAAAAGCGGCCCGTCGATCGCATCCGCCGCCTCGTCCACATAACGCGCCGCGGATTCCTGGGCCGGCACAGGACACCGGAACGCCATGTTAAAGTCCTCTTTCCAGCCCACAATCGTGCTGTCGGTCCCCCGGAAGGAAAGATAGCTAAACCCCGCCGGAAACCGGAACGCCATGGCTGCAAACTGCTCCGTCGCCACCACATCGCTCACGGCACGATAGCCGCAAACGTGCACGCCGCGGTATCTGGGATTTGCTGCCACGGCCTCCAACAAGGCCCTGCTCCCCTCTGGATCCCACAAGTCGTCAATCATGTCCCGATAGCACTCAGCACGCAGCAGCTCGCGTACGTCTAGGCCCTGCCAGTTCGTCAGCTCCGCCATATCACCCGGCAAACGCAAATAGGACAACCACGCAAAGACCAGGCTGTCCACCGCGCAGAACGGCCGCTCCTCAAACGGATCAAACGCCGTCTGAGCATAGGTCAAAAAATTAGGCGAATCCGACATGGCCCTCCCATCAACTATGGTGTATTGGGATGGTGCATTGGGGTCAGGTTACTTTGCACCAAAAGGCGCCCGGGCCGTGTGGACCCGGACGCCTTCATTGTAGCTTTTCGCTCTAGCGAGCTTGATTTAGCAGGAGAAATCGACGCTGTCGATGATGTCCTTGAGGGCCTTGGCGGAGACGGTGAGCTCATGCTGCTCGTCTTCGTTCAGCGGCACGGGGACGCGGCAGACAACGCCGTCGCGGCCAACGACGGTTGGCATGGAGATGGCAAGATCGGACAGGCCATACTCGCCCACCATGAGCGAGGAGACGGGCAGAACGGTCTGCTCATCGCGCATGACAGCGGTGCAGATGCGCTTGACGGCCATGGCGACGCCGTAGTAGGTGGCGTGCTTCTTCTCGATGATGGTGTAGGCGGAGTTCTTGACGTCCTCGGCGATGCGCTTCTCGGCGGTCTCATGCTCCAGGTGGCCGTGAAGCTCGCAGAAGGTGTTCAGCGGAACGCCAGCAACCTGAGCGCTGGACCAAGCGACAAACTCTGAGTCGCCGTGCTCACCCATGACATAGGCCTGGACATCACGCGGGTCAACCTCGACGTGGGCACCAAGCATCTGCTGCAGACGGCCAGTGTCGAGCACGGTGCCGGAGCCGATAACATGGCCCTCGGGCAGGCCGGACATCTTGATGGCAGCATAGGTCAGAACATCAACCGGGTTGGAGACGATGAGCAGAATGCCGTCGAAGCCGGACTTCTTAATCTCGGGGATAATGGACTTAAAGATGCTGACGTTCTTGTTGACCAGGTCCAGGCGGGTCTCACCTGGCTTCTGGGCAGCGCCAGCGGTGACAACGATCATGGCGGCGTCGGCGACATCGGAATAATCGCCGGCGTAGATCTTCATCGGCTCGGCAAACGTCATGCCGTGCGCGATATCCAGGGCCTCACCCTCGGCACGGTTTTTGTCCACGTCAATGAGGACCATCTCGGAGAACAGACCGCTCTGCATCAGAGCAAACGCCGAAGACGAACCGACGAAACCGCAGCCGACAATAGCGACCTTCTTCTCGTTAACCATTAGAAACTCCCATCTCTCTCCACAAACAAGCCGCCCGGGAACGACCCGAGCGGCTTGCCGTAATCCCAATACATCCAATCGGGACTTTGATTATGCTCCTATTCGCAGCCAAAAATCGACCGTTTACCGAAATTGTTTGCAGAATTCGTAAAATAACTGCACGAAATCGGTTTCGAGCTATTGACGAGTCGAAATAGGTTTCTAATACAGGCCCGCCTCGCGAATGGCCTCGACAGCCAAAGCGATCTGATCGGGCGGCAGGACCAGTGCCATACGCACGTGCCCCTCGCCCGAAGGGCCAAAGCTCGCGCCCGGCGTCACCACAACGCCGGCCTTCTCCATAAGCTCCTCGCAAAACGCCATGGAATCGGTGCGACCACCGGGAAGCTTGGCCCACACAAACATAGAGCCATGCGCGTTGGGACGCTCCCAGCCCAGGCCCTCAAGACCGTCGCACAGGGCATCGCGGCGTTCCTGGTACTTCAGACGCTGCGCCTCGACCTCATCGCGCGGACCGTTCAGGCACGCGATGGCGGCCTTCTGAATCGGGAAGAACATACCAAAGTCGATCTGACCACGCAGCTTGGCAAAGGCAGAGACCACATCCTCGCGACCGACCAAAAAGCCGATGCGGGCACCGGTGACGTTAAACGACTTGGAGAGCGAGAAGAACTCAACGCCCACCTCGAGCGCGCCGGGATACTGCAAGAAGCTGCCGCCGGGCTCGCCGTCAAACACGATGTCGGAGTACGCGTTATCATGGACGATCAACAGATCATGCTCGCGGGCAAAGGCGATAATCTCCTCGTAGACCTCGGGCGTGCCCACCGAGCCGACCGGGTTCGCGGGCAGCGACACGATCATGTACTTGGCACGATCGGCAACCTCGGGATCGATACCCGCCACATAGGGCAGGTAATTGTGCTCGGCAACCAGCGGATAGTATTCGAGCTTGGCATCGGCGATCTTGGCACCCGCCTCAAAGACCGGGTAGCACGGATCGGGAACCAAAATGGTGTCACCCGGATCGAGCAGGGCAAGGCCCAAATGGCCCACCCCCTCCTGCGTGCCGTTGCACGACTGCACCATAGACGGCGTAATGCCCGAAACGCCAAAGCGACGCTCATAGTAATCGCACACGGCCTGCTTGAGTTCGGGCAGGTCGCGCAGGGCATACTTCCACATCTCGGGATCTTGGGCTGCCTGCGTGAGCGCCTCGACCACATGGTCGTACGGCTTAAAGTCGGGCGTGCCCACGCTCATGTTGTAAATGGTCTTGCCCTGAGCCTTCAGCGCGAGAAGCTTGTTGTTGAGCGAGGCGAAGACCTCCGCGCCAAAGCGGTCGAGACGCTGTGATGCCTGCATGGTGCCACCTTTCGATATAAAAAACGCGGCGCTCCGACAAGAGCGCCGCGCGATACGGGCCATCAGATTGCAAAAGTGTAACGCTTGCAACCCCCGTATTGGTTCAATTTAGCCAACCTTAGTCAACTGGATTGAGCGCGTCGATCTGCGCAAGCCACAGACGCGAGCTAGCGTCACTCGGCATACGCCAATCGCCGCGCGGGCTGAGCGTCACCGATCCCACCTTGGGACCATCGGGCAGGCAGCTGCGCTTAAACTGCTGGGCAAAGAAGCGGCGGTAGAACGTACGTAGCCACGTGTGGACGGTCTTGACATCGTAGACGCCCTCAAAGCTCTTGAGCGCCATGTGGTAGATCTTGCCCGGCTCAAAGCCAAAACGTAGCAGGTAGTAGAGGAAGTAGTCGTGCAGCTCGTACGGGCCCACCAAATCCTCGGTCCTCTGCGCAATCTCGCCGTCGCCCGTGGGCGGCAGAAGCTCGGGGGACACCGGCGTATCGAGGATATCGAGCAAGACCTCGGCAATGCGCCCGCCAAAGACATCGGCGGCATAGCGTACCAGATGGCGCACAAGCGTCTTGGGCACGCTCGCGTTGACGGCGTACATGCTCATGTGGTCGCCGTTATAGGTAGCCCAGCCGAGCGCCAGCTCCGACAGGTCGCCCGTGCCAATGACAAAACCGCCAGCCTGGTTGGCCAGATCCATCAGAATCTGCGTACGCTCGCGCGCCTGGCTGTTCTCGTAGGTCACGTCCTGCACGGCCGGATCATGCTCAATGTCCTTGAAGTGCTGCTCCACAGCCGCATGGATCGAAACCTCGCGGAAGCTCACACCCAGGTCGCGAGCGAGCGACTCGGCATTCGACTTGGTGCGATGCGTCGTGCCGAAGCCGGGCATGGACACGGCTGTGATACCAGTGCGCGGCAGCCCCAGTGCATCGAAGGCACGCACGGTCACAAGCAGCGCTAGCGTGGAGTCCAAGCCGCCCGAAAGGCCGATAACCGCAGCCTTGGTACCCGTGTGGGCAAGGCGGGTCTTGAGGCCCGCAGTCTGCAGATCGAGGATCGTCTCGCAGCGCTCGGCCAAGTCGCCGTGGTCGGCCGGCACAAAGGGCGCGCGCGGGAAAACGCGGTCGATATCGCAGGCATCGCGCAGGACAGGTTCTTCGGCCAGCACGCCCTCAAACGAAAACCCAACGGTCGTGGCCTCCGGCGCATCGTCCGCGCGCGTCCACGTCGTCGAGCGACGGCGCTCGGCAACCAGACGATCAAGATCGACATCGGCGACGGCCATATCGCAGGTAAGCAGTTTGGTCGCGGCGAGCTTCGAACCGTTTTCGTAGACGAGGTTCTCGCCTGCAAAGACCATGTCGGTCGTGGACTCGCCCTCGCTCGCGTCCGCGTAGGCATAGACGCAGTACAGGCGCGCACTCTGATTGGAGATAAGGCTGCGGCGGTAATCTGCCTTACCGATAATCTCGTCCGAGGCCGACGGGTTGAGAATCACCGTCGCACCGTCAAGCGCCATCTCGGTCGAAGGGGGCGCCGGCACCCACAGGTCCTCACAGACCTCAACGCCCAACACCAGGTCCTCGGCGCCCTCGTCACAGCAACGGTAGACAAGCCCTGAACCCAGCGGGACCGGACCCTGACCGGCAAATTCAACCCACACGGGATCCGCAGGCGCCGGAGCAAACCAGCGGTGCTCGTAGAACTCGCCATAGTTGGGCAGATACTTCTTGGCCGTGAGGCCCAAAAGCTCGCCCGCACAGCACACGGCCGCGCAGTTGTAGATGTTTTCAGCCACCGCAACGGGCAAGCCAACGGTAAAGACGATCGGCAGCTCACGGGTTTCATCGAGTATGTGCACCAGCGCTGCTTCGCAGGCATGCAGCAGCGTGCGGTTATGGAACAGGTCGGCCGCGGTATAGCCGGTCAGGTTAAGCTCGGGCAGCACCAGCGCGCGAACGCCGCGCTCGGTAGCCTCGCGAACAGCCGCCAGCGCAACCTCGGCATTGCCCTCGACATCGGCCACGCGAATCTTGGGCGAGGCCGCCGCCACACGCAAAAAGCCATCAGACTGAGAAAGGTGAAGATTCATAAGAATGCTCCCGTGCGTAGACGCCATTCACAACAATTAGCAAGTCCTATTGTAGTTCAACCGCCGGGTGTAACCGCATCCCACCAACTTGGTGAGCAATTGATGAGTTGATGGTATCTGTTAAATGTCACGTACGATTCACATCTGGTGGGTACCCTGATGGCTACACGAAACGAAGCAGATTTACACCGGGAGGACCCCGTATGACAACCAAGTACACCGACGCGCCGCGCACGCGCGTCATGACGCCGGCATCGCTCAACAACGGCGTGCACGAGAACCATTCCATCGGACAGACCATGGCCATCGCGCCCAAAAAGGGCCTGTTCGATGACATTTCCATTCCCCAGATCATCGCCGGCGCCGCAGCTGCTGCCACGAGCGTCGCGCTTGCCTCCAAGATTGGTATCGCTGGTTCAGTAATTGGTGCCGCCGTGAGCTCGGTCATCACCGTTGTGTCCTCGCAGGTCTACCGCCACTTTATCTCTGCCAGCGCCGAAGCAATCAAGGGCACGCATGCCGCTGTCGACTACCCTGCCGGCGCCTACGAGCCCGTTGAGCCCGATGTCGAGGAGCACCTAGGTGGCGCCGCGACCACGCAGGAAATGCGCCAGGTTGCGGGACGCGCAACCACGGCGCGCGTCGCCCCCAACAGCCTGCGCGCCAAGGCGGCGGCAGAGCGCAGCCAGACACAAAAGAAGGTCATCGTCTTCTCGATCGCCATCGCCATCGTCGCGGTCATCGCCTGCGCCGGCGCCATCCTTATCACCACTGCCGGTGAGGGTCTGGGCGAGCGTCCCGAGCCAATCCTGTCGTCGCGCACGACCGAGAGCGATGCAAATGGCAACACTCAGCCGCAGGATCAGCAGGCACAGACGGACGACACGCAAGACAGTCCTACCTCTGCCAATTCGTCCTCGAACACCCAAAACCAATCGCAGGGCACCGATTCCTCTACGGCCAACAGTGGCACGCCGTCCGGCACGACCGACTCAAGCCAAACGACTGACGGTTCACAGCCGAACACGGGAGGCCAGACGAGCGACACCACGTCGGGAACGGGCACGGCAGACAGTAACAACACCAACAGCTCGAGCGGAACCGCTTCCGGCACGGCATCTGACAACTCGAGCCAAGGCACGGCATCGGGCAACTAAGCACGTTTGCCTCTCATAGATAACCGACCTGTACAACGGGCGCGAATCGAAAGCGGTTCGCGCCCGTTTGCCTTGGGCGCCGCCATGGCGAACGCTATGCGATGGTAAGATGCTTTACATGTGTAAAGAGGAGATTTGCCATGAGCAAGACAATAGTTAGGCCCACGCTTTCGCTGGGCAACCACATCTATCTGTATCGCCTGCTGCGCGATGCGATTGGATGTGGCAAGCAAACGTTTATGACGCAGGTCGAGGAGGCGCTCGCCGCTGGCGACATGACCGCTTATGACCTGGGCTTCGAGTCCACGCGCGAGCTGCTCGAGGAGCTCGACGACTGCATTAAGCTGACCGTCTTTAAAGGCGGCCGCCTGTATGCCACGGTCATCGCCAACGAGGCCTGGGATGCTGCGCTTGCCAAGGGCGAGGACAAGCCCAAGACCGCCAAGGGCGCCAAGCAGTCCTACAAAAAGAAAAAGCGCGGTGAGAAGGACCTCAAGGCCGTGCGCCCCAAGCACGTTAAGCGTCCCGAGCCCGAAGCCATGGTTGAAGCCGCGCCGGAACCCGAGCCCGAGACAGAGATCGAAGTCGCTATTGAGGTAACGGCAGAAGCCGAAACCGAAATCGCCGCCACGACCGATTCCGAAGTCATATCCGAGCAGGAAGCCACTGTGGAGCTCAACGAAGCGCCCAAGTCGACAACCGAAGAAGCCGCTGACCAACCCGAGCCGTCTGCGTTCCAAAACAGCGATGTCTTTGGCGACGAGGCCGAGGACGATCAGTCCGACGAGCCCGCAGATCAAGACGCTACCGAGTCGACACCGGAGCCCGAGACGCCACAGCCCGCCATCTCGCTCACGGTCGTCTATGACCCCGAGAACGCCAACGCCGGCATCACCACCATGGCATCCACGCCCATCGAAGCAAAGTCGAGCGTCGAGAACGAGGACGCGACGCAGGTTGAGGTTGAAACCGCAGCTGCAGACGCGCCCGTCACCGTGGAGCCCGCAGATTCCACGATCAAGCCGGAAGCGACGCCGGAGCCCGCACCCGTCATCGAATCCGTGCCCACCTCTGCTTGCGGCCAAATTCCCGCACCGGCACCGGCTTCGGCACCCGCAGCGGCCCCAACCCCCGCACCCGCAGCACCGACCATCCCCGAGGACTTCCCCATCGATTTCGCAACCGAGGTCTTCTGCCCCGGCCCGCTTCTGCACCAGCTGTCGACCTATCTCCCCTACGGCGCCGATACCCTCGGCATTGTCGGCGAGTACTACTGGATCGCCCGCGAGCGCGGTACCATCGAGGCCGCGCGAAACCGCGCAAGCTTCCCCCTGCGCTACACGCAGGCCGGCGAGCGCCGCGAGGTTGCCGTGCGCATCCGCCGCAATACCACCGGTGGCCTCGGATCCACCTGGGCCATCGATAAAGTCGAAGAACCCGAGCAGTAACGACAAACGACTCAAATCCAAATCAGGATTTGAGCCGTTTTTATTTGTTGATGTTGCGTAACCAACAGCGAGCGGGCCGCAAGTGCCCCAGGTTGCCGTGAAAGAGGAGCGACGCGTACTTCGGTACGCGAGCGACGGCTTGAACGGCAAGATGGGGTGCTTGCGACCCGCGCAGCGTCGAGCAGTTACGCGGTTTGGAAAACCGCGTAACGATCTAGTCGCGCGTCAGCTTACGGTGAATACGATGCGGCTGGGCTGCGTCCTCGCCAAGGCGCTCGATGCGGTTGGCCTGATAGGCCTCAAAGTTGCCCTCGAACCAATACCAGTTGCCCGGATTCTCGTCGGTGCCCTCCCACGCCAGAATGTGCGTGGCGACGCGGTCCAGGAACATACGGTCGTGGCTAATGACCACCGAGCAGCCCGGGAACTCGAGCAGCGCCGCCTCGAGTGAGGACAGCGTCTCGACGTCGAGATCGTTCGTGGGCTCGTCGAGGAGCAGCAGGTTGCCGCCCTGCTTGAGCGTGAGCGCCAGGTTCAGGCGATTGCGCTCGCCACCGGAGAGTACGCCGGCGCGCTTCTGCTGGTCCTGGCCCTTAAAGCCAAAGCTCGCCACGTACGCGCGGCTGGGGACCTCGGTCTCGCCGACCATCATGTGGTCCAGGCCATCCGAGACGACCTCCCACAGGTTCTTATCGGGGTCGATGCCGGAACGGTTCTGATCGACATAGGAGATCTTGACGGTCTCGCCCACCTCGAGCTCGCCCGAAGTCAGCGGCTCCAGGCCCACGATGGTCTTGAACAGCGTGGTTTTGCCCACACCGTTGGGGCCGATGACACCCACGATACCGTTGCGCGGCAGGGTGAACGATAGGTCGTCGATGAGCACACGGCCATCGAACTCCTTGTGCAGGTGATGAGCCTCGAGCACCTTGTTGCCCAGACGCGGGCCCACGGGGATGCGGATGTCGGTCCAGTCGAGCTTCTGGCTTGCGCGGGCCTCGGCCTCCATCTCCTCGTAACGAGCCAGACGGGCCTTGTTCTTGGCCTGGCGAGCCTTGGGCGAGCTGCGTACCCACTCGAGCTCGGCCTCCATGCGCTTGGCGAGCTTGGCGTCGCGGTTGCCCTGCGCCTCGATACGGGCGGCCTTGGTCTCCAGATACGTGGAGTAGTTGCCCTTGTAGGGATAAAGGTGACCGCGGTCTACCTCGCAGATCCACTCGGCAACGTTATCCAGGAAGTAGCGATCGTGCGTGACGGCAAGCACCGCGCCCTGGTAGTTGTGCAGGAAGTGCTCGAGCCACAAGATCGATTCGGCGTCCAGGTGGTTCGTGGGCTCGTCGAGCAGCAGCAGGTCGGGAGCCTCGAGCAGCAGCTTGCACAGGGCCACGCGACGGCGCTCGCCGCCGGAAAGCACGTTGACCGGCATGTCGGAATCGGGCAGCTGCAGGGCGTCCATGGCCTGGCCGAGCTTGGAATCGATATCCCAGCCGTCGGCGGCGTCGATCTCGTCCTGGAGCTTGCCCATCTCGGCCATGAGGGCGTCCATGTCGCAATCCGGGTCGCACATCTCCTCGCCGATCTTGTTGAAGCGATCGACCTTGGCGATCATGTCGCCAAATGCCATGCGCACGTTCTCGATGACGGTCTTGTCGTCGTCGAGCGGCGGCTCCTGCTGCAGGATACCCACGGTGTAGCCGGGGGTAAGCCTGGCATCGCCGTTGGAAACTTCCTCGATGCCGGCCATGATCTTGAGCAGGGTCGACTTACCCATGCCGTTGGGACCCACAACGCCGATCTTGGCGCCAGGGTAGAAACTCAGAGTCACGTCGTCAAGGATTACCTTGTCGCCATGGGCCTTGCGAGCCTGATACATCTGGTAGATAAACTCTGCCATTTGCCTGTTTTATCCTTTCTACCTGCTGTTTCCCTATTCTTGATTCGCTTTAGTGGAAACGAAATGAGGGAACCAGCTCTGAAACGTAACGAAAAAGGGGCATGGTTGCCCATACCCCCTAATACTACCTGGGAAAAGTCCCCCGGAACATACTATGAACTGCGTACGCTAGTTTTCCGCAACCTTAACGAGCGGCTCGCTGCGATTTGCGCCACAGCAGATACGAGTAGACGTAGATGGCTCCGACCGAACCAAACGCCAGAACCGCAATCACCGCGGCGACGACTTCACTCGAAAGCACGCTGCCTGCCACGCCCATCACAATCAGGCCAATACCCAGCACCATAAAGCAGGCGCCGTCAAAACGCTGCGTACGGCGCCAGTTCTCGGGATCGGCAAGCGCCCAGGGTGTCTTGATACCGAGCGTATAGTTCTGCTTCACACGCGGCAAGTAGTTGCCTACGCCGATGAACAGCAAACCGACAACACCGGAAATCAGCACGTTAACCGAACCGACCGCCGGCACCACGCCCCAGACCGTAAGCTCTCCCAGCCAGCTTATGGCGCACATGAACAAGGTGAAGGCGATTACGAAGCCCTGGTAGAACTTGCCCGAGGTTCGATATGCCTCACCTTTGGGGTCGATGCGCGGCACCACGCAGAACATTGCGAGAAGCGCCAGAGGCAGCACGCCGAGCGCGGAGGCCATCCAGCTAGGACCCCAACCGTCGACGGCGCCGTTCGCGCCCCAGTGCGTGGGAATCTGCGCAGGCAAGCTCGGCATCACCATGAGGTGCGCTACGACATTGGCGACGCACAGAGCGACCAGCGCAATCCACACGCGCGACGATACCCCCGTGGGGTGAATGCCCTTGTTTTCGTTATTCATCCTTATCACCTTCCGTGTTTGTAAAACCCATAAACCAGCCAATCAAATCCTGCATGACGGTGGTGTTTAAGCTGTATACGATGTTTTGGCCATGGCGCTCGTCGGTCACCAACCCGGCGTTTTTGAGCGTCGCCAAGTGATGGCTCAGCGACGGCTTACTGATATCGAAATGCTCGGCAAGCTCCCCCGCCGTGCAATTGCCCTCGCGCAGCAACTCCAAAATGCGCCGTCGCGTTGGATCGGCAAGCGCCTTAAAACCCTCTCCCGGCATAAGACCTCCTCTCATCATCTCTCATGACGTGCACACTATACTCGATATTTAGATGTTTGTCTAACTATCTAATCGCAATGCTTCAAACCACATCAAAGCAAACGCCATCGCAACCTATGGGCGATTACCTATAATGACGATAGCTAAAACACGACCGACTCCCCATCGGAGGATATCCATGACCGAAACCACAGCCGCAGCCGCCATCGAGACACGCGACACCAAGCTCGAGATCATCATGGGCCGCGAGGCACTCGATAAGCTCGCCGATGCTACGGTGCTGGTGCTCGGCTGCGGAGGTGTGGGCTCCAATTGCTGCGAGGCACTCGCCCGCGGCGGCATCGGTCATTTCGTCATTCTGGACAAGGACGTCATCGCGCCCAGCAATATCAACCGTCAGGCCATCGCCTTTCACAGCACCATCGGAAAGCGCAAGGTTGACGTGATGGAAGCCATGATCCACGACATCAATCCCGCCGCTGCCGTCATCAAGCGAACTGAATACTTGCTGAGCGACAACATCGATGATTTCTTCGCGAGCGTTTTGGAGCAGACGGACGGCAAGCTCGACTACGTCGTCGACGCCATCGACACCATCTCGGCCAAGCTCACCATTGCCAAATATGCTCAGGACCACGACATTCGTTTGGTTAGCTCCATGGGCGGGGCCAACAAGCTCCATCCCGAGTGCCTCCGCTTTGCCGACATTTTCGATACGGTACGTGACCCCATGAGCCGCATTATGCGCAAAGAATGCAAGAAGCGCGGAATCAAGAGCCTGCATGTACTGTTTAGCTGCGAGGAATCGGTTAAGACACAGCCCCGCGACCCTTCCAACATCCACGAGCGCACCGAGCTGGGAACCGCCAGCTTTATGCCGCCCATCATGGGCCAGATGATTGCCGGCGAGGTTATCCGCCAGATCAGCGGCCGCGGCACTGAGCGCGTACGCTCCGATGGCCAACGTCTGGACTAGCGGAGCGCACCGAGATGGAGCCCCGGTTATTTGATGCACACTGCCATCTTGATTTAATGGCTCACCCGGACGCCGTTGCCGATGAGGCGACGGCGCTGGGCTTGGGTCTATTTGACTGCGGCGTCAATCCGCGCGACTTTTCGGCCGCAAACGAGCGCGCCTGTCGCCAACCAGGCATCATCGCCGGCGTTGGGCTTCACCCCTGGTGGCTCGCCGATGGCCACTGCGGTTTTGTCGAAGTCAATCTGCTTTGCGAAGTTGCTGCCCAAGAACGCTACATCGGCGAAGTCGGACTCGACTTTTCCGCGCGCTTTGCTGGAAGTGAGCCGCTACAAATACAGGCACTTAACCGGCTCTGCGATGCGCTCGTGCAGCATCCTCTTACCGGGCGCGTGATATCAATTCACGCCGTTCGTTCGGCAGGAGCCGTACTGGACGTCCTCGAATCGCATGGGCTACTCATCCCAAACCCCGACTCCCCCGTTATCATCTTCCACTGGTTTAGCGGTACTTCGGACGAACTCGTCCGCGCGCGTAATGCGGGCTGTTATTTTTCCGTCAACGAACGCATGCTCGCGACCAAGCGCGGTCGCGAATACGCACGACAGATTCCACTCGACCGCCTACTGCTCGAGACCGATGCGCCGGCCGAACCAAACACAGAAACAAGCGCGCAGTCGCTCATCAAATCGCTCACAAGGACCTCGATGCGCATTGCCTCACTCAAAAACTGTGACGCAAAGCGCATCGAGTCGGCAGTTTTAACAAATGCGCACTCTGTTTTTGACCTTCGCTAACCCCTGTGGGCAAAAAATGCCAAGGGACATGCGAATCGCACAACGCAGTCCCTATTGGTAGGCAGTACAATTCGACAGCTTTACACCAATTCGTGCATGAGATCACGGTTGCGTGCATACAATTCGTCAAAGATATGACGACGCGACGCATATAACTCGTGGGCAGCCATATCGGGCTCGATTGTTTGCGCAACGCCAAGGACTTGGGCGAGTTCATCCCATGATGCGTAGGCGCCACCTGCGAGAGCTGCCATGATGGCATCACCGAAGCATGCACCCACCGTAACCTTGGCAACCGAGACCTCGCGCCCGCATACGTCGGCGATAGTCTGCATCCAAACTGGATTCTTGGTTCCGCCTCCGACAAGCATAATGCGCCCAATTGGCAGTCCATGCTCTCGCTCGATAATGTCGACATGGGATGCAACGGTATACGCGA
This sequence comes from uncultured Collinsella sp., assembly GCA_900544845.1. Taxonomy (GTDB): domain Bacteria; phylum Actinomycetota; class Coriobacteriia; order Coriobacteriales; family Coriobacteriaceae; genus Collinsella. The sequence continues at coordinate 77,655 of UQWV01000001.1, read as the reverse complement.
CGCCTTCCAAGGCGGCGCGAACCATATGGGCTCGCGTATGCCTTCCGGTCAGGCCAAAGAAGACGCCACGCGCCTCGGGATCGTTGAGCGGAGTACGCTCCCCCGCAAAGTACGGCAGGCACAGGAGCCCATCGGCACCCGACGCCACATCGGCGGCATCATGCGCCATAACCGAATATGCATCGGGGCCACCGTGGCCCTCGGCCTCTACGGCGTCGCGATACAGCTCTTGGCGCAGCCACGATGTGAGTGCACCCGCCGTATTGGTCCCCGCGCAAATCCCGTAAGTTCCGGGAATGATAAACGTCCCCGGCCACAGGCGGGCATCATCGACCATATGATCAGCTAGGTAGATGAAATACGCCGTGCTCCCCAACTGAACCATCATATCGCCGGGACGGAATACACCCGTCGAAATGGCCTCGGCACCAGAGTCACCCGTTCCCACTAAGACAGGTGTCCCCGCCGCGAGCCCCGTCGCCTCAGCCGCACGCTGCGTAATCACCCCGGCAATATCGGTAGCCGACATTACCTCCGCCATCTGGTCAGGCCGGCAGAAACGAGCACATTCCCGAGCATCAACCTTCCAAGTGTAGCGGTCATATAGGGGAAGAAAATCCTCCGCCAAATAACGGTCCACCGTAAAACGCCCCGTCAACTTTGCGCATAGAAACGACGACGCCGTCAGGAACTTCGCGGCACGTTCGTGCACCTCGGGCATATTCTCCTTAAACCACAAGATCTTGGGAGCAATATCTGACGAACAGGGATCGTGCCCGAAAAGCTCGCGTGCGCGATCTGACCCATATTCGGAAAGAAGCTCGTCAATCTGCGGCTTCGAACGCGCATCGACTCCATACAAAATCGCGGGCGCCAGCGCGTTGCACTCGGTATCGACCGGCACACAGTCACAACCCAATGCGGAAAGGCCCACGCATCCGATCTGTGCCGCGTTAACCCCCGATCGCGCCACCAGCTCGCGCGACAAGCGGCAAAAATCGCCCCACCAAACTGCCTCCGCATCATGCTGGTACCATCCATCACACGGGTTGTCCGTCTCGTGTCCACAAGAGGCTTGGCAAACGATGTTGCATCGATCATCGATTAAGACGCCTTTAGAGGCGCTTGTCCCAATATCAATACCCAGATAGAACGCCATAGGTGCCTACTCCCCTCGCGCCGTACGAGCGGCAGCCATAAAACGAACTACCCGCTCAACATCGACCGGGGCATCCAGCTTTCCGTCGCGCTTTAAGCACGTGCCGACAAACGCGCCATCGTAGTGAGCAAATACGTCAGCCACGATATTTTCGCGACAACCGGTGCCGCATACCATAGGCACTTCGCCAACACGCTCGCGAACCTCAACGGCAAGCTCGCCCGAAGCGCCACGACCGGCAGCCGAACCGCCGATGACCATCGCATCCGGTAGGCAATTAAAGAGAAGCGAATCGGCAATGTCCGCAGTCGTGCGGTCGTTGAGATAAACCTCCCCCTCGCTCGTGATGAAGTGAAAAAGCTTGAGGTCGTCCAAGCGCAGCGCCGCCTTGCGACGCATGGTGTGCGCGAAATCTCGGTTAATCAGCCCGAGATCACCGGCCCAGGCACCGCAAAAATTGCAGCGCGTGAACTGTGCATCGACGGCAGCGCACAGCTCGATTGTGGCATCACCATCGTAAATAGCCTCAGCTCCCCAAGGAGTCGACAGATCATGGGATAGAGTCCCGATTACATAGCCCATCGATGCAAGGGTTGAGGGAGAAACGTGCTGCTCGTAGGGCATCGAGAGCTCATTGGTAATCAAAATGCCATCGACACCGCCCTGCTGCAACGCCTCGAGATCGCGCTTGGCGGCTTCCACGACCTGCGACACGCTTCCGCCCGGGTAATACAGTGGATCGCCCGGCAGAGGACGCAAGTGCAGCATTCCGATGACCGGCTTTTCGGTCTTGAACATCGAGGTTAGAAACGACATAACGTGCTCCTTCATAGGGTTATCGCGGGGACGTTACTCCCCCAGCACTTCGACGTACACTTTTCGCTTCTGCGGACCGTCAAACTCCGCAAGATAGATGTTCTGGGCACCTCCACACACGATGTGGCCATCTTGGACGGGAAAGAAGCAACTGTTTCCACAAATCATGCTCTTGATATGCCCACAGGAGTTGTTGCCGGTGGCTCCATAGCTCGGCAGGAAGTGTGCATGCGCATAGGGGGCATCGAGCGGGGCGATGCGATCAAGCGTCTCCATAAGATCCGTCTCCACGCAGGGCAGTCCCTCGTTTACCACGATTCCACAGGTCGTATGCGACAAAATAATCGCTGCCAAGCCATTGGTCACCGAGCTGCGTTCGATGGCAGCGTGCACGTCTTCGGTAATATCGATGAACTGGTCCGGAGCAGTCGATAGATAGCTCAATGTCTCGAGCGTCACCATGTTTACTCATCCCCTTCAAGAAAACGCAGGGCATTACCCCAGTAGAGCCTTTCTCGCGCATCATCGCGCATGGGCACGGTATCGAGCGCCCGCTTGAGTTTGAATGCACGGAAGCGCGGCGTATTGCTGGCGAACATCACTTGGTGCGATAGCGCGCGCTCATACCACAGCGGCCCCATATCGACCGTGAAAAGACGCTGCATCATCTCCTCGGGCGAATCGATGTAAGTGATAGAGGTGTCCGTGTAGCAGTTGGGATACTTGAGCAGCATCGCCACGGTCTCGCGTACCCAGGGCCAGCCAAAGTGAGTCAAACTAAAGCGCACATTTGGATGCGTTGCGATTGTGTGCTCAAATGCAAGCGGGTTACTGCGCGAGAGCTCTGCGCCAGGCTCCCAAGACATACCGGCATGGAAAACCACCGGCTTGTTATAGCGCTCGCACAGCTCGTAAAGCGGCTCGGCCACAGCATCATCGGGGGCAAAACCCTGCTTTGCAGGATGCAGGCAAAGCCCCTTTGCCCCCAACTCGGTAAAGGCGCGCTCCAATTCGTCTGCGGCACCGCTCACCTGCGGGTCTACGCTCGCAAATCCCCACAGACGATCGGGATGCGCGGCAACCAGCATGGCAATCTGGTCGTTGGTGCCAAAGTGCCCTCCGCATGCCGTGGTTACATCGAGCGGCATGAGCAAGCTCTTCTGCACATCGCAGACGTCCATCTCGACTTGAAGCTCGTCCCAATCCATGGGACCCATATGCCCCATACCAAATTCTCGTGACCAAAAACCGAATCCATCAGGCTCATCACCCGGCGTACAGATCTCGCCGTAGAGCATGGGCTGAACCAACATGTCGATAACCATTTCGTACTCCTTTCCAGGCATTTGACCCTAGTACGGCTCAAACGAACCAATCACTCGGGACGACAGCTCAGCGCCCGCCTTCATACACGCCGGAATATCAAGGCCATCGATCACGCCCTTGGTAAACCCGGCAATATACGAGTCGCCGGCACCCACGGTATTAACGACCTTCTCCGCCGGTACGATCCCGCACTCATAGAAGCGCTCACCGTCATAGGCAATGCTTCCCTTCTCGCCAAGCGTAGCAACCGCAACGCGCGGTCCCAATTCCTGCACGTGGCGTACCCAGTCTCGCAGCTCCGGAGCGTCCTCTTCAAACGACATGAATGCATAGTCAACGTAAGGAAAATGATTCTCGCAGGCATATTCGGGATCCTGGCTGAACACCGAGAAGTCCATAACCACCGTCTTGCCCGCATCATGCCATTCGGGCAGGAGGTCCAAACAATTGCCAAACAGGTCGGTATGAATGATGTCATGCTCTAGGATAAACGCCCGGTCATCTTCATTCGGACGATATGTCTCCATTACGCCATCGATTGCCTCGAGATGCACGCGATCGACGCCGTCTTTCAATGCCATGAGCATCACCGAGGTGTCGCCATCCTCCACCCGCAGATGTGAGATATCGAGCCCCTCAGCGGCCAGCGCCTCTCTCATCTTGTCTCCGTACTTGTCCTTGCCGACAACCGACACGGCGGATACCGAAACGCCCATTCGTGCAAGATGGATACCCCAGTCAATGCCATTGCCAGTCGGATAGAACACGCCGATGTTTTGATAGACGTCCGCACAGCAAAAACCAGCCGCGCACGCTTTAATACCCATGGTCTTCTCCAATGTTCAAAAGGGGACCCACCACATGGCGAGCCCCCTTTTCGCATTCCGCTTATTGTTTTGCATCGGCCGTCCAAGGCCTCGTAGCCAGACCGCCGTACGCTTTCTTAAGCTATTCGACGATTGGTGCTCCGTGGCCCCAAGAACCTTCCATACCGCACACGGTCGAGGCAAACCCGGCAGCAAAGTCGAGCGCGCGCTCGATGGCCTCGGCGCCATCCTCACCGCGCTTGGCGGAATCGAGATAGCACATCAAAAACGAGGTGAGGAACGAGTCGCCCGCCCCCATGGTGTCCTTCATGTCCGTTACCGGTTTAGCCAGCTGGCGGTAATAACGCTCGCCGTCGTAAGCAATGCAGCCCTCGGCGCCCGCCGTAGCCGACACAAAACGCGGACCCAGGCCCTTCACCCATGCCAGACGCTCGCGAATCTCGTCCTCACTCGCAGCATCCGCCGCACTAAAGAATGCGAAATCGACGTAGGGCGCAATCTGCTCGTAGTACTCGTCGGTAGAGTCGTCCGAAAAGTCAAAAGAGACCGTGACGCCCGCAGCCTTCAACTTGGGCAGCTCGCGCTCGGTAAAGCAATAGTTGCCCGAATGAACCACATCGAACTGCTTCATGTACGCAAGGTCAAAGCGATCGAGGACATAGCGCGCATCGCCACGGATACCGCCCTCGTTGGAGCCGAGGAAGACACGGTCACCGTCGACGACGGTCACGCGAGCCGCTCCGTTCTCGCCAATCATCTGCTCGCACTTGTCAAGCTCGATACCCTCATCCTCGAGGCTTGCAATGACATGCTCGGCAGCGGCATCATTGCCAAAAATGCCCATGTATGCGGAGCGTGCGGCACCGCATTTCTTGGCATAAACGGCGAAGTTCACCGCATTGCCGCCGGGATACATGGTGTGGATATGCTCGTAGCGATCGACGACGTTGTCGCCAAATCCGAGCGCGTTAACGTTAAATGCCATGGCCTTTGCTCCTTCTAGTACTCGACAACACCCATATAGCGACGGAAATCGGGATCGTGATCAAACACCTTGCCGCGTGCGGCACGCAGCTCGCAGTTCATGGCGTAGAACAGCACCGGGTCCAGATAGGCACGGACGCTCGCCGGCACGGCTTCCATACCGTACTCCTTGGCATCGAGCACCATCAGCGTATCGGTATGCGTCTTAAGGAACGCCAGGGCGCGCTCGTCCATAGCACGGCACTCGCTGGAGCCCATCTGCAGGAAGTAAAAAACGCCATCCTGAGTAGCCTCGAAGGGGCCATGGAAGTACTCGGCAGAGTGGATGTAGCTGCAGTGCTGCCACTGCATCTCCATAAGAGAGCAGATAGCGAAACCGTAGGTCTGGCTAAAGTTGGGACCGCTGCCCAGAATATAGAAGAACTCGTGCTCCTGGCAAAGCTTGGCAAAGCGATCGCCCAGCTCGGCATTTACCTTCTCGCGTGCCGAGGGAAGAATCTTATCCATCTCGGCGATACCGGCATACATATCGGCAAGATCGGCGTAACCCTCCTGCTGATCGAGCAGCTCTGCCGCAAGCGACAGCGAAATGCCAGCGGGGACCTCGGCCTGCGGCACGCCCTCGCCCCACGGGTAGACCCACGTGGTCCATTTACCGGTGTCGATCTTAGATCCAGCGTTGTCGGTCTGGGCGATCACCGTAGCGCCGGCAGCAAGGGCAATCTCGCAGCCCTCGACGACCTCAGGGGTGTTGCCACTGTGGCTACAAGCGATGACCAGGGACTTCTCGCCCAGACGACGCGGACGCATGATATCGAACTCGCGAGCCGTATAGATATACGAAGTGAAGGTGGTTGCCTCGCGCTGCAGAAGCTCATGGGCCGGGATCAAATCGATCATGGAGCCACCGCAAGCAATCCAGTAGACGCTGTCGAACTTGCCCTTCTCGGCAATTGCCTCTTTGATCAGATCGTGTGCGTTCATATCCAGTTCCTTTCTTGTTTGGCCGCAATCAATGACGTTGGCTGCGTGGCCGATAGTTGTTTTAGTCAATCAGATATTTCTCGAATGCGGCCATGTTCTTGGCATCTGCCGCCGCCGGATCATCGTAGTAACGACCGTCCGTGATTTCCTGGCCCAGCATGCCGTCGAAACCATGGGCGTTGAGTGTGGCAACGAAGGCGTCCATATCGTGCTTGCCATCGCCCCACACCAGATGGCCATACGGGTCACCGTCGATAAAGTGCATCTCGTGAATTGCCCCATCACCAAAGGTGGCAAACCAGTCCTCGAGCGTCTCGCCAGCAACGCCCATCGCGGTTGTATCAACCATGGGCTGTAAGTACGGGCTCGCGACCTCGTCAATCATGCGCTTCGCATCGGAAACCGTCGTCACAAGGTTGCTCTCCTCGGGACGCAGGCTTTCCATCGTAAGCACCAGACCGTGCTCGCCGGCATACTCCGCCAGAATGGACAAGTGCTCGCGGCTGCGCTTCCAGGCTTCCTCGCGGTCCTCGTCCCAGTCGCCCCAGCCCGAGTTGACGGACATACGGTCGCACCCAAGTACCTCGGCAAGCTCAATGCCGTGCTTAAAGTACGCCAGGCTGCGCTGTTCATGCAGCGGTTTGCGTGCGCAGTACTGCCAAGGATAGACAACGTTCTCGGGGCACAGAGTACGATACCTAAGCCCACGGTCTGCAGCCTTTTTCGCCAGGACCTCAGCCTCAAAGTAGCCCGTGTGGTCGAGCGTCACATGCGGCTCTGCGCACCACAGCTCAATGGACTCAAAGCCCAAACGCTGCTGCACATCAAGGAAGTAATCGAGCGACCACATGATGTAGTGGATATTCATGCCCGCAATCTGCTCGCGGCGCAGCGTCGGTTTGGATTCAGGCATCTTATGCCTCCTTATTTCGATCGAACACGATTCGTCCGTCCGACATCGTCATATCAACCGCAAGATCGCGTGCGTCGCGATAATCGAGGTCAAACACATCCCGATCGAGCACGCAGATATCGGCAAGCTTGCCGACCTCGAGCGTACCCAGCTCGTCTTCGCGCATCAGATCGTACGCGCCCCCGGCAGTCCAAGCACGCAAGAGCTCGACAAGCGTCAGCGTGTTGACCTCATTCACAGGCAGTCCGTCGGCGAAGAATCCGCCGCACGCGCTGTAGATTGACTCGCCCAGGCTCGGAATCAGCAGCGGTAAATCCGTGCCACAGCACACTGTGCATCCGGAATCTTCCATGCCGCGGCGATTCCAGCTGTGCAAAAGTCGCGTCTCGCCAATTTGTCGACGCATCATCGACAGGCAATCCTCGCGCCGGTCCAGCGTCAGAATCTGCGGATAGACCTCGCAAATTCCGCCCAACTTGCCAAACTCGACAAGATCGGCCGGGTCAGAGTTCTCGAGATCGGTAATCGCATGGCGACGAAGCATCCGTCCATGCTCGTCTCGAGGCAGCGAGGCATAGAGCGCCACGGTGCGACGAACGGCGCCATCGCCCTGGCAATGCAAGGAATATCGGAAGCCGTCAGCATCAATTGCACGCAGCTCGTTCTCAATCAGATCCCACTCTGGCTCCTCGACGACCGTCTTGCCGGCAGCGCCCGCATCGGCCGAGTCCTCATAGGGGTCTATCATCTCGGCAAGCCCCGCCCATACGCCGCGATCGGTCATACGGTTGAAGCCAGAAAAACGAACGAACGGTCCCCGGAAGCGCTCTCGCGCCTCGCGGGCATATGCCAGATTTGCACCGGCACCCACCGGCTGCGACATCATAGAGACGCGAACCGTCAGCTCACCAGATTCCTCACGGCGAGCCATTTCGTCGGCAAAGCCGTAATAGTCATCAAACGCCATCTCCTTGATGGCGGTAACGCCGCGCTCGTTAAGCATGTTCATGTAGTCCGAATACCCGGTACGCACCTCGGGCAGCGCGAGGAAATCGCTCATCATGCGCCAGATTTTCTCGGCATAGCACGCCTGGGGTGTAAAGCCGTATCGCGCACTAGCGGCAGCATTGAGAACGCAGGTCTCCGCACCCGATGTAAAGCATACGACGGGGATATCGCCAAAACAATCGTCAAACACAGCTGCTGTATTTGCGTTCTCGGCATCCGATGCCAACGTTTCGGGTAGGTTGTGGCCAAAAGCCGCCGCGCAATCCGGATGATCTTCTTTCCATGCACGCAAGAGCGACACGGCCTCTTTGGCATCGGCGATGCCGGACAGATCAGACCCCAATGTCCGCAGCGCCCAGCCTGTATAGAAGGTATGCACGTCGATCAGGCCAGGCATGACGGTGCGGTCGCCCAGGTCAACTACCTCGTCCGCCTGGGTCAAATACGAAGCTACCTCACACTTGGTGCCAACAGCCTCAATTCGATTGCCACGGACCGCTACGAAACCTTCAAACGGCAGGTCCCCCGTACCGGTAAAGACGCTCTTAGACGTCAGGACCGTCAAACGATCAGACATCACAACCACCTACACCGGAAGCATGCCAGAGATTGCCGTTACGATCAGGCCAAAGACGACCATGAAAATGAAGAACTTCCAAATGGTCTTCCACCATTGGCCAAACGAAATCCTAGCCACGGCAAGGCCGGCGACCGTCATGCCCGCCACGGGGCTGATGGTGTTGATGGTCTGGTTGGCAAACTGGAGCGCGGTGACGGCCGCCTCGGGATTGAGGCCCATGAGCTCGGTCAGGGGGCCCATAACGGGCATGGTGAGCGCCGCCAGGCCAGAACTCGAGGGAACCAGCAAAGAGAGCAGGCCAAGGACGATATACATAAACGTGGTGTAGACGGCGGCGGGTGCACCGGCAAGCGCGGTAGCGAGCGCCTGGAGGATGGTGTCGATGATCATGCCGCCCTCGGCGATGACCAGAATACCGCGAGCGATACCGATAACGATGGCAGCGTACGCAAAGTCGGCGAGACCCTTAACGAACTCCTCTGCGATCGTCTGCTGGTCAAGGCCGCCCAGGATACCGGCAAGCAAGCCCATGCCAAGGAACACGGCGGAAATCTCATTCATGTACCAGCCCTGGGTAACAAGACCCCAGACGATAATGCCCATACCGCAAGCAAAATCGATAAGCACGAGCTTCTGACGGATAGTGAACTCTTCCTCGATGGAGGCATCGGTCACGGAAAACTCAATACGCTTGAGCTTATCGTCCTCGTACACAATGGACGACTCGGGGTTTTTCTTGACGCGCATGGCGTAGCGCATGGCCCATGCGATACCGACGGCAGTGAAGATGACCCAAGAAACGGCGCGCAGCCACAGTTGCGGATTGCCCTCGATGCCAATGATGCCTTGGGCGATCAAAACATTAAACGGGTCGATGGTCGAAGCACAATATCCCAGGTTAGGACCAAGGAAGCAGATGATGAATGCCGTCATCGAGTCATAACCGATACCCATCATGATGGGAATGAAGATGGCATAGAACGGCAGGGCTTCCTCAGACATACCAAACGTAGTGCCGCAAATGGACAGCAATGTCATCGTGATGGGAATGATGAGGATGTCCTTGTTCTTGAGCTTTTTAATCACACGGCTCATGCCGGCATTCAAAGCGTTGGTCTTGGTGATGATCGCGAACGATCCGCCAATCAATAAGACGAACGCAACGACGTCGGCAGCCTCTTGGATACCCTTGGTGGGCGCTTGCAGAACCGCGAAGATATCCTGGCCCAGATTGATGGTCTCGCCGGTCTCGGAATCGGTGTAGTTCTTATCGACCTGTTCATAGGTTCCAGCAACGGCGACTTCACGCTCGCCCGCCGCTGTCGAAATCGTCTTGCGCTGATACTGACCAGAGGGAACGATCCAAGTCAGGACCGCAAAGACAACGATCAGCAAGAACATGATCGTATAGACATGCGGTAATTTGAACTTAAAACGTCTGTTTGTCTTCTTCGCCTTCGTATCTGACATAGATACCTCCAAAGAACTCGAGACTGCATCGCATCTCGCTTCAACGTTTGCATAAGGCAAACGTTCTATGACGTCCCATAGATTACCAGCAGCTTTTTCCTTCATCAAGATAATTTCAAACTGATTGCCGCAACGCGGTTGAACGGTTGTGTTCGCGCCGTGAACGGTATGGAAACGCCCGGTGAGATGATCCACCGGGCGCTTCCATTCGCAATGTCCTAGATGTCAAAAACGTAGCGAGACCCAACGATCCGCTGACGACCGATGATAAACGGCCGCCGCTGCTCATCGAAAAAGAAGGCTTCCATATAAAACAAGGGTTCGCCAACGGGAACTGCCAACAGCCGAGCGACCTCGGGCGACGCGCACGCGATCTCGAGCGTGCACGGGTCGGTAAACGCGGGCGTGCGGCCCGTTCGGTTGCGCACGAACTCAAAAATGGATTGGTTAGATAGAGGTGCCGTTGATAGATAGGCGTTGTCCTCGTAAACGTATATGTTGTTCTCGAGCATGACGGGGACTCCATCGGCAGTACGTACACGCTCAACGCAAATCAAATCAGTTCCAACGGGAACACCAAAGAACTGCGCTTCGGTAGAATCTGCTGGCAGTATCTTTCTCGAAATGACGCACGCCCCCGGTTCCATTCCGTTAACGCGGCATGCGTCCGAAAAACTCTGGACGTCATCCTTCTGGCGAATCTTGCGCTTGAGCTTGGGGGCATTGACGAACGTGCCTTTCCCCTGTCGCTTCGTTAGATAGCCCTGCTGGACGAGCTCCTCAATAGCGCGTCGCACGGTAACGCGGCCAACTTTATAGCTCTCAGCCAATTCGAATTCGTTGGGTATCCGCGCGCCTGACTTGTAGGCGCCGGAGTTGATTTCGTTTTTGATGATATCAATAACCTGTTGGTACAGCGGTATCGCTGCTTTACCGTCAGTTGGCCCTTCAGTCGGTGGCATATACCCTCTCCCAGCACAATTAATTCTAAAACGGGCTTAAGGGCATTCAACAAGCCCTTAAGCCCGCATTAGCTTAAAGTATGCTAGGTGTCGCACCAAAATGTTGGCTATTTACTCATCAGACCCGAAAAACGCGCAACTACCGCGCTCCTAAGAAAGCGTGAGCAGCTCCGGCAGCTGGTCGATAATCTTGTCCGCGGCATCCTGGCTAAAGCCAAAGCGCTCCTCGCGCTTGGCAATGACCGTCAGGCCGGCTCGCTTGCCGGCAGTGATGCCAGGCACCGAATCCTCGACGCAGCAGCAGCGATTCGCGGGCAGCCCAAGCAGGTCCAGCGCATGCAGGTAGATGTCGGGCTCGGGTTTGCTCTCCTTAAACTGCTCGCCGCTCACCACATACTCAAAGGCATCAGACAGCCCGCATGCGTTGAGCACTTCCTCGATGCTAACCATGGGAGACGAGCTGGCAAGCGCCACGCGAACGCCACGGCGCGGCAGCTCTCGAATCGTATCCACGGCGCCTGGGTTAATCAAAGCCTGATAGTCACGCGGACGCTTATGCGCCCACTCGTCCCAACGGGCCAACGCTTCCTCGCCAGTGAAGTGCCCCTTACCGGCGCGCTCAAACCAATCGACCAGCATATGCAGGAAGAACTGATGCGAGGTACCGACCTGCCCATTCAACTCCTCTTGAGTCAGATTAAGCCCAAGCTCCTTGGCAAACGCGGCAGTCTCGCCCAAGTAGTAATACTCGGTATCGACAATGACGCCGTCCATGTCAAAGATAACGGCGTCGAACGGAAATGCGGACACGGCACCCTCCCTAACAAAAGGACGCCCGCAAGCAGGCGCCCGAGCCATGCATTAATCGGCGATTCTAACCCAGCAGCTTATCCAGCGCCACCGCAATGCCATCTTCGTTGTTATCGGCGGTCACCATCTGGGCTACAGCCTTAACCTCTTCGACGGCGTTACCCATGGCAACACCGGTGCCGGCCCACTCAATCATGGACTTGTCGTTCTGGCCGTCGCCAAACGATACGACCTCACTGGCATCGATGCCGAGCTTGGGCAGGGCACCCTCGAGTGCGCGGGCCTTGTCGATACCGGGCGCCGTGTACTCAAAGTACCAGTCGGCCGTAAACATGCCCGAAAGCGTCTGCTTAAAGGGCGCATACATCTCCTCGTAATGCGCCTGCAGGTAGGCCGGATCGCCCGCCGTCAGCAGCTTGTCCACGGGATAAGCATCAGCGACCTCATGCAGGCTCTCCACCTCGCGAATCTTAAGATCGCACGCGTCGCGCTCATACTTGACGATATTCTTCTGCGAGCCGTCAGGCAGCGTGATCATGCAATGGTACGAGTCCTCGACGTGCAAATCGCGACCGAGCGAAATCATAGGGATCACGTCAAAATTACGCAGGTGATCAATCAGGCGATGCAATTCGTCGGCAGGCATAGCCTGATCGAACAGCACCTCGTCGGTCTGGGCATCGACGACGTGTGCGCCGTTAAAGGCCACCAGCAGACCGTCATGGTTTTGAAGGTCGAGCTCTTGCGCCAAGGCGTGCAGCCCCCATGCGGGACGGCCCGAAGCCAAAATGAGCTTAATGCCCGACTCCTGCGCCGCGAGCAGCTTCTCGCGCGTACGCGGGCTAATCACTTTCTGATCGTTGGTGAGCGTACCGTCGATATCCATCGCGATGGCTTTGATTGCCATATATGCCTCCCTGTCATTGAACAACCTTGTCTGAGCCATCATACAGAACACCCATCGCGACTCCGTTTACAACGGGAAAAATGTCATATTGTCCCGAACATGAACGGCGTGTGGTCGTGAAGCTTTATCGCTCAGGTCAAATACGTCTGCTAGCGACGCTCATCCGTCGGTGTGCCCTCGACGATCGCGATGCCCGCCGATGCACCTAACGCGCTGGCGCCGGCCTCGATGAATGCGCAAGCCTCTTCGTAATTATGGATACCGCCCGCCGCCTTGATTGCCACGGCATCGCCGAGCACCTCGTGCATCAGCCGCACGTCCTCGAGCTTAGCACCGCCAAAGCTTCTGCCAGTCGATGTCTTAAGGAATCCCGGCTTGGCCTCCAGCGCGATCTCGCATACACGGCGCTTGGCGGCGTCGTCGCCGTCCAGTTTGCACATCTCGACGATCACCTTGTCAGTGATGCCATGCGCGCGACAAAAATCAGCAATGGTAGTCATCTCGCGCTCGATGGCATCAAAATCGCGGTTCTCAACCGACTCCTGATTCAAAACGTAGTCAATCTCGGTAAAGCCACACGCAGCGTATTCCTCAAACCTCGCAAGCTTCTCCTCAAGCGTCATAGTGCCCTGGGGAAAGTCGATAGCGCCGGCAAGGATGATGTCAGAGCCCTCGAGCATGGCGCGGCCCGTCTCGTACTCCTGCAGGTTCGCAAATACGCAGCGAAAGTTGTACTTTAACGCCTTCTCGACATACTGCTCAAACGTGTCCTCGGGGGCATCGATATAGTCGATGTATTTATTGATGGGTTTGGCAAGCGTCATGCTGGGCCTCCTTGTTCGGAGCTGACAACCGATTCGTGGTTTCACGCGAAAAACCACGTTCAATGTACGCCCGGCATGCAAGGACAGCGTCCGCATTCCGACAAGTGGTATGAAATTAGCCGTAAACGTATATTTACGGACAGCGAATGGCACCGCATGCGGATGCCGACAGCAAGGCATCCCCCCTCAATACACCCTCATGCCCATTTAAATAGCAAGGGGCCCGTATCTGTTGGGATGCGGGCCCCTTTCGGCCATGACCTATCTCAGCAACAAAGACTACTTGCGGCGAGCGCGGTAGAACTCGATCGCACTATCTTATCCGAGCCGGGGCACGTTCGCACAGCGCGCGTATGACGGTTGCAAAACCACCCCATTTGAAACAAAGGCAAAAAAGTACTTGCAAAGACGCGTTCCGACATATAAGTTGATAAAAGACCGCCGTTGCGGTTTTAAGTAGATCGAGCATATGAAGTTTGAGTTTTAGCGTGTAAGAGAAGGAAGATCGGCAAAGTACAACCCCAAACGCAATGACAACTTAATGAGGTAACTGCCACATGTGAGGCACCCAGGGCATTGCTGTCTCGATTTTGAGCACGATGCCTTCCGCCTTGCATGGGCCGTTCCATCCCGCCCCTGCAGCAACTGCCTCACGGGCTCATTGAAAACCGCATAGCACCCCAACGTCAGCACATCACCCACGGCAAGCACATCACTCACGACAACCAACACATCAACAAACAGCACGAACATCAACCGATTGGAGAAGCTATGACAAACCACCACGCTGAAGACGGCGATAAGAAAAGCATTCTGGATGCCCGAATTGAGCGAGCATATGCAAACGAATATGACGCCGCCTTTGCCGCCGCGACCATCAAGAACTACGCGTCGCTACCGCTCGCGACGATCTTGGCCGACCATCCTCAACTGCTGAAGCGCTGCACAAAGATCATGGGCGACCCCGACATTCGCAAGCTGACAGACCCCTATGCCCCAAAACGCGACAACGATTCGTACGTTCTTACCGTAGGCTGCCTAGCCCATATGCTTACGGCGCTCGACACGAAACTCAAGCTCGAATGGGAACCCGACGAGCGTCATGAACTCGAAAGCAAGCGGAACACCCTGCGCACCGCACTGCTCCTTCCGTTGGACGGCCTCAAGCGCTGCAACGTCGAGCTCAATACACAGGTGCTGCAAAAGCCCGGGACCACGGGGCAGAAAACTCCAAGACCCCATGCGGCCATCGTCGACCGCAACCGATATAACCGCATGACCGCGCACTTTTCCGCCGAGGGAGCAGCCATAAGGACGCTGATCGACCTGCTGTGCCTCCTGAACATCAACGAGCTATTTGAGGGCTATCTCGCCCTTGTTCCCGCGACGGCACCCAAGTCGGTAGCAAAGATCATCGAGACCTGCAGACGCCAGTTTGAGCGCCATCGCAATGGCAGCGAGATGAACGCCAGCATCGCGCAGTACTACGCGGCTCATTACAAAAATGACGGATGTGCCCCTATCGAGCATCAGCTGCGGCTCGCCTACACCACGCCCGTCGCAACGCTCCATCGCTTTGGAGCCCTTGGCGCTTGCGAGCCGCACGGACAGGCAGCCTGCCCCACAACCGAGCTCGATCTCAGGCTCGGACGAACCCTGTAGCCCGCCAGCCCCTCCGCGGGCAGCGACTCTATTCCACAACACCACCAACAGAAAGGAGTCCTCATGGACACCAATCATTCCCCCATCATCAGCCCCCTCACCATGCGTGAATCCGCCCGAGGTATCACGCTCACCAGCATTTACGATGAGATGCTCGCCCGTCGCGAGCTCTCCGTCATGGGAAACATCGAAACCCCGATGGCCCACGACCTATGCCAGCAGATCCGCCTGCTCGATGCCACCGACCCCAGCCGCCCCATCACCATATTTGTCGCCAGCGCCGGCGGAAGCGTGCGATCGGGTCTTGCGATCTATGACGCCATGCGCCTCGCATCGTGCCCCATCCGCACCGTCTGCCTGGAATTCGCCGCGTCCATGGGCGCCGTGATCTTTATGGGCGGCGACGATCGCCGTATGGCGCCCCATGCAGAGCTCATGATTCACGACCCGCTGATCCCCCAGGGGGCAGGCGGTTCGGCACTTGCGCTGCAGGAAACCAGCCGGCGTCTCATGCAGACCCGCAAGACCCTCACGCAAATCCTCTCGGACCGCAGCGGCCTCACGCCCAAGCGCATCCAGTCCCTCACTGCAAAAGACACCTACCTTTCGGCCGAGCGCGCCGTCGAGCTCGGCTTTGCCCACGAAATCCTCTCGACCACCAAGGAGGTCGCCCATGTCTAACCTCGCCAGCCGCCTCGCCGCATCTGAGTCCGCATTGTCCACCATCCTCGCCAAGGATCGAACGCTTTCCTGCGACACCCGCCAAACGGGACTCAACAACAACGCACTTGTGATCGGCCCCTCGGGAGCCGGCAAGACCCGAAACGTCCTCAAGCCCAACCTGCTGCAAATGAACGCAAGCTACATCGTGCTCGACACCAAAGGCACGCTCTGTCGCGAAGTGGGACCCGTGCTGGCAGCCCACGGTTACTGCGTGCAATGTCTCAACTTCGCCGACCTCAACACCGTCCCGGCCCTTGCGCCCGGCATCGAGCGCTGCGGCTACAACCCCCTGAGGCACATTCGCCGCAAGGCGGACGGCAGGCCCAACCAGCAGGACTTCCTCTCGGTGGCAAAGGCCATCTGCCCCATCGAGGACAACAACCAGCCTTTTTGGGATCATGCGGCGGCAAACCTGCTGTCGTGTCTTATCGCCTACGTCACCGAACAGCTACCCGCCGACGAGCAGACGATCAGCTCGGTCATCAAGCTGATCGAGCACCTGCAGGACGGTGCCACAGGTCGATTGTTTGACGACCTGATCACGACCGACCCCCAAAGCTATGCCCTCTCGCTATGGCGGCGCTACGCCATTACGCAAAATGCCGAGCGCATGCACGCGAGCATCGTCGGCATCCTTGCCGAAAAGGTCATGTGTCTGGGATTCGACGGTGCGGCACAGCTCTATCGTGAGTGCCATCAGGCGGACTTCGCTTCCATGGGACACACCCCCTGCGCCCTGTTTGTAACCGTGAGCGATATTGACCGCAATCTCGATCCGCTGACCGGCCTCTTTATTTCGCAGGCGTTTATGGGCCTCATTCGTGAGGCCGATAGGCAGCCCGACGGCAGCCTGCCCGTGCCCGTGCGCTTTATGCTCGATGACTTCGCAAATCTGCAGATCCCCCAGATCGACAACGTGCTCTCGATTATCCGAAGCCGCAACATCTGGGCAACGCTGCTGCTGCAGTCGACCAACCAGCTCGATGCGCTCTATGGCGAGGCACGCGCACGCTCCATCATGGGCAACTGCGACACGCATCTGGTGCTGGCGTTCCAGGATCCCGAGAGTGCCCGGGTGTTTTCCGACCGCGCCGACGCGCTGCCCAGCACGCTCATGGCGACGCCGATCGATCGCTCGTGGCTCTTTGTGCGCGGCTGCACTCCCGAACAGGTCGAGCGCTTTAGGCTCGAAGACCATCCGCTCTACGGGGAGCTGCCCGAGGCGCAGCGAGGCCATGCGGAGGCCGAGCTCTAGACGCAGGGCCCTCGCAGCACGCGACGCTCCGGCGAAGATCCTTAAAGGCCGTGCGCCCCGGGGCCACGGCAAAGCAAAGGGGCCCGCATCCGATGGGATACGGGCCCCTGACTATAAGGCGCGATGCGTTAACAGCAGCGACTACTTGCGGTGAGCGCGGTAGAACTCGATGAGCGCCTGGGTCGAAGCGTCCTGCTCGGCCTTGGCGGCGTCGTCATGGAAGGCTGGAGTGATCTGCTTGGCAAGCTGCTTGCCCAGCTCGACGCCCCACTGGTCGTAGGAGTCGATGCCCCAGACCGTGCCCTCGACAAACGTGATGTGCTCGTACAGGGCGATGAGCTCGCCGAGTGCGAACGGGGTCAACGTGTCGCCAAAGATCGAGGTCGTCGGACGGTTGCCCTCAAAGCAGCGGGCCGGGACGATCTGCTCGGGCGTGCCCTCGGCGCGCACCTCATCGGCCGTCTTACCAAAGGCGAGCGCCTTGGTCTGGGCCAGGAAGTTGCCCAGGAACAGCTCGTGCACGTCCTGGCCGCTGTCGGTCGCAGGGTTGGCGGTATTGGCGAAGGCAATGAAATCGGCCGGGACCACCACGGTGCCCTGGTGCAGCAGCTGGTAGAAGGCGTGCTGACCGTTGGTGCCGGGCTCGCCCCAGAAGATCTCACCGGTGTCGGAGGTCACGGCGCTGCCGTCCCAGCGGACATGCTTGCCGTTGGACTCCATGGTGAGCTGCTGCAGGTAGGCCGGGAAACGATGCAGGTACTGGCAGTACGGCAGCACGGCGTGGCTCTTGGAACCGAAGAAGTTGACGTACCAGACGTTGATCAGGCCCATCAGCGCAACGGCATTGTTCTCGAGCGGCGTGTTGCAGAAGTACTCGTCGATAGCGTGGAAGCCCTCGAGGAACTGCTGGAAGCGCTCGGGACCGAGCACGACGATCAGCGACAGGCCCACGGCGGAGTCGACGGAGTAGCGGCCGCCGACCCAGTTCCAGAAGCCGAAGGCGTTGGCGGGGTCGATACCGAAGGCCTCAACCTTCTCGAGTGCGGTGGAAACGGCGACGAAGTGCTTTGCCACGGCCTCGGCGTTCTGCTCATCGGAGCCGTCGATGGCGCCCTGGGCCTTGAGCTGCTCGAGCATCCAGGTCTTGACCTCGCGGGCGTTGGTGAGGGTCTCGAGCGTGGTGAAGGTCTTGGAGACGATGATCACGAGCGTGGTCTCGGGATCCAGGCCCTTAAGCTTCTCGGCCTGGTCGTTGGGGTCGATGTTGGAGATATAGCGGCAGTCGATACCGGCGTCGGCATAGGGACGCAGAGCCTCGTAGGCCATGACCGGGCCCAGATCGGAGCCACCGATGCCGATGGACACCAGGTGCTCGATCTTCTTGCCGGTAACGCCCTTCCACTCACCGGAGCGCACGCGCTCGGCGAAGGCATACATGCGGTCGAGGACCTCGTGCACGTCGGCGACGACATCCTGGCCGTCGACGATGAGCTGGCCCCTCTCGGTTGCGGGGCGGCGAAGCGCGGTGTGCAGGACGGCGCGGTCCTCGGTGGTGTTAATGTGCTCGCCGGAGAACATGGCGTCGCGGCGCTCCTCGAGCTTCACCTCGCGGGCAAGATCGCACAGCAGCTTGACGGTCTCATCGGTCACCAGGTTCTTCGACAGATCGAAGTGCAGGTCACCGGCGTCAAAGCTCAGCTTGTTCACGCGCTCGGCATCGGCAGCGAACCAGGCCTTGAGGTCGATACCATCGGCCTCGAGCTTCTCCTGATGAGCCTCGAGTGCCTTCCAAGCGGCAGTCGACGTAGCATCGATAGGTGCGGCAACAGTTGCCATAGAGTCCTCCTCAGCATACGGGCGCACGCCTCCATGCGCCCGGACATTCAGATGCCACTATTCTAGCGCAGGTCAAGACTACAATCAGCGAGCGTTGCCAATCGGCCCCCAAACGGCAACCGATCAAAAAGGGACAGGCTTATTTTGTCAGGTCAAACGCTTTACCAACCAAAAATAACCCGTCCTTTTATGGCAAATATTAGGCCGCGGCGCAGACGCTACCGAGTAACTCACGCAGAGGAGACCCGATGCCCTCCAGCAGTTCGGGCGCGATAATGGCAAAAACGGGAACCTCGCCGGTGCCCACGACAGCAGGCACCTTGCCCTCCGAGACAATGCATCCATAAGGCACAAAGCCGTCTTCGCCGGCATCGAGCGCCGCCATGCGACGCGCGAGCTCGCGCGCAAAGCCGGCAGTATCGGCATCGCCAATCGCCAGGACAAAGTCCACGCCTTCGTCGGTCGCCAGGACTACGGCCTCATCGACCAAATCGTCTCCCCCATCGCCCCCGACCAAGCCGCAGCGAAAAAGCACGCGTTCGAGCAGAGCTCGATCAAGCGAGCCGAGCGCCGCCGAGACGAGCTCATCGTGCGTATGTTTGTCACCGCCCAACACGACCAGCGCCTTGGTGCCACCGTAGTGAGCGACCAATCGTCCGCACCAGCGAGCCACGTCTCCATCCGCAACAAGGCGCGTCGGCATACCAAACCCATAATTGACCATCTTTTCCACAACCCTTCCGTGCGTATAGGCGGTATCAATCGTTAGGCTCATGCTACGAAGCGAGGTTTTCCGAGCTGTTTCGCACTCTTTAGAGCTGCGTTAAAACCCGATCCAACCGCACGACCATACCTACCAAAACAAACCAGTCCCTTTTTGACAGGTTTTGACGACGTCCGGACGAGCGGGTATTATCGAACAGGTATTCGATAAGAACATGTGTTTGATGAAGGGACACGGATGGCGCACGAGCAGCACACCTATATCTGCATCGACCTCAAGACGTTTTATGCCAGCGTCGAGTGCGTCGACCGTGGGCTCGATCCGCTCACCACCAACCTGGTCGTTGCCGACGAATCGCGCGGGCGCACGACCATCTGCCTCGCCATCACGCAGGCCATGAAGGACTTAGGGATTCACAATCGCTGCCGCCTATTCGAGATTCCCGATGGCATCGACTACATCACGGCCGTACCGCGCATGCAGCACTATATGGAGGTGTCGGCGCAAATCTACGGCATCTATCTGGAATACGTAAGTCCGCAAGACATTCACGTCTATTCAATCGATGAATGCTTTATCGACGTGACGCCCTATCTGGACCTCTATCACACAGATGCGGAAGGGTTCGCCTGCACGCTGCGCGACGAGGTCCTCGCGCGCACCGGCATCACGGCGACGGTCGGCATCGGCCCCAACCTATTCCAGGCCAAGGTAGCGCTCGACATTACCGCCAAGCACGTACCCAGCCGCATCGGCATACTCGACGACGAGACCTTTCGCAAGGAGATCTGGCCCCATCGTCCCATCACCGATATCTGGGGCATCGGTCCCGGCGTGGCAGCCCGCCTCGAGAAATACGGCGTCTACGATCTGATGGGCGTCGCGGCGCTCGACGAAAACCTGCTTTACGACGAGCTCGGCGTCAATGCCGAATATCTCATCGACCATGCCTTCGGGCGCGAGCCGACAACCATCGCCGATATTCAAGCCTATCGCCCGCAAGCAACTTCGACCACCACAGGACAGGTGCTCTCGAAGGGTTATGCCTACGAACAGGCCTATACCGTCTTGCGCGAGATGGTCGACAACGCCGTTTTAGACTTGGTCGATAAGCACGTGGTCTGCGACAGCATCTCGCTCTTTGTGGGCTACGCGAGCGAACGCGCCGACATACGCCGCCTCGACGCCAGCGGTACAGCGCAATATGTGGACGGATGCGGGCACCTGCGCTCGAGCACGTCGAGTATCGAACCCATCGCAACCGCCGGCCCCGAGCTCGCGCCCCGTGCTCCCAAGCCAGTCCAGCGCGATGACGAAAGGCGTCGCCTGGTGCGCGAAGCGCAGGCAATCGATGGCATCTTTGTGGGAGAGCATGGCGGCAAACCGCGCGGTGGCTATGCCGCACTCTTTGCGCACTCCAACGCCTCGCGCAAGCTGCCCGAGCGCACCAATTCGTTTAAGAAGATCATGGGATATTTCGATGAGCTCTGGGCACAGACTGTCGATCCCAAACGACCGGTCAAGCGCATCAACCTGGGATTTGGCAACCTGGTGCCCGAAGAATTTGCCACCATCGATCTGTTTAGCGACGTCGAGGCCGATGAGCGCGAGCGCGACCTGGCACGCGCCGTACTGGCTGTAAAAGGCAAATACGGCAAGAACGCGCTCGTCAAGGGATTAAGCTTTACCGCTGGCGCCACCGCGCGCGAACGCAACGATCAGGTAGGAGGACATCGTGCCTAAGTCCCAACAACAGCCGATGCGGCCACCGACACCTTTTGAACGCCTAGCGGACCCCGAGGGAAGACGTCGCTCCGCCGACCCAAAGCTCACCGCCAACGGCACCGTCCGTGCCGGCCGTGCCGCGCAGTTTATGCCCTTTGCCGCCCTCACGGGATACTACGAGCTCGTGCGTAAACAAGAGATCACCGCCGAGCCAAAATGCGAACTCACAGAAGAAAAAGCCCTCGAGCTTTCGCAAAAGCTCGAGGGCCTCAAACGCGGCGACTTGGTGCGCGTCACCTATTACGATACATACGGCTATCGCAGCCGCACCGGTATCCTCGACGAGGCGCTCCCCGCCTTCAAGCTCCTCAAGCTCCGAGACATCGCCATCGACTTCGACGACATCCAAGACATCGAACTGCGCGGACGAGCCTAGCCAAGGAAGCGCATCCAGAGCGACGCTTACAGCGTCATGACGTAGTAGCCCGCGTCTTTCACGGCCGTCTCGAGGACACCACGATCAACCGGCTGCTTAGAGCGCACGCGTGCCGTGTGGTCCGCATACGTCACCGTTGCCCACGCGCCATCCAGTGCATTGAGGGCATTGGCTACGTTCTGAGCGCAGCCGTCACAGCTCATGCCGCCGATGAGCAGCTCATCGCTATAGGGATAGTGTGACGCATCGGTATCCACCACAACAACCTTTTTGGCCTTCTTGCCGCTCGCACCATCGCTGCAACAACTCTTCCCGTGTGTCGAAGCGGCAATGCGACGCAGTCCAAAAAACATGCCGACGGCAATGACGGCCAGCACGATGAGATTCGCAGGGTTGAGCAAGTCACTCATGCGCTCCCCTTTCAAGTAGCCCTAATTTCTAGATACCCCCATGGGGTGTCCCCATCTTAACCCAAAATCATGTCCGTTCGGTCAATTAGTTTCCCTCTTCAAACTTTTTAGTTGACCAAGGCTTACTTTCGTGTATAAGTTTTCCTAGGCTAACAACTAAGGACCCAAAAGGAGCATCGTGACTCGAACCATTGACATCCCAACATACCAAACGGCTGTCGTGCGCAACTGCTCCCCTACGCTCGCAGGTATCAAGCCGGCTTCGCTCTTTACCTATCCCGGCGTTTACGCCAACCAAAACGGAAAACCCAGCGCCGCCCATATCGAAGAGCGACGCTCTCGCCTGCTCGCCGTCATAGCCCAATGCAACCGCGAGCTCCAGCCACTCGGGATCCATATGAGCGTTTTGGTCTGGCGCCCCTGCGGAGCGCTCATCTATGTGTACCGCCCTGCAGACCTCATGCGATACCTCTCCGACCCCCGCGCCACGACGGCGCTTGCCGCCGAAGGTTACGATGTCCACAACCTGCCCGCGTCCCTGGTGCATCTCGCCGCGCGCATCACGCTGGCAAGCAGCAATGCCGCAGAGAGCGCCTATGACGGCAGCGTCTGCGCGCTCGCGCGAAATAGGCACTGCGATACGGGGTGCATGTGCGAGTTCCCCCACGAAATTGGCTATTTTTTGGGCTATCCCTACGAAGATGTCCATCAGTTTATCGTCCAGCACGGCGAAAACTATAAGGTCTTTGGCGCATGGAAGGTATACACAAACGTTGAGCAGGCGCTCACGACCTTCGATTCCTATCGCGCATGCACGCAATACCTTACCTACATCTATCAACAGGGCTGCACTCTGGGACAACTTGTCCAGGCAACCCGATAGAGCATACAAAACGCGGCCGCACGCCGCACAACCGAAAGGAAGACATATGAGCAAGATCGCAGTCGTCTACTGGAGCGGTACAGGCAACACCGAGGCCATGGCAAACTTCGTTGCCGAGGGCGCAACCGGTGCCGGCGCCGAGGCAGAGGTCATCTCCTGCGCCGACTTCTCTGCCGACAAGGTCGCCGAATATGATGCCTTCGCCTTCGGCTGCCCCGCCATGGGTTCCGAGGAGCTTGAATACGATGAGTTCCAGCCCATGTGGGATGAGGTCAAGGAGACCCTCGGCGACAAGAAGGTCGTCCTCTTTGGCTCTTATTCGTGGGCCGAGGGCGAATGGATGGACAACTGGAAGGCGGACGCCGACGAGGCGGGCGTCAACGTCGTGGACTCCACCATCTGCTACGACGCGCCCGACGACGAGGGCGAGACCGCTTGCAAGGCCCTCGGAGCCGAGCTCGCGTAACGAACCCAGGGCCTCCAAGAGAGCCTGCATCAAAGCGCATCCCCATCCCTACAAAAGAGCGGGGCTGGATTCAAGTCCAGCCCCGCTCTTTTGCAACGGCAGTTACATCAACCGGCTACGAGATATTGCCCAAGAACGCCTTGGTGCGCTCGCTCTTGGGGTGGTCGAAGACCTCGCTCGGCGTGCCCTCTTCCACGATAACGCCGCCGTCCATAAAGACGACGCGATCGGCGACGTCGCGAGCAAAGCCCATCTCGTGGGTCACCACGATCATGGTCATACCGTCACGTGCCAGGTCGCGCATGACGCCCAATACATCGCGGACGAGCTCGGGGTCGAGCGCCGACGTGGCCTCGTCAAAGAGCATCACGTGCGGGTTCATCGACAGGGCGCGGGCGATGGCCACGCGCTGCTGCTGGCCGCCCGAAAGCTGACTCGGCATAAAATCGATGCGCTCGGCCAGGCCGACCTTGGTCAGCTCCTCGATGGCGATCTTCTCG
The DNA here is from genome assembly GCA_900544845.1 of uncultured Collinsella sp. Classification (GTDB taxonomy): domain Bacteria; phylum Actinomycetota; class Coriobacteriia; order Coriobacteriales; family Coriobacteriaceae; genus Collinsella. The sequence goes on along the minus strand of UQWV01000001.1, from coordinate 53,465 downwards.
GCCTCTTCCTTACTGCGCTTGAGCACCTTTTGCTGCGCAAGCATGACGTTCTTTTTAACCGACAGGTGCGGGAACAGGTTGAACTGCTGAAACACCATGCCCAAGTGCGTACGTACCTTATTGAGGTCGACGCCCTTGGCACACACATCCACGCCCTCAACGACAATCGAGCCGCTCGTGGGATGCTCCAGGCGATTGATGCAGCGAAGCATCGTCGACTTGCCCGAGCCCGAGGGGCCCAGGACCACAACGACCTCACCTTTGTGCACGTCCAGATCGATATCACGCAGGACCACGTTATCGCCAAAAGCCTTTTGGAGGTTCTTGATGCTGACAACGACCTCGTTGGAATTCGTTTCACTCATGACAGGACCTCCTTACAGACCGGCGATATGATCGGCGGGCGTCGCGACAACCTGTCCGGCGCTCTTGGTGGGACGCTTCTTCTTGGTCTCGGCCGTGCCCAAAAGCCTCGCCTCAAGACCGCTCACCAAGCGCGCAAGCGGCAGGGTAATGACCAGATAGAACAGAGCGGCAACCACATACGGCGTGATGGAGCCCGTCGTGGCCACGATGGTGCGGGCGTTCATGACGATCTCGACGACACCCACGGCGGCAAGCAGCGACGTGTCCTTGTAGAGCAGGATGAACTCGCTGGTCAGCGTAGGCAGAACATTGCGGAACGTCTGCGGAATCATGACATAGAGCAGCGTCTGGAAGGCATTCATGCCCAGCGAGCGAGCAGCCTCGTTTTGACCCTTGGGGATCGACTGAATACCGGCACGGAAGATCTCGCACAGGTACGCAGACGAGTTCATGGCCATGACGATAACACCCAGCACATAGTCGTCCACTTTGACACCGGCCAGCGGCAAGCCAAAGAACGCAATGTAGATCTGCAAGAACGCCGGCGTGCCGCGGATGATATTCACATAGATGCCGGCAAGGCAGCGAAGGATGCGCGACTTGGAAATGCGCATGAGCGACAGCGCAAAGCCAAAGGGAATGGCCAACGGAAATGCCACGAGCACGATCGAGAGCGACATAAGGAAGCCCTTGAAGACGATCGGCAGGCTCTGGACCAAAATGACCGGGTTCAGGAACAGGCGCAGGAACATATTGGAGTTCCACGCCTCGACCCACGGCTGCTCTTTAAGGTCAGCCAGGAAGTTATCGAAGACCGTCACTCCCTTGATCTCCACCGACGGAATCTTGGAGATCTTCTTGGTCGAACCGTCGGCGAGCGTATAGGTGCCGCTAAAGGCCTCATCGCCGCCCTCGACGGGAAACGTCACACCGTAAACCTCGACGCGGAAATAGCCGCCGGCAGGCGCCGTCTCGCCAAAGTCAATCTTGAGCGTCTGGCCGTCAGCCTTGCACGTGGGCTTCATGGGCGTACGATCCATGAGGTCCTCGCCCGAGAGCATCGTCAATCGCGTGTCATCGGTACCAAACGTCGTGCCGTCGACAAACGTCAGCGAAAGACCGCTCAGCTCCTCGTCGGCATCGGCCTGAACTTCCCAAGTGATGCGCGTCTCGGTGCCGCCGACCACATCGCTACCCGAACCGGTATTGGGTCGGGCGGTAATCTTTGCGGTCTCAAGCGCCTGGGCGGTCGTGGGCACGCAGGCCCCCGCGCATACCAGGGCGAGCGCCACAGCCAGGGCACAGACCAGCTTTTGGAGCATCGAGGGCAGTGGAAAACGCTGCTCCGCGGCCCCTTTGTTCAGTCGAGACAAGGTGGCTCCTATCGTAGAAGTTGCCGGCAAAACGAGACGGAAACGCTCTCCGTCAAGAGAAGCGCAAAGGCCCTTTCCGCCAAAACGAAAAGGGCCCGCGCGCAATCAAGTAGTTATTTTACTTGATATTGTACTTAGCCATGAGGGCGTCGACGGTACCGTCGTCGGTCAGGTCCTTGATGGCCTGGTTGATGTCGTCCTTGAGCTTGGTGTTGCCCTGGTTGATGGCGATGGCGTACTCCTCGCCGGTGCTGATCTGCTTGATGGTCTGGCAGGTGTTGAACTGCTCGGCGGTCAGCTGGCTCGCAACGGAGCGGTTGGTGACTACGGCGTCGCCCTTATCGGACTGCAAGGCACTGAAGCACTCGGTGGCGTCCTTGTAGGGGACGATCTTGGCCTTGGGGAAGTTCTCCTGGGCAAAGGCCTCGGCAGTCGAGCCAGACTGGACGATGATGGTAGCGTCGGCGTTGTTGAGCTTCTCGCTGTAGTTGTCGGCCGTGATGTCGGTGTTATCGACCTTGGTCACGATAGCCTGATCGTCCATGTAGTAGGAATCAGAGAAAGTGACTTCCTTCTCACGCTCGGGCGTGTCGGTGATAGCCGCGATGGAAACGTCATACTTGGCGCCCGAAGCGACGCCCGGAACCAGCGTGTCAAAGTCATTGTTGACGTACTCGACATCCAGACCCAGCTTGTCACCGATAGCCTTGATGAGCTCAAGGTCAAAGCCCTGGTAGTCGCCGTTGTCATCCTTGTACTCAAACGGTGCGTACTCGGCAGAGGTGCCGACGGTCAGCGTGCCGTCCTTGACGAGCGCGTACTCCTTGGAGCCGTCGACCTTCTCGACCTTAGCGTCGTCAGAGCTGCTGGAACCGGCATCAGAACCAGAGGTGGCGTTGGACGAACCGCAGCCCGTCAGAGCAAGGGCGAGTGCCATAGCACCCGTGGCGGCAAATGCGCCAAGCTTCTTCAGCTTCATAATCAGTCTCCTTCCGGTGACCTCGTTTGATTCAGAGGTCTGCAAAAACTGTTGGCTATTATGCACCCGGAATTACGAATCTGCAATGAGAAAACTGATTGAAACAAACCCATAACGTGAATGGAATACTCTACTTTGTGACAGTCATTACTGCTGCAATGACCTTAATAGTCTAATTTCAGCTGCATAACCTGCAAGTTCGTTCGGAGTCTCCAAAATAAACGGCAGCGAACGCAAACGGCCATTCGATACAATATTCTGCATAACCTGCATACCGCCACCAAATTCCTCGCTGCCAAGGTATCCCTTGCCGATGCACTCGTGACGATCTTTATGGGCGCCACAAGGGTTCTTCGAATCGTTGATGTGTACGGCATGCAAGCGATCGATACCCACCACGCGGTCGAACTCGTCGAGTACGCCGTCCAGATCATGGATGATGTCGTAGCCGGCATCGCTCACATGGCAGGTGTCCAAACAAACGCCCAGCTTATCGGACAGCTCTGGGCGCTTGGCGGCAACGCCCTCGATAATGCACGCCAGTTCTTCAAAGCTACGGCCCACCTCGGTGCCCTTGCCTGCCATGGTCTCGAGTAATACCGTCGTCTGCTGCCCCTCAAACATCACCTGGCACAGCGTGTCGACAATCATCTGAATGCCGACGTCGGAGCCCTGTCCCACATGCGCACCGGGATGGAAGTTGTAGTAGTTGCCGGGCAGTGCTTCCAGACGCTGCAAGTCCTCGGCCATTGCCTCCAAGGCAAACTCGCGTGCCCGCTCTTTGGCAGAACAGGGGTTGTAGGTATACGGGGCATGCGCCACCAGCGGTCCAAAGTCGTTTTGCGCCATAAGCTCGCGCAGAGCCGCCACGTCATCCATGTCAAGTTCTTTTGCCTTGCCGCCGCGCGGGTTGCGCGTAAAGAACGCAAAGGTATTGGCGCCAATGGACAGCGCCGTCTCCCCCATTGCCCGATAGCCCTTCGTCGTCGAAAGATGACACCCAATCGTCAGCATCTCCAACTCCCTCTTCATCAGTTGCGGTGAAATACGGTCTATTGGTGCCCTATTTTGGCGCAAACAGACCATATTCCACCGCAAGTTATAAAAGAGGCATCAGGGGCAAAGGCCTCCAAGGCATTCCAGGCGTTGGCGCCATGCCCCCACGCCCTAAAGTTTCAAGCGAATCGCATCGATGATGTGCGCACAGCGCTGTGTAGCGGCTAGGGACATGATGGGGCTTTCGAGTTTCCCCGCCTGAATGAGCTGTGTCGCATGCGATGCCTCACCGTAAAAATCATCGACCTCAAACGGTGCATCGATTTCGAGTGCTCGACCGTCGGAGTACTTCACATGGGCGAGCTCGGGGCGATGAAGACGCTCGATTTCCAACGAGCCCCGCTCACAGGCAATCGTTAAGCGGCTTTCATATGTTGCTTCGCCGTCGCACACCATATGAATGGGTATACCGCCGACGCTCATATGGATCTCGTCGGCCCAATCGACACGGCCGCCTGATACGTCACGCCAGCGAACTTCACGGGACGAAACCTCGCACGCGCCCGCGAGCAAATCCTCAAACCAACCGACCGCATAACAGCCCATGTCATATAGACAGCCGCCCTGCAGCGGATCAAGCAGATAGCCCGAAGGAGACTCGCCGTAATCGAGCTTTTGCACGCTTTCAATCGAGACGATACGGCCAAGCTCACCCGACGCAAGCAAGTCTTTCACGCGAGTGCGCATCGGGCAAAACCGATTCTTCATCGCCTCCATAAACAGCACGCCGCGCTCGCGAGAGGTGGAGGCGATCGAGAGAGCCTCTTCCTCACTCAAAACGGCCGGCTTTTCGCACAGCACGGCCTTTCCGGCGCACAGCGCGCGACAGGCCCAACGCGTATGCATGCCATGCGGAAGAGCCAAGTAGATTGCGTCGACATCGGGGTCGGCAATCAGCGCGTCATAAGCCGCATCGCCGCTATCGTCGGCCGAGGCATGGCCATGCGCAGCATCGATCGAAAACACTCGGCAAAATTCCTCGACATGTGCAGGAGTGCGACCGGCCGCAGCCACCAGCCGTGCCCCGTCGACCTTCTTGAGCGACGATGCAAATCGATGAGAAATGTGCCCAGCGCCCAAAATGCCCCAACGAACCCCACGCGAATCATTACATGAATCCCGATGGCCCACGACAGCCCCCTTCAGTTGCGGTGGAATAGTCCCTGTTTAAGCCCTATTCTGCCGCAAACAGGAACTATTCCACCGCAAGTTATAAAAGGGTCACGAGGAGCGCGTTTTGCCGAAGGCCTTAAGCACTGCCGTCACGGGGCCAGGCTGGAAACGTCGGCGCACGTCATCGAGACGCTCGGGGATATCGATATGCTGTGGGCAGTGGCGCGCGCATTTGCCGCACTTGACGCAATTGCTCACCAGCTTGGCCTCGCTTGTGCGCACCGCGCTCGCCGTAAAGTACTGCGATAGACCCGTAAACCAGCTGTGCGCATAGCTTGCGTTGTAGGCGGCAAAGCAGCCGGGAATATTGATGCCCTTGGGACATGGCATGCAGTAGCCGCATCCCGTGCAGGGCACGCGATTCGATTTTTCAAACTCCGTCAGCACGTGCGCGATGGCATCGAGCTGAGTAGCTGTCATCGAATCCGGCAGAGCCCGATCGGCCAACACCGCGTTCTCATCCACCTGCGCGGTATCGGTCATACCCGAAAGCAGCATCGTCACCTGAGGATGGTTCCACACCCACGAAAGACCCCAGGCGGCAGGAGTGCGCAAATGCGGGTCACGGGCACTATCGAGCACAGCGCGGGCCCGTGGCGGCAGCTTGCCCGCTAAACGCCCGCCCAGCAGCGGCTCCATCACAAACACCGCGAGGCCTCGCTCGGCGGCGGCCATGAGCCCCGCTGTTCCCGCCTGATATCGCTCTCCGGCGTAATTGTACTGGATCTGGCAAAAGTCCCACTCATATGCATCGAGCATCGTCAGAAAGTCCGCTGCGCTGCCGTGGTACGAAAAACCAATCTGGCGAATGCGCCCCGCCGCCTTTTGACGCGCGATCCAGTCCTCGATGCCCAACGCCACCACACGTTCCCACTGGGCGGGCGAGGTAATGTTGTGCATGAGATAATAGTCGATATGGCCGGTCCGTAGGCGGCGCAGTTGCTCGTCGAAGAACCGGTCGAAATCCTCCGCGCACTTGCACGAAGCATGCGGCAGCTTGGTTGCGAGCAAAACCTGGTCGCGCAAGCCCAGGCGCTCAAGCGACGCACCCACGCACGCCTCGTTGCCGGGATAGAGATAGGCCGTGTCCAGGTAGTTAATCCCCTGCTCCACCGCACGGGAGATGATGGCGTCGGCAGTCTTCGCATCCGGGCGTCCCGGCGCACCGGGAAACCTCATGCAGCCCAGCCCCAACGCCGAGATACGGTTGCCGCTTTTGGGGTCAACGCGATATTGCACGGCCCCTCCCCTCCCATCGAAGCCCTGACAAGGCGAAACAAACCCGTCACGTCATCGAAACACATCGGAATCGCAATTGAGAACGTATCGTAACGCAGCAGAAATCAGGCCGTCACGGCACCGCTTTAACATCAGCAAAAAGCCCGATGAAAGGAGACGAGCGTGACCACACGAGAGGATGCCTACCCCTACCCCGGCGAGCAGTACATCCTCTCGGTCGACCGCTATCAGATCGAGGTCATGGACCATCTGGACGAGTTCCCCGCCACGGGTGCCGTCATCTTCTGCACCTTCCCCAAGGTCCGCGATGGCGTCGGATACCCCGCCCGCGTCTTTGCGGTCTGCCCCGCGGCATAAGCGCACAGCGCAATAGTTTCTTTTTCATAACAGCCACCCCGCGCACCCGCCAATCACCCTGGCAGCATACAATCCATCAGGCGCCCCTTACGCGGGCGCCTTTTATATGGGGAGATGATTCACATGCAGATCAACAAGGTCGCTTTTATCGGCAAGGGCGGCGTCGGCCTGCTCTACGGCAGCATGATTGCCAAGGCCCTCGGCAACGACGCCGTCGAATACGTCATGGACGACGCTCGCTTTGAGCGCCATGCGAACGACGCGCTCACCGTCAACGGCAAGCCCTGCGATCTCACGTCCGTCCGCGCCAGCGAGGCGACACCCACCGATCTGGTCATCCTGACGGTCAAGACCACCGGTCTCGACCAAGCACTCAAGACTATGGAGCGTGTCGTGGGACCCAACACGCTCATCGCCTCGCTGTGTAACGGCATTACGAGCGAGCAAAAGATTGCCGAACGTTTTGGCTGGGAGCATACCGTTCTTGGTATCTGCCAGGGCATGGACGCCGTGTTCCTCAACGGCGCGCTCACCTTTACCAATGCGGGCGAGATTCGCTTTGGCGCGGCAGCGGGCACCAAGCCCGCAACCGTTACCGCCATCGACGAGCTCTATACGCGCTGCGGCATCGCCCATACCGTCGAGAGCGACATTGCGCACCGCATGTGGGCCAAACTCATGCTCAACGACGGCATCAACCAGACCTGCATGGCCTACGGCGGGACCTACGGAAGCGCCACGGAGCCGGGCTCCGAGCAGCGCCGCTGTTTTGTCTCCGCCATGCGCGAGACGCTTGCGGTCGCCAACGCCGAGGGCGTTGAGCTGACCGAGGCAGACCTGACGCAAATGGTGCACCTCATCGAGGGAATCGACCCCGCCGGTATGCCCTCGATGGCTCAAGACCGCATCGCAAGGCGCAAAACCGAGGTTGATGAGTTCGCGGGCACCATCTGCCGCCTCGCAGCCAAACACGATATCCAGGCACCGCAAAACGAGTGGCTCTATCGGCGCATCCGCGATATCGAGAAAAACTGGTAGCGCCAACTCGCCGCATTCAACAGCCTTAACAGCAAAACCGCCGCAAGGGAACCTTTCCCCTGCGGCGGCCTTCATCTTCGTCTACGATCGGCGGCCGATCTCACAACAGTTAGCGTTGCGACCCCGGCACCTCGTCCTCATCGTCGCGACAAAGGACTACACCCGCACTTCCCAGCAGCGCGGCCGCGATCAACGCGCCGACCACAATAGAGGCAGCCCCACAAGACCCCTGCACACCTGCGACGAGCGCGGCCGTAGGACCAAGGCAACCAAGCGTCAATGCAATGGCGGCAACAGCGATATCTCGAGCGTTCACAAGACCACTTCCTCCACGAGAAAGACCTTATTTCTCATGAACTAGTGTGCCCCGCATCCATACGCCCAGCGTACCGTCACGGTAAGGGCTCTGTTAACTCAAACGCACATAAAGAACGGGCGGCTTTACGTTGCCTAAAAGCTCAGTAAAGACGTCCGCCCATCATGTACCTATTTTGCTTATGGCAGATTACCAACCGGTGTAGTAGTCGGTGGTTCCGGCAGCGCAGCCGGAGTCATAGACCTTGCAATCACCCTTGGAGCCCGTAAAGGTCGAGCCCTGGGCCATATCGCCCGCGGCAACAACGTAATAGCCGTCGGAATCGCGCCAGAAGCCCTCAGAATCCTGAGTCCATTCGCCCGTGCGATAGTGATAAAGCACGTTGCTACTGTAATAGGTCTCGCGGCGTCCGTTGTAGTTATTGACACCCGCAGAGCGCGTCAGGCCCGATCCGTTCGCGCAGGACGCGGCAGACGCGTAGGACGGAGTGTAACCGGCGTTGTAGTACGAAGCCTGAGCGGCCTCGGCAGCCTCCGCCTCGGCGGCGGCAGCCTCGAGCACCTCGCGCTTGGCATCCTCGAGCGTGGAGCGAAGCTCGTCGAGCTCGGCCGACTTCGCGTCGACCTCCTCCATCGTCAAAAGACTGCCCGCACCGTCGATGCAACCCTGCAACACAGCGCGCTCGTCATCGGTAGCATAGTCGCCATACATATTCATAATGATCTGAGCACGCATCTCAAGGGAATCGCGCTTGGCCTCCATCGAGGCATTCCACTCCTGCATGGAGCCAAAGCCGTCGCTGCGATAGTCGACGGGCTGCACCAGCGTCGTCTCGGACGGCGTGGATCCAACCGTGTCGGACAGTGTTGCCGCGTGGGCATCAGTTGCACCGGCGCCCGCCAAAAGTGCCACGGTCAGAGCGGCGGAAAGGGCGGCGGCTTTCGGTTTTCGTGAATCGATCCTCATGTAGCTGGAAACCTCCGTAGTGCGTTTTTGCTGCGTTTGAGCTGCGTGTGATTCGATCGCGCTGCATAGTACCCCGAGCAAATCGCGACCTGCGGTTTTACTCAAAAGGCGCACGTCAATTGCGTAAAACTCACATCCTCTCAACAGGAGTTTTCCACAACTCGAATGCATAAAGCATGTCAAAAACCCTGTTTTTGCGCCCTCTCTATGCAAAAAAGGCGCCTGTGCAACCATTGTTCGCACAGGCGCCTTGAGCAGGCATTTTATGCAGTTATACCTATCGAGTCGCAAGGGGGCCTTGCACAAGACGCCTTACTCGTCCAGCGCGGCGAAGGCCTGCTTCAGATCCCAAATGATGTCCTCGGCATTCTCGGTACCGATGGAAAGACGGATCGTGGAGGGCGTGATGTTCTGCTCGGCGAGCTCCTCGGCAGAGAGCTGGGAGTGCGTGGTGGTAGCCGGGTGCACGACGAGCGACTTGACGTCGGCCACGTTGGCGAGCAGCGAGAACACCTGCAGATGATCGATGAACTTCCAAGCTGCCTCCTGGCCACCCTTAATCTCAAAGGTAAAGATCGAGGCACCACCGTTGGGGAAGTACTTCTGATAGAGCTCGTGATCGGGGTGCTCAGACAGGCTCGGGTGGTTCACCTTGGCGACGTGGCTGTCACCAACCAAGAACTCAACGACCTTCTTGGTGTTCTCGACATGACGGTCAACGCGCAGCGACAGAGTCTCGGTGCCCTGGAGCAGGACCCAGGCGTTGAACGGGCTGATGCAGGCGCCCTCGTCACGCAGCAAGATAGCGCGGACATAGGTCGCGAAGGCGGCGGGACCGGCAGCCTCGGCAAACGAAACACCGTGGTAGGAGGGGTTGGGCTCAGCGATCTGGGCGTACATTCCGCTCGCCTTCCAATCAAAGTTACCGCCGTCGACGATCACACCGCCCAGCGAAGTGCCGTGACCGCCGATGAACTTGGTTGCGGAGTGGACGACGATGTTGGCACCATGCTCCAGCGGACGGAACAGATACGGGGTGCCGAAGGTGTTGTCGACGACAACCGGCAGACCGTGCTTCTTGGCGATCTCGGAGATGGCGTCGATGTTGGGGATGTCGGAGTTGGGGTTGCCGAGCGTCTCGAGATAGATGACCGTGGTGTTGTCCTTGATGGCGCCCTCGACCTCGTCCAGGTTGTGGGCATCGACGAAGGTGGTCTCGACGCCAAACTGGGAGAGCGTATGCTCCAGCAGGTTGTAGGAGCCACCGTAGATGGTCTTTTGAGCCACCACGTGGTCACCGGCCTGGGCAAGAGCCTGCAGGGTATAGGTGATGGCAGCAGCACCGGAGGCGACGGCAAGACCTGCCACACCACCCTCGAGTGCGGCGATACGGTCCTCGAAGACGCCCTGGGTGGAGTTGGTCAGACGGCCGTAGATGTTGCCGGCGTCGGCAAGACCAAAGCGGTCGGCGGCGTGCTGGGAATTGCGGAACACATAGCTCGTGGTCTGGTAGATAGGCACGGCGCGGGAGTCGGATGCGGGATCGGCGCTCTCCTGGCCAACGTGAAGCTGCAGGGTATCGAAACCAAAGGTGTGCTCGGGGTTGTTGATGAACTGGCTCATGATGATCTCCTTGATCGAACAAAAGTAAATAAAAAGAGAGAAGTAAGTCGCTGTCTCCTGATCACGCCGACGGGCGCAAACAGGAGCCCGGCATTCGTCTTGGTAAGCAATTCATATGCGGGCCTCCTTTCGCATCCCGGTTCCGTGGTTGGCTTAATTACCTACCGCCTTTGTGCGTTTTGAATAGTACGAGCATTGTTTCCCTCGGTCAATCACTTAAAAGCGCTAACCTGTTATCGGTTTTTTAGATAGCTATCGAAAGGACGGGTGCCGATGACCCTCCAGCAGCTTCGCTTTCTTATCGCCGTGGCAGAGTCCGGCTCAATTAACGCCGCAGCTCAGCGCCTCTATACCGCTCAGTCCAACATCTCAAACGCCGTCAAAAGCCTGGAACAGGAGCTCCACCTGGAGATCTTTACGCGCTCCAGCCGCGGCGTCACGCTCACCAACGACGGCACCGAGCTTTTGGGCTATGCGCGTCAAGTCGTAGAGCAGGCCGATATGCTCGAGGCCCGCTACGAGGACGGCGGCACGCCCCAGGCGCGCCTTGCCATCTCGGCCCAGCATTACGCCTTTTCGGTCGAGGCCTTCGTCAACGTCGTCGAGCGCTGCCGGGACGACAAGTTCGAGTTCATCATGCGCGAGACCACCACATCGCAGATCATCGATGACGTCCGCGCATTTCGCAGCGATATCGGCATTCTGTATCTGGATGACTTTAACGCCCGCGTTCTGCAGAAGGCCTTCGCCGATGCCCGCGCAAGCTTCCATCCCCTCTTCGACGCGACGGTCCACGTCTTCGTTAGCGAGCGCCACCCGCTCGCACGCCGCCCACAGCTGTCCCTTGCCGACCTTACACCCTATACGCGCTACAGCTTTGAGCAAGGCGCCTCGAACTCCTTCTATTACGCCGAGGAACCTTTTAGCTATATCCCTTGCGACCGCAACATACGAATCTCGGACCGCGGAACACTTACTAACTTACTTATCACGTCGAACGGCTACACCCTGTCGACCGGTGTCCTCTCCAATGAAATGCAATGGGGTATGGCATCGATCCCGTTAGCAGACGCCCCAACGATGCACGTAGGCTATATCATGCACGACGAGCGCAAGCCCTCTCCCCTCTTGCAGCAATACCTCGACGAGCTCAACCGCATCATCCATGCCAACTAACTGTCGGAAGACGGGGTAGAAATCGTAGATTGTTAGCCCCCGGCGGGCATGGCGCTACAATGGTCACTCACACGAAACGTACCCAACGAAAGGAAGCCCGTGAAGGTCATCATCTACACCGACGGCTCGGCCCGATCAAATCCGGGACGCGGCGGCTACGGCGCCGTGCTCAAATACACCAACCCCGCCGGCAAGACTTTCACCTCCGAGCTTTCGCGCGGCTACGCCAAGACTACCAACAACCGCATGGAACTCATGGCGGTCATCGTGGCGCTCGAGGCGCTCAACCGCCCCTGCGAGGTCGAGGTCCATTCCGATTCGCAGTACGTCGTCAACGCTTTCAATAAACACTGGACCGACGGCTGGAAAAAGCGCGGGTGGAAAACTGCCAACAAGCAGCCCGTTAAGAACCGCGACCTGTGGGAGCGCCTGCTTGCCGCCAAAAGCAAGCATAAGGTGGAGTTCATCTGGGTTAAGGGTCACGCCGGCCACGAGCTCAACGAGCGCTGCGATGAGCTCGCCACCACGGCGGCCGACGGCAGTAACCTCGATATCGACACCGGCTTTAACGAGAGCGACCTGTAATAGCGTTTTCGCGCAGCTTTATATCCCCACGCGCTACACTCATCCTGTAGACCAAACAACGCAAGGGGGATACATGCTGCGTATAGCGACCATCGGCACATCCATGATCACCGACGACTTTATCCAAGTCGTCAACGCCAACGACCAAGCCGCGTTTGTGGGCACGCTTTCACGCGATGCCAATCGCGGTGCTGCCTTTACCGCCGAGCGCGGTGGCGAGCGAAACTTTACTTCACTCGATGAGCTCGCGGCAGCCGCCGACGTCGACGCCGTCTATATCGGCAGCCCTAACGCACTTCACTACGAGCAGGCCCTTGCCTGCATCGCCGGCGGCAAACACGTTATCGTCGAAAAGCCCTTCTGCGCCACCGAAGCGCAGGCGCTGGAAGTCTTCCGCGCTGCCGAGGCAGCAGGTGTCGTGGCCCTCGAGGCCATGCGTCCCCTCCACGATCCCGCCTTCCACGCCATCGAGGACGCCCTGGGCGAGATCGCCCCCATCCGCCGCGCCTCATTGCGCTTTGGCAAGTATTCCTCGCGCTACAACGAGATTCTCGCGGGACATGCCACCAATATCTTCGACTGCAATATGGCATCGGGTTCCCTCATGGACATTGGCGTCTACGCCGTCGAGCCCATGGTCGAGATTTTCGGCATGCCCTCCGGCCTTACGAGCATGACTACCCTGCTCGATCCCACCACGCGACAGCTCACGCACGGTCCCATCGACGGCTGCGGTTCCATCCTCGCCAGCTATGGCGGAGGCCGCATCTCCGTCGAGCTCGCGCACTCCAAAATTACGAATGACCTGCTGCCCTCGCAGATCGAAGGCGAGCGTGGCACTATCCAGATCGACCATCTGTCCACGCCCCGCAACGTCCGCATCGACTATCGCGGCGATGTCGTACGCGGCTCAGCGACCGAGGCACCGCGCGAACAGGGCGAGAACGGCCGCGTGCTCGACCTGCCCAAATCGAGCAACACTATGGAATACGAACTCACAGACTTTATCACCGCCATCGGCGGCATCGATAACGTTAAGGAAGAGATTTGGGAGACCCCGGCGGGACGCCACGAGCTTGGCCACTACCGCGATGTCACGCTCGTCTCACTGCGCATCATGGATGCCGTGCGCCAGCAGGCCGGCATTACCTTCCCGGCCGACGCAGGCAAGCAGGCATAGCGATGGGTCTCTTCGATACGTTCTTCTCCAGCGTCACCGGCGGCAGTCGAGAACCCCAAAAACCATCAAACGTCGAGCTCGAGCTGCGCCGCAGACTTACTGTGCTCGCAAGCGACGAGGCCACTCAAGACACTCCCCTGCGCTATTTCCTGCGCTGGGCGGGGCAAGTCCAAGGCGTTGGTTTTCGCTTTACCACCACCAACCTCGCGCAGGCACGCTCCCTCACCGGCTGGGTGCGTAATATGGAAGACGGCTCAGTCGAGATGGAGATACAGGGAGCTCCGGCAAACATCCTATCTCATCTCGAGGCGCTTCATGCCTCCTACGAGCGCATGGGAACGCGTTTTCGCCTCGTAGACGCCCAGGCCCGAGCCCCACTTGCCAATGAAGACGGTTTCAGTCCTCATTATTAGTATTGTGTGCTAAATACGGTATCATTTACCTACGACCGTTAATAGAAAAGAGGCGAGGCGCATGGCGGTGCAAAGAAGGAATACCAGGCAGCGAAAGCTGGTTCTTGACGCCGTGCGCCAAAGCTATAACCATCCCACCGCCGACGAAATCTACAACGTCGTGCGCGCGCAGGATGACAAAATCAGCCGCGGTACAGTCTACCGCAATCTCAATCTCTTGGCCGACGCCGGCGAGATTCTCTCCATCAAGACGCCGGGCGGCAGCCGCTTCGATCGCACGATCGAGCCGCATGCGCATATCATCTGCACCTCGTGCAGCCGCGTCATCGACGTACCGCTCCCCTTCGATGCCCAGCTCGACGCCAAAGCGTCCGAGCAAATCGGCTGGCACGTCACGTCGCACTACACCATCTTCGAGGGTCTCTGCCCCGACTGCCGGTAGATGTTTGGGACATGCCTACTCGGCAAGCAGGCGACGCAGCTCTTCTTCGACTGTGCGCACGTAACGGACGTGGTCGTTGATGCCACGCATAGAGGGATTGCAGCTCTCCATTAGATAAGGATGGCCCACTACGTTGAGCATGTCGCGGTCGTTTTCGTTATAGCCAAACCCCATCATCTCATCGGGCGAAATACCCAGGGCACGACCGTAATCGGCAAGCGCGGAGCCCTTGCCCGAACCGAAACCGATAAAGTCCGTCCATTCGGTTCCCGACGTCATCACGTCAACACGGTCGCTAAAGAGGCGCTCGAAATACTCCAGGGCCGCCGGCTGATCCACCTCGGGCGTCTGGAAGGCGATCTTAATGACGTCCTCGTCGATGTCCTCGGGGCGGTCGACCACCGCCACATCGCAGTGGACCTCATAGCGCAAATGATCGACGAACACATCGTTGCCGCTCATGGTGTAGAGGTGTCCCTCACACGAAAGGGTCACGTCGGCATGGGGATACGCAACCACGGCATTCGCGATATCCATAGCAAGACTACGCTCCATGGAGCGCTTGACGACGGCGCGACCCTCGCTCATGACCAGGGCACCGTTTTCGCATACATAGGCGAGCTCATCGGCCACCGGGGCAAACAGGTAGCGCAAGCTCGCATATTGACGACCGCTCGCCGGCATAAACACGATGCCGCGACGATGCAGCTCGTCGATGAGCTTAAAAGCCTCGGAACGCGGCTCGCGCTCCCCCGGATGCAGCAACGTGCCGTCCAAATCGCATGCAATCAGCTTGATTCCCTCAAGACCCATATGCTTTCCCCCACAGCATCTCATCAACAGAAAGACGGACTTTGAATAGTTGCCTCTCAAAGTCCGTCTTACTCATACGCACGTTAACCGCGCGCCTTCTTTACGATCGTAAAGTCGGGAGCCATACTCACAACGACATCCGCCGCACTCGACGCAAAGCGCCGGCCCGCATCGAGTTCACGGGTAACCACCGAGAGCCGAACGCCCTCGACGCCCCGGAGCATGCGGCCCAAAACCGGCTGCAGCGGCGTATACATGCGCACGGTATGCTCGTCCGAATCGCCTCGAAACAGCGGCGCATGCATATTGCCGATCTCCCAGCATACATGCGCAAGCGCAATCGGGTCCATGCGGTCGACTTCAACCAGATAGACTTCGGCACTGCGTAGGCGCACGACAACCGCCACGGGCACCGTGTCCGAGCGGTCGATGACAAGCACATCGCCGTCGGCAAGGCGATCGCCATCGGCAGCGCCCAGCCGAATATCGACCGTACGCCCCAGCTCCGTCACGCCCACAAATGTGCGGGCATCGGCCTGGTCCCAATCGAGTAGTAGCTCATCGACCTCAAAGACACCGCCCAGCTCCCGGCGAAGCAAAAGCTCATAGGACGGGTCGTTGAGATTTCCGAGACACGCTGTCGAAACCAGATTCACAGGCATAGCCTAGTCCTCGACCTCAACGAGCTCGATATCAAAGTTGAGGTCCTTGCCGGCCAGCTCGTGGTTGGCGTCGAGCGTCACGGCCTCGGGCGTTACGTCGATGACCACGGCGGAGACGGGCATGCCGCTCGGCGTGGACAGGAAGAGCTTCATGCCTTTCTCGATCTGCTCGATGTTGGGAACCTGTTCGGCCGGGAAGGTAATAACCATCTCGGGGTTGTGCTCGCCGTAGGCATCGGCAGCAGGAATGTGCACGGTCTTCTTCTCGCCCACCTGCATGTCGACAACAGCGGCGTCGAAGCCCTTGATCATCTGACCGGCGCCGCACGTGAACTCCAGCGGCTCGCCGCGATCGTAGGAGCTATCGAACTGCGTGCCGTCGTCGAGCGTGCCGCGATAATGAGTCTTGACCTTCTTGCCCTGGTTGGACATGGTAACCTCCGTGATAAGGGCGGCGCACAACGCGGGCCGCCGTGAACATATGGCGCTAACTATACCCTAGTCATACAATTCAAAGACAGTTTGCAAAGAAACGCTGCAACCGGAGGAACCATGGCATATCCCGTATTTGACCTACACTGCGACACCGCCGACCGCATCGGCTGGGCCACGCTCGATCTCGACCTGCGCTTTACCGCCGGCACCGACGGTTATTTCCCCGGCGACGAAACGCATCCGCAAGATTTCGACCTCATCGAGGGCAACGCCTGCGCCATCTCGCTCGCAAAGATCGGCAACACGCCGTGGGCACAGTGCTTCGCCACGTTTGTCCCCGATGAGATTCCCACCGCCCACGCCGCGCGCTTCCAGGCGCAGATCATGGCGCACATGAGCGGCCAGGCAATGCTCAACCACGACCGTATGGTCAACGTGCGCAGCGCCGCAGACATTCGCCCCGCACTCAAGGACGGCAAGGTCGCCTGCGTCCACACCATCGAAAACGCCACGTTCTTTGCCGAGGACCCCGCACTGATCGAGGTGCTCAAGAGCTTGGGCGTGCTTATGTCGTCACTCAGCTGGAACGCGCAGGGACCGCTCGCGAGCGGCCACGACACCCACGCCGGCCTCACCGCCGCCGGCATCGAGGCGCTTACGCAGATGGAGCACGCCGGCATGGTACTTGACGTCTCCCACCTCAACGATGAGTGCTTTGACGAGGTTGTCGCCCACGCCACGCGTCCCTTCGTCGCCAGCCACTCCAACTCCCGTGCGGTTTGCGGCGCCAAACGCAACCTTACCGACGACCAGTTCCGCACCATTCGCGACATGGGCGGTATCGTCGGCCTCAACTACTGCAGCGAGTTCCTTTCCAACGACGCAACCGACAAGACCGCCGCAGACGTCACCTTCGACCAGCTGGCGGCACATATCGAGCACTGGCTCGACCTGGGCGGCGAGGACGTCATCGCGCTCGGCGGCGACTGGGACGGCGCCACTGTGCCCGCTTTCCTCTCCGATGCCAGCAAGATGCCCGAGTTCCAGAACATGCTTTCCAAGCATTTTGGCAAGACCGTGATGCAAAAGCTCTGCAGCGACAACGCGCTTGCCTTCTTCGAGCGTTATTAATTTCACATCCCTTGAGCGGGCCGGCATGCCGAACGGTCGACATGCCGGCCCGTCCCCAATCTGAAGGACCGCTTTTGACGCAGCAGTTTACGATTTCCGTATCCCGACCGGATGGGACGCCCATCCCCGTCGTCGTTACCAAAAAGCGCGTCAAGAACTTCAACCTACGCGTCACATCGAGCGGCGAGGTCCACGCCAGCGCACCGCTCGGCGCCAGCCGCGAGCGTATCGAAGCGTTTGTAAAGCGCAACAGCGCCTGGATTATCAGCCGACTTGCCCAACGCGAGCAACGTCAGGCGACGACGCGAGAGCCGCTCAGTCCCTCGTCCATCATTGCGCTTTGGGGCAAACCCATCACCGTTCAGGATGCACTCGACCACAACTTTGAACCCCCCGCGCCGCGGCCCAAGCAGGCTACCTTCGCAAGTTTTATGGGTACCGACGAATCGGACGAAGGCCCACAGGCCAAGCGGTGCGCAATCCTCGACGGCCTAACGCCCAACGAACTCCAAGTCCATATCGACCAGCTCTATACGTCCGAAGTCACATCGGCGCTGCGTGATATGGTGCACGCATACGAAATCGCAATGGGTGTCGCCGTATCCCGCGTTTCCGTGCGCGGCATGAAAACGCGCTGGGGATCATGCACGCCCAAGACCGGAGCCATTCGCATCGCACGCGAACTTGCCGCCTATCCCATCGAATGCCTCGACATGGTTGTCGCCCACGAGCTCGTCCACTTGCTCGAGCCAAGCCACAATCATCGGTTCCACGCCCTGCTCGACGCGTACTGCCCCAACAATAGAGCGCTGTCGCAACGGCTCAAGCAGCCACCCATAGAGATGTATTAGAACCGGTTAGCGCACGCGCTCGATCTCGACACCGCAGCTTGCCAGGGGAAGACCGACGGGCGCCCAAGGCTTATCGAGCTTAACGCGCACGCCAAGCAGCAGGGGGTAACGACGTAGCAGCATCTGGGCCACACCCTCGGCTGCAGCCTCGATGAGCTTAAACGTATGCTCGCGCAGATAGCCATCGACATCGTGGCACACCGAGCCATAGTCAATCGAGGCGTCCAAGTCATCGTGCTCTCCCGCTGCACGCAAGTCGGCATAGAGCACCAAGGACACGATGAATTTCTGGCCCAGCGCGTTCTCTTCGGGATACACGCCGTGGTTGGCAAAGACCTCGAGACCGTCGATAGTAATGCGATCGGCATGGCGAAGATCGTCATAGCTCACGTGGGGCACCGCCGTTGCAGTGGATATTTCGCCCCTTCCACGGCGGGCGAGCTCGGCGCCTTCAGTCTTGGTTGCATTCTCGGGCAGTTTCTTGTTACTCATCGCGATCGTCTCCTTCGTTTAGAACCCCGACCGCACAACTAACTACACGCGAATCGACAGGTTCTTTTTATCATCGCTCCAGTTGCAAGCATTGCGCGCGGGGCATGCAAAGCAGGCGCGCGACGCTTTGTCGGCTGCATAGAGCAGACGCTCAAGCGGTTGGCTGTTCACGCGCAGCTTTCGATGGCCCAGAATGGCCGTCTTAATGGCTGCGGCATCGGCCGGCTCAAACGCCACATCATCGGACATGCCGCCGAGGATCGCATCAGCGACGCGTTCGCTTGCAACATCATGGGATATACCCGATTCATACTGTTCATCTTTGCCGATATCGTGAAGAAGTGCCGTGGCGTAGATGACCTCGCGGTCAAATTCGAGCTGTTCCTCGAGATTCTTGATCCACATAATGCGAGCGACATCGAGAAGATGGTCAATACCGTGGCGGCAGAAGATGCGCCCCGATTCCAACTGTGCAATGTTGCCCAGGTGCCGACGGAACAGCCCGTTGGCACAAATGTAATCAATGCGAGGCATGGCACCAAAGGGAGTCAGGCCCGAAGCCATAAAGCCGCGACGCGACGTCCCCTCATCGGTCTTCGATGTAAAGTCGTTGACGACCCTCATGCTAACGGCCCAGCATCCTAAAGAACCGCTCCTCGAGCGCGGGATCGGTCTCAAAGACGCCGCGGCGAGCGAGCGTCACGGTCTTGGTGCCGGGCTTTTGCACGCCGCGCATGGTCATGCACATATGCTCAGCCTCCATGAGCACAATCGCTCCCTCGGGAGCGAGATAATCCATGAGGGCGTCGGCAACCTGCGCACACAGCTGCTCCTGTAGCTGCAGACGACGGGCATAGACTTCAACCGTGCGAGCGAGCTTAGACAGACCCGCCACGCGACCGTTAGGGATATAGCCGATCGCAGCCTTGCCATAAAACGGCAGCAGATGATGCTCGCACAGCGAGTAAAACGTGATGTCGCGCTCGATAACCAAATCGTTCGAAGCGACGGCAAAGGTTTTGGACAGGTGCTCCTCGGCACTCTGCTCCATACCGCCGGCGATCTCGCCATACATACGGGCAACGCGCGCCGGGGTCTCCAGCAGGCCCTCACGAGTTGGGTCCTCGCCTATGCCCTCAAGCAACAGCTTAATGGCGGCCTCGACTTTTTCCTGATCGACCATCTGGGCCTCACTTTTCCGATTTCACGTTCGCGCTATGGTACCACGCCCTTCGGCATCGACCACAAGCTACATAGTATGGGTCGAATAGACCGGATCATCACGCCAAAGTTCAACCGCATCACAAAGCGCAACACCCTCGCGCTCAGCACGGTCGCGCGTAGCGTTCATATCGATCACGCGTTGGTTACTCGAGCCCCTAAAGCGCAATGAGATATCGTACAGGTCCTGAACAAACGGGCCGTCCACCAACATATCGAGGCAGGCAAGGATACGGTCCGTCGCCTCGGTATGGTGGCGACCGCCCGGCATAAGCTCCTCGAGCACGTCGCCGGTAAAACACCAAATGGTCTTTCCTGACCCCGCAGGATAAGCGGCACGAACGCGCTCGACAAACTCAACGAGTCCCGCCTGATTCTCGGGCTCCATAGGCTCGCCGCCCAGAATCGTCAGGCCGTCAATAAAGGGATGATCGAGGCTCTCGATAATCTTGTCCTCGACGGCACGATCGAACGGCTCACCCGCAGCAAAGTCCCACGCGACAGAGTTAAAGCAATTCTTGCACCCACGACGGCACCCGCTCACAAACAGAGAAGTACGAACGCCTTCCCCATCAGCAATGTCGAAATACTTAATGTTCGCGTAGTTCATAGGTAACTCTCCCGGGAGGTCGGGACATATCATCCCGTCCTCAAACATTCTCGGCCTTCGGCCTGCGAAACTGCGGGCGGGACGATATGTCCCGGCCTCATGCAAAGGGTAACTCAATGAACGAAGCGAACATCGAGTATAGGGTTCGAGGTCCAATAAATACTTCGTTGCAGCTCAACCGTCATCGCAAGCAAAGCGTTGCTGCAAGTCAACTCATTTCCACTAAGAACTTCGAGGAGCGAGCAGACCGCATGCTGCATCTCAGCTACGTCAACTTGGCCGCCCCGTAGCGAGGCCCCGGACCTTTGCTCGATATGAGTTCCGCACGAACAGGAGGCGCCAGTGGCGCCTCCGTCGTGAGCCAGGACTGTCCGAAATAGCGAGTAAAGGTCCGGGGCCTCGCTACGGGGCGGCCTGGGATGGTTATTAGAGATGCAGCACGCGGTCGCGGATCTCCTCGGTTCGGCCCTGGTTCCAGAACTGGGTACCGATGTAACCGCACGTGCGACGGGCGACATTCATCTTCTCCTGGTCACGATTGCCGCAATTGGGGCACTCCCACACCAGCTTGCCGTCATCCTCGACAATCTTGATCTCGCCGTCGTAACCGCACACCTGGCAATAATCGCTCTTGGTGTTGAGCTCGGCGTACATGATGTTGTCGTAGATGTACTGCATCACGCGGATGACAGCCTTGAGGTTGTCCTGCATGTTGGGAACCTCGACGTAGGAGATGGCACCGCCCGGCGAAAGCTGCTGGAACATGCCCTCAAACTTGAGCTTGTCGAATGCGTCGATCTCCTCGGACACGTGGACGTGGTAGCTGTTGGTGATGTAGCCCTTGTCCGTCACGCCCGGGATGATGCCAAAACGACGCTGCAGGCACTTGGCGAACTTGTAGGTCGTCGACTCAAGCGGGGTACCGTACAGCGAGAAGTCAATATCGCTTTCGGCCTTCCACTCCGCGCACTTGTCGTTCATGCGCTGCATGACGGCCATGGCAAAGGGCGTGCCCTCCTTCTCGGTGTGGCTGTGGCCCGTCATGTACTTGACGCACTCATACAGGCCGGCATAACCCAGACTAATGGTGGAGTAACCGCCCACGAGCAGCTTGTCGATCGTCTCGCCCTTCTTCAGGCGGGCGAGGGCACCGTACTGCCAAAGAATCGGTGCGGCATCCGAAAGCGTACCCATCAGACGCTCATGACGGCACAGCAGGGCGCGGTGGCACAGCTCAAGGCGCTCGTCGAAGATCTTCCAGAACTTGTCCATGTCCTGATGCGAGCTCAGCGCGACATCGGGCAGGTTGATGGTCACAACGCCCTGGTTAAAGCGACCGTAGTACTTGGGCTTGTTCGGGTCATAGTTCAGCGCGTTGGCCACGTTGTTAAATCCGTTACCGGAGCGATCGGGCGTCAGGAAGCTGCGGCAACCCATGCAGGTATAGCAGTCGCCGTTGCCCGCGGTCTCGCCCTTCGACAGCTTGAGCTCGCGCATCTTCTTCTCGGAGATGTAGTCGGGAACCATGCGCTTGGCGGTGCACTTGGCAGCCAGCTGGGTCAGGTAGAAGTACGGGGAATCCTCGTGAACGTTATCGTCCTCGAGTACATAGATAAGCTTGGGGAATGCCGGGGTAATCCAAACGCCGGCCTCGTTCTTAACGCCCTCGTAGCGCTGGCGAAGCGTCTCCTCCACGATCATGGCAAGGTCGTGCTTCTCCTGAGGCGTACGGGCCTCGTTAAGATACATAAAGACCGTCACGAACGGCGCCTGACCATTGGTGGTCATAAGGGTCACGACCTGATACTGAATCGTCTGGACGCCGCGACGAATCTCATCGCGCAGGCGATCCTCAACAACCTCGCGGACCTTTTCGGGAGATGCGGAAACGCCGAGCTCCTCGAGCTCGCGGGCGACCTCGCCGCGAATCTTTTGACGGCTCACCTCGACGAACGGGGCAAGATGGGTCAGCGAAATCGACTGGCCGCCGTACTGGGAGGAAGCAACCTGGGCGATAATCTGCGTCGCAATGTTGCAGGCGGTCGAGAAGCTGTGCGGCTTCTCGATCAGCGTGCCCGAGATAACGGTGCCGTTCTGGAGCATGTCCTCCAGGTTCACCAGGTCGCAGTTGTGCATGTGCTGAGCAAAGTAATCCGAATCGTGGAAGTGGATCAGGCCCTCATTATGGGCGTCCACGATCTCCTGGGGCAGCAGCACGCGCTGGGTCAGGTCCTTGGAAATCTCGCCGGCCATGTAGTCACGCTGAACGGAATTGACGGTCGGGTTCTTGTTGGAGTTCTCCTGCTTGACCTCTTCGTTGTTGCACTCGATCAGCGACAGGATCTTGTCGTCGGTCGTGTTCTTCTGGCGCTTCAGGCTCTGAACATAGCGATAGATGATGTAGTGGCGGGCAACCTCGTAGCAGTCGAGACGCATGATCTCGTCCTCGACCAAATCCTGGATCTCCTCGACCGAAACAGTGTGGCCCGCGTTCTCGCATGCCTCGGCGACGTTTTGCGCCGCATAAACCACCTGGCGGTCGGTTAGACGAGAGCTCTCCTCGACCTCCAAGTTTGCGGCGCGAATCGCATTGACGATCTTATCGATGTCAAAGACAACCTCGGTGCCGCTGCGCTTGATGATCTTCATCCTCTTGCCTCTTTCGCGTCGTAGCCTCATTGCGCTTCAGAGCCAAACGATGCCCGACAGGGCTTGCCCCTGTCTTGCGGCGCCGTCGCGCAATCTGTGTTCTCGATAAACCATAGGTCCTCATGCGGACAATCCTCGCGGCCGATCAAGCAGCTCAAAGGCGTGTCCGAAGGGGACGAATAAGGTCTTCGTTCTCTGTCCGCCATCTATCATACGACAAAGATGCATCTATATCCTGTATTCTTTTTTTAGTTCAAACACAACATATAGTGTTTCAGCAGGTCAAAGCAATTGGTCATTTTGCAGACGCATTATAAATGAGGGGTATTTGACAAGTCGGTAAAACGTTACCAACACGGCTACCTGCATGGCAGTTATAAAACCCCTTTAGTCAAGCCGCTGACAAATCCTACCAAAATCAAGCCGCTCACGGCAAAAGAATCCAAAAGATTATGCTTGACCAACATGTTGCGGTCGAATACCGGCGGACGGAGCGACGAGACTGCAAACGCTCGGAAGACTACAGCCCCGGCGCCCCGTCCGCCGGCATTCGATAGGCGAGGAGCTATTACTTCTCTTCGCGAGCTATCATGCGGCCGAGAGCCGCTGTAAAGGGATCGAGCAGAACGCCGGCGATAACCACAAAGGCCCATCCCTTTGTGACAAGGCCCGCCCAACGCGCGAAGAACGTACGGCCTTCAATCGTTCCGAATCCTCCCTGGAAGGCAATCTCGCCAAAACCGATTACCATAAAAAGGAGCGTGGCACCGATGGCCGTACCGGCGACCTTGTGTGATGCGCTCCCCTGCTCAAAACCAAAAAAGTCCAGGCACATACCAACCGTTTTGCCAAACAACGGGAGTGCGCTCAGAGCCTCGGCGATCACCGTGGCCACGATGAGTTGTCCCCAAAAGCCCGTGGGACTCATTAGGTCCAAACCGGGCGCCCCTTCGATAATGGGGAGAAATGCACAGAGCAACAAGGGGTTAAAGAAGCCGTTGAGAATGCCGATGACGCGGCCGACAGGGAGCTTCATAGCCGTAAGCCTTTCAAAGTCATTGATAGAAAGAGGGCCGCCGGCATATGTCGGCGGCCCCGATAAAAACATGATGTGTGGCAAAGCAACTACTCGAGCGGCTACTCCGCCTCGCCGCTGGCCGCCATCTTCTCGGCCTCGGCAAGCTGGGCCGGGGTGAGCTTGCGATACTTAATGGCGCCAAAGACGACACAAGCCGCACAGACGATCATGCCGGCGATGAACTTCTGGTCAATCGTTGCACCAAACGGCGACGTCACGGCCTCAAACACAATGGGAGACAGTGCCATGCCAAAGTTGATGCCCGCCATGCCAATGGCGAGGTTAAACGCACGTCCCTCGGGGGCAGAGTTGCCGGCGGCAAAATTGCCCTCCAGCGGCACGTAGGTCTCCTTGCCCAGCGCAACGACAAAGCCCGCAACGCACAGCACCATAAAGGCGGGCGCAACCAGCGTCAGGCCCAGGCCAATGAGCGTCACGCCCCACGCGATCGGCATAGCCAGGTTCTTAAACTTGGCAAACAGCGGGCCCACCAAAAGACCAGCCGCAATACCGGCAACGGTCATAACGGTAGAGGCAAGACCGGCCTCCACGGTACCGCCAAAGCCGCGACCCACAACAAGCAGCGAAACGTTGGAGCTGAAGAGCTGGAACGTGAGTACGAACACGAAGCTCATGAGCGTGATAATCGCGACCTCTTTAGGCATATTGGCAAACACGTTGACTTTGCGCTTGGGCTCAAGATGGCCCTCGGGAAGGCAAACAGCCTCAATGACGATAAACACGATCATGATGAAGTACGCCGCATAGCTGTGGAACCACTCGGCAGAACCCAAGATGCCGGAAACCATCGTCCAGATAATGCCGCCAAGTGCGACAAAAGTGGAGTAGATGCCCATGACAAACGAGCGCTGCTTTCCGCCAAAGTAATCCGCGATAAGAGCGTCCGTTGAATTCTGCACGGCGCCGAGACCAAGGCCCATGACAGCAGAAGCCGCTAAGACCTGGCCGAGCGAGTCGTGGAACACCAGCACCGAGGCGCCTGCCAGCATCACGATAACGTGACCGACAAGCGTCGTCTTCTTCTTGGACACGCGAGAGGCAAGCTGTGAAGAGACGAGCATGGCGGACAGTGCCATCATCAACGGGATGATGCCGATGATCATCTGGACGGCAGCGATGTTTTCGTCGGGAAACGCCGCCGCGACAGAGGCCACGATGGGGACGGGCACCAACATGCCCATAATGCACATGGCGGCAGCATAAATGCCCACCAGGTACTTGATCTTGGTTTTATCCATGATCCATCCTTACACTTAGAGAAAAGGGTCGGAGCGGCCAGGCATCACCAGCGGCCGCCCCAAACACAGCACTATTAGTCGTTAAATCCGGTGAACACGGGTTCTCCGCTGTACACGAGCGCTTCCTCGACACCATCGAGCACGCGACAGGCACCAGCGGCCATAGCCTCGAGCTCAAACTCGCCCGGATAGGCAGACACGGGGGCGATCCAAGAGCAGCATTCCTCAATCGAGGCAACGAGCTCCTTACTGTGGACCACGCCGCCTCCGAGCAAGATGCCGTCGACGTCGCCCTTCAGCACACAAGCCATCTCGCCAATCCACTTGCAGATTTGGTAGACCATTGCATCCCAGGCGCGAGCCGCAGCCTTATCGCCCGCAGCGGCGCGATCGCACACCTCGATGGCATCGGACGTACCCAAAAGGTCAACGAAGCCACCGGTCTTCATGCAATGGGCGCGGGCAACGTCGAGACCATGCTCTGCCGTATACTTCGCGACCTCGATCGCGGGAACCGATCCGCAGCGCGTCGGCGCCATGGGACCCTCGCCGCCAACGATGTCGTTGCCGTCCACCATCTTGCCCTTAAGATGAGCCGAGATAGAGATGCCGCCGCCGATATGGCAAACAATGAAGTTGCACTCATCATAGGGGCGACCGAGCTTTGCCGCATGGCGGATGGCGGTCTCTTTGAGATTAAGGGCGTGCAGGTGCACGTTTCGATACACGCCCTTAATGCCCGTCATACGTGCGAGGTCGCACAGCTCGTCGGTATCGGGAGGATTCACCACAAAAGAGGGCTTTCCCGTCTTTGAGGCGAACTCATGAGCAATCTGGGGGCCCAACTGCGCCGGGTGCTGAATGCCGTTCGCACCGACGCGGGCATGCTCGAGCATGACCTCATTGATGGCATACGTGCCGCCGGGCAGCGAAAGCAAGCCGCCGCCGCGACCGACAAATGCATCAAAGTCCTCGAGCTTCAGGCTCGCCTCCCCCAGTGCTCCAAGAATCAGATCGCAGCGATACGGCATCTGAGCCGAAACCCCATCGAACTGGGCAAGGTCCTTCGCATCGTGCGCAACGTTCTTACTGAGCTTGCACTCATCGCCCTCAAAAACGCCCACCTTCGTGGAAGTGGAACCCGGGTTGATTACCAGGACGCGCCAGGGAGTCTTTTTATCGGACATACCTTAAGCCTCCTTAAGCGCCTGGGCACGCACGCAGCTCATCACCACGTTGCCGACGATCTCGTCGACGGGCGCAGAGCGCGAGCAATCGCACACGATCTTCTTGAAGCCCTGAAGCATGGGGCCGTAGGCATTGGCACCGGTCAGATTCTGGATGATCTTGACGCCGATATTGCCCACGTTGATATCGGGCCAGATGACCACGTTGGCTTGGCCCGCAACAGCGGACTCACGATGTACCTTCTTGGCCGCAACCTTGGGGTTAATCGCCGAATCAAACTGGAACTCGCCGTCGATGGCAAGGTCGGGACGGCGATCGTTGGCAATCTCGCGAGCGCGACGTACCTTGTCGACAAGCTCGTTATCCATCGAACCGTCAGTCGAATGCGAAAGCAGCGCGCAACGGATATCCCATCCGGTCAGCGAGCGCACCGTTTCGCTCGACGAAATCGCAATCGAGGCAAGCTCTTCGCTCGTGGGGTCAACGCAAACGGCGGAATCGCCAAAAGCCAAAAGGCCGCCTTCGCCGCCGTTCCAGTTGGGAATGTCGGCGATACCGCACGAGCTCACGGTGTCCGCACCGTCGGCAAGGCCGACGATGGTCTGTCCCGCTAGGATGATGTCGCCCGTGGCGTTATCGATGCCGGCGAACATAACGTCGACATCGCCGAGCACCTGCAAAATCAGGGCGCGCTCAAGCGGACGCGTCATACGGCGCGCAGCGCCCTTGGGCTTAAACTTGCAATCCGGATGCGAAAGGTAGCGCTCGCAACAAGCGGCGTTCGCCTCCTCGTCGGTCACATCGACAATCTCGATACCGTCAAGGGAGATGCCGCGCTCATCGGCAAGCTCCTTGAGCTTACCGCCGTCGCCGACCAGCACACATTCGGCGAGACGCTCGGCAGCGATCTTTGCGACCGCCTGCATCATGGTCTCGTTTTCGCCCTCGGGAAAAGCAACGCGCATAGGCTTGGCGGCAGCCTGCTCGCGCAGGGTCTGCATCAGGTCCATGGCAGTTACTCCATCTCTTCGGCAGTACGCTCGATAAGCTCGCCGATGGTCTTCATGACCATGACCTCGCGAACGGGAACCTCGGCATCGAGTTCGTTCTCGATCATGGAGGTCAGCGCGATCATCTTCATCGAGCCCTTGCCCAGGATCTCAAACGTCGTCTCAGGGGTCACATCGCCGTCATAGTTGTAGGCGGACTTGGCAAAATCGCAGATCTGCTGAGTGAGTTCTTCGTTCATGATGGTGCCTTTCAATCGAAAAAGAGGGGCGGCCACGGCGGGCTGGAGACATGGGTCCCGCCGTGACCTAAGAGAGGAATCGAATTGTTAAAAGGGTTGAAAGCCTAGTCGTCAAGCTCGAACGTAAGCTCCTTGTAGCCAGGACGGTCGATGACCTTGGCGTGGACGCCCACGGTCTGGCCCGCCATGAGCTTGGCGCGAATCTCGGGGGCCTTCTTCTTGGTAATACCGTAGATGACGTAGGTGTACTGAGAACCCTCGTCGATATCGACGGCGCCGTAGGCGTACTTGCCATACTCCTTGAGGTAGGGCTTGTCGTTCTGCGGACCAGGCAAGGTAAAATCGATCAGATGGCCGTGACCGGAAACCTGGACCCAATCGGTCTTGTGATAGCCGCAGGCATTGCAGGCAAGGTGGGGCGGAAACTCGACGGCTCCGCACTCGGGGCACTGGCGCGCCCAATAGATGCCCTCTTCAAGACCCGTGTAGAACTTCTTGACCACGGGCTCCATATCTTTGAGTTGCATGAGAATACTCCTTATGGGAAATCGAAAACCGCGGTCGCTTAGGCGACGGTACGAAGAATCTGGCAGCGCACGTTCTGAGAACCGCCAAAACCGCGCAGGAACGCCGTCTCGGGAACCTTCTTCATCTGGGTAGCACCGGCGACGCCACGCATCTGCTTGACGGCCTCAACGATATCGGCGATGCCGGATGCGCCATGGGCGTGACCGAAGTTGCAACGACCACCGTGCGGGTTGATGGGCTTATCGCCGTCAAAAGCGGTGCGACCATCGATCGCGTACTTCCAAGCCTCGCCGCGCGGAATATAGCCGCACTCCTCAGCCGAGACGATCTCGGAAGCAAGGAAGAAGTCATTGCACATAAACAGGTCGATCTCGTCGGGGCTCACGCCGGTAAGGTCGTAGACCTGCTTGGCGGCAAGCTCGGTAGCCCAGTGCTCGTTGTGAAGCAGGCCGGCCTCGACCGCAGAAGCGCCCGTACCCAGAACCTCAATAGGCGCATACGGCACGCCCATGGCCTTGGCCTTCTCCGTGGGCATCACGACAACAGCTGCGGCACCGTCGCATTTCTTCTCAAAGCCGGTAACACGCAGGTACTGCGTAACGCGCGGGTTATACATGCTCTTGAGATACTCGTCGGCGGTATCGAACCCGGCTGCCTTCGCGTCCTCCTCGACCGTAGTCTCGTACCAGGCAAGGGGATTCAGGACGGCACCGCGGCGAAGGCTCTTGGTAAGGCCGTTCAGGGCGTCATCAATCTGATCGGCGGCAAGGTCGTACTGCATCGAATACTCGTTGATCCAGTTGTCGAACGACACGCCAAAGGCACCATCGAGCGGGCGACCATACGCGCGGTCATAGATCTTATCGAGCGAGGGAATCATGACGTCGAGCGTAAAGTCCTGACGAATATGGGAGGGCATATGCTCGACGGGAAGAGTCGAAGCCAAATCGCAGGCACCCGTAAGGACAACGTCGTAAGCACCGGAAGCAACCGCCATCACGGCCTGCTCAAGGGCGACATAACCCGTGCAGCAAGCCTCGGAATGATGGACGGAGCCCTTGGCACGAACGCCAAACCAATCGGCAACCTGCATGTTGGGGGTAATGCAATCGCCAACGAGATACGGATTGGCGCTGCCGTGATAGAAAAAGTCGATATCGCGGGGCTCAAGACCGGCATCGGCAATTGCCTCGAGGGCCGCATAGCCAAACGCCTCGCCCTCGCCAATACCCTGGGTCTCGGGATGCTCCTCAAAATCCTTGAACGGGGTGCAGCCCACGCCTACAATCGAGACGCTGCGCATGTTCTTTCCGAGCGTAACCACTGAATATCACATCCTAATCATGTGAAGGTGTACGGAGTGATGGCGCAGTCCGGCCGCGAGCGAAGGTGAGAGAGCGCTCGCGGCTTTTCTGTGCCGTCACACGTTGAACTACTGCAGTGGTTCTTTTGAACGTAGCTTTAGTTTATGAGGGGTTAAACGTGACACGTGAGACAAATAGCCCCGATGTGTCCCATCATATGGGACACATCGGGGCTAGGCGTTCCAAATAGCAGATAAACGGAATCGTATTATTTGAGCTAATGATCAGAGATATCTAAAACTCGCCCTGAATACAACCGTTTATCCCCAAATATCGACCGCTCACGCGACCGGCCTTTCAAAATCGGGAATACGTGGGTGCCAATGACGCGATGCATCGTCGACAAAGAGTGGTGCGTAGAACATGCGATTGAGGGCGGCAGCAACGGTGCGCGCCTCAAGGTCGGGCCGGGCCTCGAGCCAATACTGAATGAGGTTATGGTGACCCGCAAGCGCAAAGGCTAGATACAGGTCAAGGTCCGTTTCATCGGAAAATGTCGAGCGAAGCCGATTGCGAAAATAGTCATGCATAAAGATCGTTGCCTTGTGAGCAAACACCGGATCGCCGTTATCGCTGTTAAGTGCCAAAACTTTCGAGCGATTAGCCTTGAGGATCTCCATGCGCTTGATCATCGTGGGCGTAGGGTCCAGCTGCGCATCGCCAAAACGAGCCTCCAGCGCAACATCATTGATGTCCTGCATATTCTGGAGCAGCTCATCTTCAAAACGTTTAACCACATCATCGACGGAGCGATAACAGCGATAGAACGTCGATTTGGATGTATGGGCAAGGCGAAGTACCTCGGCCACCTTAATCGACTGCACCGGAGTTGTCGCCATAAGTTCAAAGACGGCATCCTCGATCCGTGAAGCAATATCGTTTTGAGCGTTCAGTGACATGGCGGCCTCCCCTATTGACGATTGGCTCCTATGCTACCCGAAAGGCATGCTCCTTGACGACGATACGAGGCTTAGAGCGTGCCGCACAAGAGATGACGCAGCGACCGTATGTCACCGACGAAGTATTCCATCCGCCGGGCATGCCATCTTTGCGAGGGTCAATCGAAAACCCGACGCCTTCAGCCTTGAGGATGGCCTCGATGCGCGTCCACGTCTGACTCATGCGAAGATTGCGTTCTTGCAAATTGGGAGCAGCGTTAATCCACGCGCGCTCGTCGTCGTTCACCATACGCCCAACCGCAACGGGAGCAATCTCATCGATCGCCTCGATATCCACGCCAATAGGTCCTCCGACCGACCGAGCAACATCGGAAACAGCGAGGACGGCCACGCTTCCGCCATGTGAAATGGAAATAGAGGGTGCCTCCCCATCCGCAAGCTCGATCTTGCCGAAAGCAGAACGCGCAAGCCGGGTGTCGTCGAAGACACCCAGGGCGTCACGAAGCAGCAGACCCACGCCTGCGGCTTCCCTCCGAGACGCAATTGGGAGATCCTCATTGGAGGCACGTAAGGCATAGCGTCCCGCGATTGATGCCATATCAACGGTCACGCCGGGATCGATCGCAGAAACATCAACGAGGTGCACGGTTATGTTCAAAACGGTCAACCCCCACTCGATTGAGATGACAAGGCTAAACAGACGCTCAGGACCGCTCTTTCATGAATCGAGGTACCTTTTGCCGGCGATTTGGCGACCCATTTGGCGACATAAAACAAAACAGCCCAGAGGACATAGCCTCTGGGCTGCGAACATTTGGTGGGCGTTAGAAGATTTGAACTTCTGACCTCTTCCGTGTCAGGGAAGCGCTCTCCCCCTGAGCTAAACGCCCAAATGGAGCGGACAACGGGGCTCGAACCCGCGACCCCAACCTTGGCAAGGTTGTGCTCTACCAACTGAGCCATGTCCGCTTACGAGGATTAATCTTACGTGATGCCCGCATCCTATGCAAGAACTTTTTTTAAAAAGTTTTGCAACGCCCTCGCGAACCTCGCGAAGACATCAGCCACCACGGAAGGCGCGGGCAAACGCAATCTCGCCGCAAGAGACCCCTACATCTCACCGAGCATGATCCAGGCAGAGCTGTCCTGCGCGAGCCTGCCGTCTGCAAGCGGTGATGAGGTGAGCAGGACCCTGCCCGCCGGCAGCTCCACGGGTGCTGCGCCGAAGTTCGTCACACACGCCCAGCCGTTGTCGCGGCGATAGGCGATGACGCCGCCCTCGGCGCCCTCGGCACCATCCGCAAGACCGGTGCGCCCGTCAAGATCGAGCCACGCAAGATCGTTGGCGCACCCGCGCAGCTTGCGCCGCAGCCAGAGGGCGTCACGATAGAGCACAAGCATCGATGTCGGGTCCGCTTCTTCCCTATCGACAGCGTAATCGGAAAACCATGCAGGCTGCGGCAGATGGGGCGCCGCATCGGCGTCCGCCGGCGAAAACCCAAACGATCCGCCCTGCGCGGGATCGTCCGCCGCTACCCACGGCAGGGGCACACGACAGCCGTCGCGCCCCTTCTCGCGCTTCGGTCCGTGCGTATTGGTTGCACTGGGATCTTCGAGTGCAGCCCACGGGATATCAGCCACCTCAAAAAGGCCGAGCTCCTCACCCTGATACACGTATGCCGAGCCCGGAAGCGCCAGTTCAAGCAAAAGGGCCGCCCGCGCGCGGCGCTCACCGAGTTCACGGTCCTCGTCATAAGACGACCCGTCGCGTAAGAGCCAGTCGAGCGCAATCTGGTGGTAGCGCGTCGCCTTGATCTGCGGCAGGGCATAGCGCGTCGCCACGCGCGGCACGTCGTGGTTGGAGAGTACCCAGGTCGAGGCGGAATCGGATTCGATGGCTGCCTTCAAGCCTTCCTCGATTGCAGCGTGCATGTCATCATAGGTCCAAGTGGCCTTGGCAAACTCAAAGTTGAATGTCTGGCCAAGCTCGCTGGGACGCGCGTAGAGATACTGGCGCTCGGGCAGCACCCACGCCTCGGCAACGGCGCTGCGGGGCGGATCGTAGCGGTCGAACACGCGGCGCCACTCGCGATAGATCTCGTGGACCTCGTTGCGGTCCCACAGCGGATGGGTGCCGTCGTCAACCATGTCATCGCCCTCGGCGAGATGCCACCGGTCGAGGTCATCGCGGTCGAGATCCTTGGCGAGACCTTGCGCCACATCAATGCGAAAGCCATCGACGCCTCGATCGCTCCAAAACGCCAGGACGTCGCAAAAGAACGCGTGAACCTCAGGGCATGACCAGTCAAAGTCCGGCTGCTCGGGCGTAAACATGTGCAGATACCACTGACCGTCCGCAACACGCGTCCAGGCGGGGCCGCCAAAGTTGGCATTCCAATTGGTGGGAGGCAGCTCGCCGTGCTCGCCGCGACCATCGCGGAAGATATAACGGGCGCGCTCGGGCGATCCGGGGCCGGCGGCAAGAGCGGCTTTGAACCAGGGGTGCTGGTTGGATGAATGGTTGGGCACGATGTCGACGATAACCTTGATGCCGCGCGCGTGAGCCGCAGCGATCATATCATCGAAGTCGTCAAGCGAGCCGAGACGTGGGTCGACATCGCAGTAGTCCGCCACATCATAGCCGCCATCGACAAGAGGCGATGGGTAAAACGGGCTCAGCCAGATGGCCTCGATGCCCAGCCGCTCAAGATAGTCCATCTGCTGGGTAATGCCCGCGATATCGCCCAGACCCGAACCAGTCGAATCCTTAAACGAGCGCGGGTAAATCTGATAGATCGCGGCATCGGACATCCATGAGCGCGAAGAAGACTTTTCTGTAGCCATGGGGCGTATCTCCCTTGCAACGAGGTTATGCGAGATGCCCACGATGATACGCCCAAAGCGAACATTCGCGACAAACAACGCCGCAGCCATGCCCCAAAACCCTCGCCCCCTCTCGGGTTCGAGCCCATGCGATGGGTACGAAAAAGCCCGGCTACCGTAGTAGTCGGGCTGTTGCGTTTGGAGCGGACAACGGGGCTCGAACCCGCGACCCCAACCTTGGCAAGGTTGTGCTCTACCAACTGAGCCATGTCCGCATATGTAAACAAAACGGGCGCCGGAGCGCCCGGATGTTGCCTGGAGGCGAAGCCCGGATTCGAACCGGGGGTAAAGGCTTTGCAGGCCTCTGCCTTACCACTTGGCCACTTCGCCGAAAAAGGACCGCCTAAACGGTCCGGAAATGCAATGGAGCGGACAACGGGGCTCGAACCCGCGACCCCAACCTTGGCAAGGTTGTGCTCTACCAACTGAGCCATGTCCGCTTGCGGGTTATTAATTTACGCGAGTTGTCCAAAAGACGCAAGTACTTTTTTCAAAAAACTTGTCTGCCGCATGTTCTTAGTAGCTAAACGCGCTAAAGCGATTGGCTAGGCACACGATTCCAGCGCTCCGCTAAACAGTTTCACCATCTGCACGCGCGTGCCGGCGCCGTCCGTACGACGAGCAACCTCCACGTTATCGACGAGCATACGCATAAGCTTGATGCCACGGCCGCGCTCCTCGGATGCAACCGGCTCGCTCGTTTCATCGATAGAATAGCCGGCACCTCGATCAAGCACCTCAACCACAACGCGATCGCCATAGGCCTGAACCGTCAGGACGCACCCGATACCGCCCGCATGGTCATAGGCATTACCCAGCGCCTCTCCCGACGCCAATGCGACATCGTAGCGCTCGTCACGGCGCAACGGAAGCGATTCAAGGAGTTCGGCGATGCGATGTCGATAGTATGGAAGATTCTCGATACCCTGACGGACCTCGACGCTCTTACTCCAGCGAGGCAGCTCCCCCACCGGAATAGCGGGAATAGACTCCCGTGCCGGCCCCGCGACATGAAGGATATCGACAAGACGAGCAATCTCCAAAAAGCGAACAACTTCACCTGATGCATTGACGAGCGAAAGCAGGCCTTCTCGCCTCATGAGCTCACGAGCGCGCGTAAGCAGGAATGCCAAGCCCGTCGAATCGATAAAGCCAACAGCCTGACAGTTGATGACGACACGACGCACGCCGCGGCCAATCAAAGCATCCAACCGCCGACGCAGCGCAGGCACCGTGGCGATGTCGATATCGCCTGGTGGCGTCAAAACCGCTATGTCATTCCACTCATTCATACGACCATGGTTCCCCAAAAAAGCCCACTCGATGCATTCGTTTCCCCAACCGTACGGATTCAGCCCGCCCAGCGTCGTCTATGAACGACCCCGTAAAAACTCAAGGGACACCAATGCAATGTCATCGTCCAGCGCCGATTCGGTAAATC
Organism: uncultured Collinsella sp.; assembly: GCA_900544845.1. Classification (GTDB taxonomy): domain Bacteria; phylum Actinomycetota; class Coriobacteriia; order Coriobacteriales; family Coriobacteriaceae; genus Collinsella. The sequence continues at coordinate 18,430 of UQWV01000001.1, read as the reverse complement.
GGTCAAGCTCGCCCAAGACCTTGCCGCAAATGCCCGACACGCCCTCCCCCGAAACAGAAAGCAGAAGGTCGCGCAAGCGCTGCTCGCCAAAGAACGCTCCGGTGCGGTCGCGGGCCTCAATCGTTCCATCCGTATACATGAAGAGTATGTCGCCGGGGGCGAACGTAAACACGCCTGTCTCGTACACCATGCTCTCAAAGGCGCCGATTACACCCGATTGGCATCCAAGCAGCTCGACCTCTCCCCCACGAGCCTCGCCGCCACCCAGCGGCATCGACTCTGGCCTGATGACCATGGTCGGAGGATGGCCCGCCGAACAATACGTTGCGCGTCCGGCTTTAAGGTCAATCTTGGCGATAAAGGCCGTCACGAACGTCTCGACCCTCGAAAAGCCCATGAGCATGCTGTTAAGGGAGCGTGCCATGCGGACCGGTCCAGCGCCCTCCCAGGCATATGCCGTCAGGGCCGTCTTGACGAGCGCGGACATCGATGCGGCCTCAATGCCTTTGCCAGACACATCACCCAGAATCATGACGGCGCAGTCGTCGGGAAGACGGATGAGCGTATAGAAATCGCCGCCGACCAACGCCGAGTTCGTGGCCGACAGGTACACCGAATCGGTTGCGATACCCGGAACATCCCCTAGGGAATTTCTCATGCCGATCTGAAGGGTCTGAGCGATATGGCGCTCCTCGCGCTTTTGAGATTCGCCTTCGTAGATCAGTTCAAAGTCATGCGCCAAGTGCACCAAGTAGTCATATTCAAGATCATCAATCGGCTCTTGGCTACCATCACGAAGCAGCAGCGCGCGCGTAGTCGGGCTCTTCGCAACAGAAGCAAGAACAATCGCGTCGTTACTGTGCTTGCCATCACCCTCAGAGCGCGGACGCCCCGCCTCGATGCCGGAGTCGACGTAGAGACCTTGACAAGGCAGACCATGCGCCCTAAGCCAGCCTCCCATAGGCATCGATTCGTCAACGCGAGTTATACGGACGTGTTTAAGGTCCTCGGCACTCGTGCCGCCCAAAGCAGATGCCTCAAAGCCATCAGGGCCAGCCCCCAGACGTGCCGCCGGCGCCGTCGTGGAAAAGAAAAGCTTCTCGGGATCGTCCGGCAAAGCAACGCGACTGCCGCCTTCAAAATCTATGACGTAGGAGTCCAGACTGGCGTCATACTCAACAGGACAAAAATGGCAGTTGAGCATATTGCAGATCTCGGACGATACCGCCTGGGTAGCCGCGGCGGAATCGTCTAGAAAGGTAAACAACTCATCACGCAAGACATTGAGCGAGCGGCCAAGCTCGGCCGTGCGACGGGAGCGAAGACTCGATGCCATGCCGACCAGCTGGATAGATAGGTAATCGCAAATGACCTCGAGCACATTAACGTCATAGGCGAGCGGTGCCTGAGGGCGTTTCCAACCAACTTCCAGCACGCCAAGGATCTGCGTACCGTAAAAAACGGGAAGACAGATCTCGCTGCGATACGGAGGCATATCCTGCACGCGCAATAGGTGCTTAGAACGATTGTCCAGGTCCATGAACATACCGGAGGCGGCCCTATCGCCCTCAAGGTCCTGTTGAATCGACAAGCGACAGGCACGCGACTCCCGAAGAACATACGTCGGAATACCAGCGCCATACGGCAAGAACTCGGGCAGGTAGCTGTCGTACAGCTCCTTGGAAACACCGCGCAGCTTAAAACCGCCGCTCTCAGAAAAATAGATAGCGGCACCCGAAGCATCGAGTGTTCCTACAAGCTGGTTCAAAACAGTATCAAGCAGGCTGGGTAACTCATCGGAGCCCACAGTGCTCATAATGACCGAGAGCGTGCCAGAGAGACGCTTGTTCGCCACTCTAAGCTCCGATAACGCACGCTTGAGCTGACGGTCGTGCGAATACTGTTCTTCGATGCTATGGAGCGCCACTAGGACACGTGGTGCGCGGCGCCCAAAGATGCGTGGAGGCGTTACGGAGCCCGCGCGAACCAAGACGGGGATAAAAGAGCCATCACTCAGCTTGAGCATCAGTTCGTTCTCTGAGCCATCAGTTTCAAATGGCAGACGATGTTCCGTCGCACGTTCAAAAGCGGACGAGTACAGGACGTCTTTAACGTCTCCACCGATGACATCGGCGCGTTCCTCGCACATCAAGCCAAGTAAGCGATTATTCACATGCAGAATGGTTCCGTCGAGTTCGCAGATGATGACAGCATCGCTCGTGATCTCGACTAGTTGGGCAACGTCTGCCCACTCGTTGCGTTCAAGCGTTTCCATCGTGGACCCCACCGTCTATCGGTAACAAAAAAGCCTCCGAAGAGGCTTCTCAAATGCGATGGTGTCGGAGGCGGGACTTGAACCCGCATGACCAAAAAGCGGTCACTAGCACCTCAAGCTAGCGCGTCTGCCAATTCCGCCACTCCGACATGCTATGTTGTTGATTCACGGTTCGTTTTGTTGGACCCGCGCGTTCAACGAGGAAGATAATAACCTATGATTCGAGAACTGTGCAAGCACTTTTTTCAAAAAAGTTTACGAATTTGTAAATGCGCTGATAGATCTATATGTTCGGCCCCGAATCGGTGTTGCCTCCCGGCGCGTCCTCGGGCATGAGCGATATTTTGTTGCGCACTTCGTGCTGCAAAATATCGCTCCCCCTGCGGAATGCGCCGGGAGGCAGCACCGATTCGGGGCCTGCAAATACATACTTCAGGCACAGTTCTCAAACATGTTCTGGGGGCTGATGCAAATTTGGTGGCTCGGCTTTGCCGAGCCCTTATATAAAGAGGCCGGAGCTAAAGCTCCGGCCTCACTAACTTTCCTATTAGATTAAGTGAGCGATCAAGGAATCGCACCCCTCCCTGCCGCGTTGCCGCAGGGCCCGTGCTGGACTTAGTTTTCAGAACATTCCGCAGACCAGGAAACCCCCTTATCCGCAGCTCCGAAGGAGCAGGATAAGGGGGTTTCCATGGTCGAGGACGTTCTGAAAACTAAGTCCAGCGCGGGCCCGGACGAGAACAACCGACTACAGGTCGATGTGCGATTCCTTGATCGGGAACGGCTCCGCGAAGTGGCAGGCACAGCAGTGGCCCGGGGCAACTTCCTTAAACTCAGGGAGCTTCTCAGAGCAGATACCCTGCGCGATCGGGCAGCGGGTGTGGAAACGGCAACCGGTCGGCGGATCCAGCGGTGACGGCGGATCGCCGGCAAGGATGATGCGCTTACGGGTCTTCTGGATATCCGGATCGGGCACCGGCACGGCAGACAGCAGCGACTGCGTGTACGGATGGTGAGGCTCACTATAGAGCGTCTTCCAGTCCGAAACCTCGACCATCTTACCCAGATACATAACGGCAACGCGATCGGAGATGTGCTGTACGACGGACAGGTCGTGGGCGATAAACAGATACGCGGTACCGAACTTGTCCTGCAGTTCCTTGAGCAGGTTCAGAACCTGGGCCTGAATGGAAACATCCAGAGCGGAAACCGGCTCGTCGCAGATAATCAGCTTGGGCTTCAGCGCAAAAGCGCGGGCAATGCCGACACGCTGACGCTGACCGCCGGAGAACTCATGCGGATAGCGGTTGATGTGCTCGGGGTTCAGTCCAACGACGTCGAGAAGCTCGCGGACGCGCTCAATGCGCTCCTCCTTGGTACCCACGCCATGAATGGTCATGGGCTCGGAGACAATCTCTCCGATGGTCATACGAGGGTTGAGCGAAGCATAAGGATCCTGGAAGATAAACTGCATCTCGCGACGCATGTCCTTGATCTCATGCTTGCTCATCTCTGCAACATCTTTGCCCTGGAAGAACACCTTACCGGCGGTCGGCTTGGTCAGACGCATGATGGTGCGGCCCGTCGTGGACTTGCCGCAACCAGACTCGCCAACCAGACCAAAGGTCTCGCCAGGATAAATCTCAAAAGAGATGTCATTTACAGCAGAGACGACACGCTTGGTGAAGCGCTTGGCGAACATGCCGGACTCAGCGGGAAACTCCTTAGAGAGGTGCTCGACCTTCAGCAGCGGAGTGCGCTCGTTGGTATCTGCCATTACGCCTCGCCTCCCTTCTTGGAATCCTTGCGCGTACGGGACGTCTCAGGAGCGTTCTTGAGGAACTCGGGGTCACCGGAGTAGTGGCACGCAGAGTAATGACCAGACTCGGTGACAACGCGCTCGGGGCGCTGCTTGCGGCACTTGTCCGTCGCATAGGGGCAGCGAGGAGAGAAGACGCAGCCCTCAGGCAGGTTCATGAGCGAAGGCGGGTTGCCGTGAATCGGCGTAAGAGGCTTCTTCTCTTCGATGGCCTGCTCCGGGATGGAGCGGATAAGGCCCCAGGTGTAGGGGTGGCGGCTCTCGTAGAAGATTTCCTCAGCAGTACCGAACTCGACGGGACGGCCGGCGTACATAACCATGATCTTGTCAGCCATATCGGCGACAACGCCCAGGTCATGGGTGATCATGATGATGGCGTTGCCGTTCTTCTCCTGCATTTCCTGCATAAGCTCAATAATCTGAGCCTGAATGGTAACGTCCAAGGCAGTCGTGGGCTCGTCGGCAATCAGAATATCGGGGTCGCAGGCAAGAGCCATAGCGATCATGACGCGCTGACGCATACCGCCAGAGAACTGGTGCGGATACTCATTGACGCGCTTCTCGGGCTCGGGAATGCCAACGAGGTCCAAAAGCTCGGTGGCGCGCTTGAGCGCCTCCTGCTTGGAGTAGCCACGGTGCAGACGAAGACCCTCGCCTACCTGCTTGCCGATCTTATAGACCGGGTTCAAGGAGGTCATAGGATCCTGGAAGATCATCGCGATATCGTTACCGCGAATGTGCTGCATCTCTTCCTCGGTCATCTCGAGGATAGAACGACCGCGATAGCGAACGTCGCCGCCCTCGATCTTTCCCGGAGGCATCGAGATAAGGCCCATGATGGTCATGGCGGTCACGGACTTACCGGAGCCGGACTCACCGACGACGCCCAGGGTCTCGCCGCGATCGAGCGTGTAGGAGACACCGTCGACAGCGCGAACGACGCCATCCTCGGTGTGGAAATACATCTTTAGGTCATCGACCTCGAGCAGATGCTGGCCCTCGGGAACCGGCTGGTCCTTCAGGTCCACATAGTTCTTGTTCTTCTTCATCCTTATGCGTCCTTCATCTTGACGTCGAGGGCGTCGCGCAAACCGTCACCCAGCAGGGTGAAGGCGAGCACCGTCGAGAGAATTGCCAGACCGGGCATGATCATCATCCAGGGAGCAGTCAGCAGATACTGCTGACCGTCCTGAATCATGGAGCCCCACGAAGGCGTAGGCGGAATAACGCCCATGCCGAGGAAGGACAGAGCAGACTCGGTCAGGATGGCGCCACCAATGTTCATGGTCGCGTAGACCACGATGGAGGCGACGGAGTTCGGGAAGATGTGACGCACGACGATACGAGCATCGGATGCACCCATCGCGCGCGCAGCATCAACATAGTCGTTTTCCTTGACGGTCAAGATCGCAGAGCGGAAGACGCGCGCAATCGAAGGCCAGCCGAGAATACCGATGGCGATAAAGACGTTCTGAAGACCGCGGCCGATAACGGCGATCATGGCGACAACGAACAGCACGTACGGGAACGCCAGGAAGATGTCCGCACAGCGCATGATGATCGTATCCCAGATGCCGCCGTAGAAACCGGCCAGAGCACCCATGACCAGACCGATCAGCGTGGAAATCGCGGTGGCCATAATTCCGACAGACAGCGAAACGCGCGCACCGTAGATAACGCGGACGAGAATGTCACGACCAAGGGCGTCGGTGCCAAACGGGTGCTCTGCACACGGAGCCAGCAGCGACGTCTCGGCCATGGTGGTCGAGTCGGAAGCCGTCGGAGAACCGAGCCAGGGCTTAGCCCACAGATCTGCGGTCAGGGCAACCACAACGACGATGATGATCCAACAGACACCGATAACGGCGAGTTTGTTCTTACGAAGACGCTTAAAAGCGTCGCCCCACAGCGTGCGGGACTTCGCGGGAGCAGATGCGGCCTTGGTGGCGGTAGCCTGCTCCTGAGACTGAGAATCAGTTTCCTGCATGAGACGTACCTCCCTTAGGCCTTATCCGACGGACCGCCAAGGCGGATGCGCGGGTCGAGGAATGCATAGCTAATGTCGACGAGCAGGTTGATCACCATGACGACGACAACGATGAGCGTAACGCCGCCCATAACGATGGGCCAGTCACGCATGCTAATGGCGCGATAGACCTCATAGCCGATACCGGGCCAGTTAAAAACCGTCTCGGTCAGGATGGCGCCCGAAAGCATGCCACCAAAGTCGACACCAATATAGGTAACGACGGGGATGAGTGCATTCTTAAGCGCATGCTTGACGATGATCGCGCGATTGGAGAGACCCTTGGCCTTTGCCGTACGGATGTAATCCTGGTTCATGACGTCAAGCAGCTGCGAGCGCATAATGCGGGCGGCATAAGCGGTCGAAACCGAAGCCAGCGTAATGGTCGGAAGCACATAGTGCATCCAATCCTGATACTGAGAGCTGGAACCGCCGGCACCCGAGATCGGCATGGAGATTGCACCGCCCGTAGCGTCCTTGAGGATGACGCCAAAGAACAGCTGCAGCAACATACCGAGCCAGAAGGCCGGGACCGCAACGAGGATCGACGTGGTGAGCGTTACCAAAATATCCCAGAAGGAATAACGCTTTACCGCCGAAATGATACCCGCACCGATACCCATGATTGCCTCGAGCACGATGGCGCACGCGGCAAGTTTGACCGTATACGGATACTTCTGGGCAAAGATTTCCGTAACCGGCAGCTTGCGCTGATACGAATTGCCCAGATCGCCATGAAGCAGGCCGTTCATGTAATACAAGTAACGGTCCACGAGCGACGTTTGAACGGGATCGCCGTTCTCGTCAAGGATCGCGTTGCCGTCCTCGTCCGACTGGACCAGGTGATAGCGGACGCGAAGCTGAAGCTCCACCTCGGGGGACAGAGCCTTGTCTCCACCGATCAGCTTGATCGGATCTCCCGGCACGATATTCTGAAGGGCGAACAGAATCAGCGTAACGCCCAAAAATACCGGGATGAACTGAAGCACACGTTTAACGATGTACTTACCCATACCACTCCCCTATCTAGGGATTAACCTAAATGGGATGCCGATCGCCAGACCGGCATCCCAAAATTACCATCAGCCAGTTTACCCCAGGTTAGGGAGAACTGTATGTTTCCCATGAGGTCTACGTAAATACTTGACCCTCACGGAAGCTGCAAACTCTTAGGCGAGCTCAGCGGTACCCAGCTCGGCGTGCTTCTGCGGATCGACATAGAGGTGCTTGATGCGATCGGAGCCGACGATGGTGTGCGTGTAGAACATCACCGGGATGACCGGGCAGTCGGCAGCGACCATTGCATCGGCCTCCTGCATCTTAGCGACGCGCTCCTCGTCGTCAACAATAGTACGAGCCTCGTCGACCTTGGCGTCGAACTCGGGGTTGCTGTAACCAGAGCGGTTGTCGCCACCGAGGGAGTCGGAGTGGAACAGCGGATACAGGAAGTTGTCCATGATCGGGTAGTCGGCAATCCAACCCAGACGACCGAACTGATAGTTAAAGTTCTGATACTGCTCGAGCAGGGCAGACCACTCGGGGGTATCGGAGACAGCGGTAACGCCAACCTTGGCGAGGTCGCCGATGATGGACTCCATGATCTCCTTGTGACCGCCGTCCTGGTTGTAGGAAAGGGTCACGCTAATGCCACGATCCCCGTTAGCGCCAGCGGGAGCAACCTTGTCGAGGTACTCGTTAGCCTTGTCGACATCGTAGGCGCAGAACTCCCATGCGCCCTCCTTGTAGCCATCGATGCCCGGAGGAACAATGCCGTCGGCAGGGGTACGGGTACCCTTGAAGATGGTCTTGCAGATGGCCTCACGGTTGATGGCCAGGGAGATGCCCCTACGCAGGTCGGCGTTGTTGAACGGCTCGGCCGTGGTGTTGCAGGTCAGATAGTACGTGGAAGGCTCGGCGCCGAGCAGCATGCGCTCGCCGTCACCCATGGTGTAGCCGTCCTTGGACACGCCGCGATCCTTCTTGGCGGCATCGATCTGAGCAACAGGAACGTCGCAGACATCGAGGTTACCGGCCTGGAACTCCTTGTAAGCAGTCTCCATGTCCTTGATGACCTGGAAGTGGATGCCATCGATCTTGGCCTTGTCGCCATAGTAATCGTCGAACTTCTTGAGGTTGATCTCCTGACCATCCTCCCACTTGCCGTCCATCATGAACGGGCCGTTACCGACCGGTGCAAGATAGAAGCTCTTGACATCGGACTCGGCGCACTCGGGAACCGGGGCCAGAGCCGGGTGAGAGGCGACGAAGGGGAAGTCGGCGTAAGCGGAAGACAGCTTGACGACGAGGGTCTCATCGTCGGGGCAAGTAACACCGCTGAGCTCGGTAGCGTTACCGGCAAGCAGGTCGTCATAGCCCTCGACCATAGAAAGGTGATAGGAGACCTCGGAAGGGCCGTACTCGGTAGCGATGGCCGACTTGGTGTTGACCAGACGCTCCCAACCGAGCTTGAAGGACTTGGAGGTAACGTCGTCACCGTTGTGGAACTTGGCCTTCTTGATCTTGAAGGTGAACTCGGTGGCGTCGTCGTTGGCCTCAAAGGACTCGCAAGCCAGCGGAACGATCTCGCCCTTCTCGGCGTCATAAGAGGTCAGAGCATCAAAGAGCTGGTACTCGACCTGAGTGCCCTGGTCCTCCTGGACGTTATAGGGGTCGATGCAGACCGGGTTGTTGATGTAGAAGTTCAGCGTCGAACCGGACTCAGAACCGGAAGCGTCGCCGCCCTTCTTGCCGCATGCGGCAAGAAAAGCCATGGAGCTCGCAGCAAGGGTACCGCCGACAAAGGCGCGACGACCCATAACGGGCTGGTGGAACATAGAATCAGCCATGCCATCCTCCTTATGAGATAGGACAAAGTAAGTTCGGTCGGGCAACGTCAAGACAGCCCAATCGAACCATTCAAACGCGGTCCGCCGTTTTGGCTGGTTATACAAAGCGGACCAACGTATTGCAATACAGTAGCGCATTTTATGCACGATTTGGGGCTAATTCCGGTTAACGGTCGAGATTTTCTTTAGTTGGGCGAAGTATATGAGGATATTTTGACTCTGTTACAAATATGTAAACAAAAAGGGTCCCGCACTTGCGGGACCCTTTTCAAGTATTTATGCGGCTCGTGATTAGTAGCCCACGATGCCCTGCGGGAAGAAGAACATGCACAGCACGACGCACACGGCAAACACGACAGCCATGATGACGGTCAGGCGGTCAAGGTTCTGCTCCATAACGCCCGTGGCAGAGCTGGAGTTATACAGCGAGCTGGCAATCATATCCGAAACGCCGGTACCCTTACCGGAATGCATCAGGACGAGAATCGTCAGCGCCACGGCAGAAACAGCCCAAACGACAAACAGAAGAATCTGGAACGGACCCATAGATAAGCTCCTTAATAGAACAGTTCAAACTCCAGTACTGTACCACAATCCCCCGCTCTCCCCTACCTGCCACTCAAGGACGGGGTGGAAATGGCAGAAATACCAAAAAGGGGGTTGTCCGATTGCGGACAACCCCCTTACTAGAAAACGGTATTTGTTTTCTATTAGGCCTCGGTGGCGAGCACGCGGCCCGTCATCTCGGCGGAAGGCTCCAGACCAGCCATGGTGAGCATGGTCGGGGCGATATCGGAAAGACGACCGTCCTCGATACCGGTGAGCTGTGCCTTCTCATCAACGATGATGAACGGCACGCGGTTGGTGGTGTGAGCCGTAAACGGATGCTTGGAACCGTCGGAAGCAACGTCAAACATGTGATCGGCGTTGCCGTGGTCGGCGGTAATCAGTGCAAAGCCGCCCTTGGCGAGAATCGCCGGGACAACCTTGGACAGGGCATCGTCAACAGCCTCGACAGCCTTAACGGCAGCGTCGAAGACACCGGTGTGACCAACCATGTCGCAGTTCGCGAAGTTCACGATGTAGAAATCAGCGCGATCCTCGTTGATGGCGGCGACGAGCTTCTCAGTAACCTCGGGAGCGCTCATCTCGGGCTGCAGATCGTAGGTAGCAACCTTGGGGGAAGCGACGAGCACGCGCTCCTCGCCCTCCTTGGGCTCCTCGATGCCGCCGTTGAGGAAGAACGTCACATGGGCGTACTTCTCGGTCTCGGCGGTGTGCAGCTGCTTCAGGCCGTTGGCGGCGATAACGTCGGCCAGGACGTTCTCGGGGAACGTCTTGGGGAAGGCGACCTCGACGTCAAACGTCGGATCATACTCGGTCATCGTCACAAAGTGCGAAAGCTTGATCTGCTCGCGCTCAAAGCCGTCGAACTCCTTGTCCGTGAACACGCGGGTCATCTGACGAGCGCGGTCGGGACGGAAGTTGAAGAAGATGGCCGCGTCGCCCTCGTGAATGCCCTCGTTATGGGCAGCGAAAGGCTCGACAAACTCGTCGCCGCGCGGATCCTTCTCGTAGTAGGCCTTGATACCGGCAACGGGGTCGGTATCAGCATCGGACGCGTTGACCATGACGTCGTAGGCGCGCTGGATGCGCTCCCAACGATTATCGCGGTCCATGGCCCAATAACGGCCCGAGACGGTGGCAACGCGAGCGTCGCAACCGGTCTCCTCGGAGATCTTGGCCAGGAAGGCGCAGAACTCACTCATGTAACCGGCACCGGACTGCGGGTCAACGTCGCGGCCATCCATGAAGGCGTGGACGCGAACGGTCTTGACACCATGCTCGGCAGCCATCTTGACCAGAGCCTCGACGTGGTTCATGTGAGAATGAACACCGCCAGGGCTCATAAGGCCCATGAGGTGGAGAGTCTTGCCGTCAGCCTTGACGTCGTCCATAGCCTTGACGAAGACCTCGTTCTTGGCGATGGAGCCATCCTTGATGGCGTTGTTGATGCGCGAAAGCTCCTGGAACACGATGCGGCCGGCACCGATGTTGAGGTGACCCACCTCGGAGTTGCCCATCTGACCGTCGGGAAGGCCCACGTCCTCGCCCGAAGCGCCGAGCGTAGTGTGGGGATACTTCTCGTACAGGCTATCAAGGAAGGGCGTCTTGGCAGCGGCGACGGCGTTCTCGCCATCGGCCGGAGCAAGGCCGCAACCATCCATGATGATCAGGAGTGCAGGAAGATGACGCTGTGCCATATGTCCTACTCGCCTGCCTTGACGACCATAGAGGCGAAGTCGGCAGCCTTGAGCGAAGCGCCGCCCACGAGGGCGCCGTCAACGTCGGGCTTGGCGACGAGCTCGGCAATGTTGCCGGGCTTGGCGGAACCACCGTACAGGACGCGGATGCCGTCGGCGAGCTCCTCGCCGAACATCTCCTTGAGGGTCTCACGGATAGCGCCGCAGACCTCCTGAGCGTCCTCAGCGGTAGCGGTCTTACCGGTGCCGATGGCCCAGATGGGCTCGTAGGCGACGACGACCTGCTTGGGGCAGGTGATCTCAAGACCAGCAAGGCCAGCCTTGACCTGGTTCACGACATGCTCGACATAGGTGCCAGCCTCGCGGACCTCGAGGGACTCGCCGCAGCAGAAGACAGGAACAAGACCGGCGGCAACGAGAGCCTTGGCCTTCTTGTTCTGGTCCTCGTCGGTCTCGTGGAAGTAATCACGACGCTCGGAGTGACCGATGATGCAGTAGGTGCAGCCAGCAGACTTGAGCATGTCGCAAGAGGACTCACCGGTGAAGGCACCCTTGGCCTCCCAGTACACGTTCTGTGCACCGAGGGCAATGGGGGCAGCCTGAATACGGTCATGAACCGTGGTGATGTCGATGGTCGGAGGGCAGACGAGCACCTCGACGCCGGCCGGAACCTCGGGCAGAGCCTGAGCCAGCTCGTCGGCGAGCTTGGCGGCCTCGGCGACGTCGTTGTTCATCTTCCAGTTACCAGCGATAAGAAGGGTGCGATTAGGCATCGAGAAGCGCCTCCACTCCGGGCAGGGCCTTACCCTCGACGAGCTCCATGGAAGCGCCACCACCGGTGGAGATCCAGCTCATCTTGTCGGCCAGGTTGAACTTGTTGACAGCTGCGACAGAGTCGCCACCGCCGATGATCGAGGTGCAGTCGGCCTCGGCGACAGCCTCGGCGATAGCCTGGGTGCCGTGAGCGAAGTTGTCGAACTCGAAGACGCCCATGGGACCATTCCAGAACACGGTCTTGGCGCCCTTGACGGCCTCGGCGTAAAGCTCCTCGGTCTTGGGGCCGATGTCCATACCCTCACGATCGTCGGGGATAGCGTCGGAAGCGACAACCTCGGGGACAGCGTCCTCGCCAAAGTGATCGGCAACGCGGTTGTCGATGGGGAGCAGGATCTTGACGCCCTTCTCCTCGGCCTTCTTGAGCATCTCGCCAGCGCGCTCGACCCAGTCCTCTTCCTTGAGGGACTGACCGACGGTCAGGCCCTGAGCCAGGAAGAAGGTGTAGGCCATGCCGCCACCGATGATCAGGGTGTCAGCGGAGTCGATGAGGTGATCGAGAACGCCGATCTTGGAGGAAACCTTGGAACCGCCGACGATAGCGACGAAGGGGCGCTCGGGCTCGGCGAAGATGCCGGTCAGCGTGTCGACCTCCTTCTCGAGCAGGAAGCCAGCGACTGCGGGCAGGTAAGCGGCGGGGCCCACGACGGAACCCTGGGCGCGGTGAGCAGTGCCGAAGGCATCGAGAACGAAGACGTCACCATAGGAAGCGAGCTTCTTGGCGATCTCGGGATCGTTCTTCTTCTCACGCTTATCGAAGCGGACGTTCTCGAGAACGAGAACCTTGCCCGGCTCGACGGCGGCGACAGCCTCGGCAGCCTTCTCGCCGTAGGTGTCGGCAACAAAGGCAACGTCAAGACCAGAGAGCTCGGCAAGCTTCTTGGCGACGGGCTCGAGGGACAGCTCGGGCTGGAAGCCGGTGCCATCGGGACGGCCGAGGTGGCTCATGAGGATGACGCGAGCATTGTGCTCAACGAGATAGTTGATGGTGGGCAGGGCAGCCTTGATACGGGTGGTGTCGCCAACGACGCCATCCTTGATAGGCACGTTAAAGTCAACGCGGACGAGAACGCGCTTGCCGTCGACATCGATGTCGCGGACGGTCTTCTTGGTAAAGGCCATGTTTGCTTCTACCTTTCGTACGTGTCTGCCTCCCATTACGGCAGACGATTTCTTATAAAAAGGGCGCGACCCTAGGGTGTAAGCCCTATAAGGCCGCGCCCTTCTTTAGACGCTCAACGAGCTATTCGCTAAAAGCTAAATTAAGCAACGAACTTCTCGAAGTACTTGATGGTGCGGACCATCTGAGAGGTGTAGGAGTTCTCGTTGTCGTACCAAGAGGTGACCTGAACGAGGGTCTGGCCGTTGCCGAGGTCAGAGCACATGGTCTGAGTGGCGTCGAAGATGGAGCCGTGGGTCTCGCCGATGATGTCGGTGGAGACGATGTCGTCCTCGTTGTAACCGAAGGTCTCGGAGATGGTGGCAGCGTAGGCCTTCATAGCAGCGTTGACCTCGTCGACGGTGACCTTCTTGTCAACGACAGCGTAGAGGTTGGTGATGGAGCCGGTCGGCGTCGGGACGCGCTGGGCGGCACCGATGAGCTTACCGTTGAGCTCGGGGAGAACCAGGCCGATAGCCTTGGCAGCACCGGTGGTGTTGGGGACGATGTTAACGGCGCAGGCGCGGCTACGACGCTTGTTGCCCTTACGCTGCGGGCCGTCGAGCGGCATCTGGTCGCCAGTCCAGGCGTGAATGGTAGTCATGATGCCGGACACGATGGGAGCGAAGTCGTTCAGACCCTTGGCCATCGGGGCGAGGCAGTTGGTGGTGCAGGAAGCAGCGGAGATGATGTTGTCCTCAGCGGTCAGCGTCTCGTGGTTGACGTTGTACACGATGGTGGGCAGATCGCTGCCAGCCGGAGCGGAGATGACGACCTTCTTGGCGCCAGCGTTGATGTGGGCCTGAGCCTTAGCCTTGCTGGTGTAGAAGCCGGTGCACTCGAGAACGACGTCGACGTCGAGGTCACCCCAAGGCAGGTTGTTGGCGTCGGCCTCCTTGTAGATCTTGATCTCCTTGCCGTCAACGGTGATGGAATCCTCGCCAGCAACGACCTCGTGATCGCGAGCGTAGTTGCCCTGCGTGGAGTCGTACTTCAGCAGGTAAGCGAGCATATCGGGAGAGGTGAGGTCGTTGATAGCGACGATCTCGGAGCCCTCATGACCGAACATCTGACGGAAAGCCAGACGACCGATGCGACCGAAGCCGTTAATAGCAACCTTTACTGCCATTGTGTCTCCTTTCGTAAGGCCCCCGCGAGCTACAGCGCCCGCCGTTGAGGCCCACAAACTAACCACTCGCCTAATATACCTTTTTTTTGACTTGAATTTCACGAGAATGCTCGAAATTGAAAATCAAATTTACGTTAAAACGTTTAAATACTAAAACAGCAGCTAAATCCGTATATAAGTCGATACTTTAATCTACCTGTTTGCTTCAATGAGCTTTTCAAGCCGTAAAACACGATGGTAGAGGGCCGACTTCGACAAGGGAGGGTCAGCCATCTCCCCTAAATCACGCAGCGAAAGATCGGGATAGCGCTCGCGCAGGTCGCAAAAGACCGCCAAGGCATCCGGAAGCGCATCGCGAAGGCCTCGCTGCTCGAGCTCATCGATAAGCGCAAGCTGATGCTGGGCGGCACCCGCACTTCTGGTCTGGTTGGCGAGCTCGGCGTTCACGCGACGGTTCACATCGTTCTTAACCAACTTGACCGCGCGCGCCTCCTCAATCTCGGCAACGCTGCGCTTGGCGCCAATCAGCTTTAATAGATGCTCGATTTCCTCGGCGCTCTTAATGTACACGGCATATGACCCCCGCCGTGCATTAACACGAGCATGGACCCCAATCTGCTCCAACAGATCGCAAAGCCCCTTGGCATATTGCTCGCCCTGCACAGCGATCTCCAAATGAAAATCGCCGCGTGGATCGGCCACGAAGCCGCCCGCGATGAGCGCGCCGCGGATATAGGCAAGTCTACAGCAAGGACGGGCAACGATATGTCGGGGTACGCCGGCGACAAGTCCTCCCCTACGGTCGAGGATACCCAGCAGAACCAAGGCCTTATCCAGGTCTGGCTGATCAGGCAAGGTGATGAGGTAGTTTCGAACCTTATGCAATACAGATTTACGGACGGTGAACTCCGTTTTGAGCTTAAGGATACGATGCGTCAGCGTGATCATCGTGCGCGCGACGGCTCCCGTCTCAGTCGCAACCGTCAAACGATACCGCCCAGAGCCGGTAAGCGAGAGCGTACCGCTCACGCGCGTGAGGGCGGCAAGCGTCGACAAGTCGCAGTATTCACATTCGGGTTCGCAGCGCGCGAGCTCGTCACGCACCTCGGCGGTAAACGACATGCAGGCCTATGCCTTCGTGTTGGCGCGCGACAGGTCGCGGTGGGAGATGCTCACATGATACTGAGCGCCTTCCAGGTAACGGGCTGTGGCCTCGGCAATGGCAACGCTGCGGTGCTGGCCGCCCGTGCAGCCGATGGCGATAGAAAGCTGCGGCTTACCCTCCGCGATATAGCCCGGCATCACCGTATCGAGCAGCTGTGTCCAAGCCTTCCAAAACTCCTGCGTCTTGGGATGGTCCAGAACAAAATCGGAGACCTTCTTATCGAGACCGGTCATGGTGCGCATCTCGGGATCGTAGAACGGATTAGGCAGGAAGCGGACATCGATCATAATGTCCGCCTCGACGGGCATGCCGTGCTTAAAGCCAAACGAGAATACGTGGACGTCCATGAGCTGCTGGTCGGACAGCTCGGAAAATGCCATACGTAGCTTGTTGCGCAGCGCAGAGGTGCGCAGACGGCTCGTGTCGATAATCATATCGGCTCGGTCGCGCACGCCCTGAAGCTGCAGGCGCTCGCGCTGAATGGCATCGGCCGTAGTCTCCCCCGGCTTGGCAATGGGATGACGGCGGCGATTTTCGCTGTAGCGACGAATCAGCACCTCGTCAGAAGCCTCCAGGAACACGATGTCGCAGCTCATCTCGCGCTCTTCGAGCGCGGCGACCGCATCGAGCAACTCGTCAAACAGCCCCTGGCTACGCAAATCGCAGGTGACGGCGAGATGCCTGCCCACGCCCGTATTGATGCCGACGAGCTCGGCAAGCTGGGCGATGAGACGCGGAGGCAGGTTATCGATGCAAAAATAGCCCATGTCCTCGAACACGTGCATGGCCTGTGTGCGGCCCGATCCGGACATTCCGGTAATGATGACGATATCGGGGATGCGCTCCGAGCGCTCCGCCGCATCCATGGCATCTCCCTTTTGCATGTGCTGCCTCCCGAAAACAAGCGCGGGACCCAGCAACCCGGATCCCGCGCGGTCAATTGCCTATATTGAGTATACCGCCCCGAGCGGATACGAGGCCTGTCTTACGCCTCAAGCGCAGCCTTGAACCAACTCGTAATACTCGTGGGGTGCGTGATGGCGGTGCCGACAACAACGGCCCAGGCGCCAGCATCAATCGCGGCGCGAGCCTCCTCGGGCGTATGCACGCGACCCTCGCAAATGATGGGAAGGCCGGGGAATTCCTCGGTCGCCTGACGCAGGAGCGGCAGGTCGGGGCCATCGGCCATGGTGCAGTCGATGGCGGCGACGCCGTGAGAAAGCGTGGTGGATACAAGGTCGAAGCCCATATCAACAGCACGGCGAATGTCCTCGATGGTGGCGCAATCCGCCATCAGGAGCACACCCTCCTCGTGCAGCGGGCGGAAGGTATCCTCGACCGTCTTGCCATCGGGGCGCGGACGATCGGTGGCGTCGATCGCCACGATATCGGCACCGGCAGCAACGCAGGCGCGAGCGTGACGCAGCGTCGGCGTGATGTAAACGCCCTCGTGCCCATCCTTCCACAGGCCGATGACGGGAACCTCACAGCGACCCTTAATGGCGGCAATGTCGGCAAGGCCCTGGCAGCGAATGGCGGCGGCGCCGCCGAGCTCGCAAGCGCGAGACATTTGCGCCATGGTCTCGGGCGTACGAAGCGGCTCGCCCATATACGCCTGAACGCTCACGACGAGCTTGCCCTTCAGGGATTGAATCAAAGGATTGACGGTCATAAGGCTGTAACCTTTCTCAGAACAGCCTCCCGAGACGTGTTGTCTCGGGAGGCTCCTACAGAAGATACGTTTACTTCAACGAGGCAAGGAGATGCTCAGCGGCACCGATGAGCGGAGCATCGCCCTCCAGAGAACCGATGAGGATCGGCGTGTTCTGAAGCGGATCGAGCGCCTGGCTGGCATAGCCCTCGTGCACCGAATCCTTCCACGTCTGCGAACGCCAATCGGGACCTTGGTGAATCACGCCGCCCGAAAGCACGATGACCTCAGGGTCCAGGATGTTAGCGAGCGAGCCCAAGCTGGCCCCCAGCGCAAAGCCGGCGTCATGGATGACCTCGGTCGCCTTTGCGTCGCCCGCACGGCACAGGTCGTTCACATCGCGACCGACCGAAGGACGGCTGGGGTCGACGCGGCCAAAACGCTCATCGTACATACGACCAATGGAAGTGCCCGAAGCAACCGACTCCAGATGGCCGGAACGCCCGCAGGCGCAGGGAATACCGGCGGCAGCCGAGCACTCGATGTGGCCCATATGGCCAGCAGCACCATGGAAGCCCTGCATCACGCGGCCGTTCTCGACATATGCGCCGCCGATGCCCGTACCGATGCCAAGACACAAGACGGAGAACTTGCCCTTGCCGACGCCCCAGTGGGCCTCGCCCAGAGCATGAGCCTGCACGTCGCCTACAACGGCAACGGGAAGACCGAGGTCCTCGCGCAGGCGCGGCCCCAACTGAACGCCGGACCAGCCGGGCATGATCTCGTTGGCATACGCGATGGCGCCCGTCTTGGGATCGACAACGCCGGCGGCACCGATACCGACGCCAAGGACCTCGACTTCGGGATTCGCCTCGAGAGCAGCCTTGATGGACGCCTCGATACGCTGGAAGACGGCCTCGCCGCCCTCTTGGGCCTCGGTGGGAACCTCGGCCTCAAAAACGGGATGGGGCACGCCGCCGTCAGCCGGGTACTCCATGATGGCAGTCGCGATCTTAGTTCCGCCGATATCGACAGAGCAGACGTACTTGTTCTCCATGTCGCTCTCCTTAGGAGATAAAAAACAACTACAGGAAATGAAGGCGGTGTTATCGCCGCAACTTAGTAAAGGTTTCCCAGGTGCCCGAGGTTGGGGTGAAAGTGGTGGGGGGGTTAGCAAATTGGTGACCCCCCCCCACAAGAGACCCCACATAGGGGGGCGGGGGGAGCGATAAAGGAGACCCGTGTGCAGGAGGGCCAGCGTA